>CAJXZK010000041.1 GCA_913063055.1 uncultured bacterium
TATTCCTTAGGAGCAATTGTCTCTTGGCGCATTGGCAACAGTATCTTCAAATGGCTGGAACAGAAAATTCTCAAGATCCAGGGCGTCGGTAAAGTCTATGGTTCGCTGAGAAAAATCATTGACATGGTTGGTAGTTCAGACAGCACAAGCAAATTCAAAAGAGTTGTGTTTGTACCTTTTGTCTCCGGTAGAGGATTGACCATTGCCTTTGTCACCAATGAAGTTACCAACATAACCAATGGTGCCAAATATGTACTGGTCTTCATTCCCACACCACCCAACCCCATCAGCGGCTTAGTCGTAGCCTACCCTGCTGAAGAAGTAAGTGACTCAGACATGACCGTTGAACAAGCGATTCAGCTATGCGTTTCTCTAGGCATGGCAGCACCAAAAGAACTGGCACTGACTCCACCAAACTTCTGCAACATCGTTCCTGGTCAAGCTCTGCCCTGTGCCCAGTGCTCGGCGCCAGAAAATCAACAAGAACAGAAACTAGAATAGACACAGGCTTAGGCCTGCAAAAAGCCATCAAATTGAAGGTAAACACATGAGCGAAACCGACCCAAAATCGGCTGCCACAAACAACGAGGCAAGCAACAGTTCTGGCAGCGAACTAGAACAGCTCAAAGCTCGACACGATGCTGTGCATCACATGCCCACGGCTACCAACACCACTGGCGGTCTAACAGCTCGCGGCAAATCATTAGAAGATGATTGGATTAGACGCCATGAAAAAGAACAGGCTGAGGCCGCCAAAGCCAAAGAAGAGAAGGGAAAGAAAGGAAACAAGTAGTGCCTAGCTGCCCTTTTGCCATCGCCCTAGCTGCAAGTGACCCAGCAATCGAACACAAAGCGGACTGCTTCAGTCAGCACTGTAAAGCTCTGCACTAGGGCGCTCACTCCCCCTAACCAAGTGACCCACGAAGAGCAGCGGCAAGCGTTTCACCAGCGCCAACTGAGCCAGTAGAATCTATCAGTTTCCAACAAGTTCTGATTGCCTCTGACCCGAAGGCTTCTATAAGGTGAGAACTAGCCATTCGTCTCTTCACTTTTTCTTAAAGAAGTCATCTCCATTTCAAACCCACTGAAATACACCCTCTATCCCCAATAACAACTGCACCAAGGTGTCGTTGTTTCTGACGTAGAGATGTTGAGAATGATGGCCCCACGATGCGTCACTGTCTCCTTAGACTTTGGCGCATTCCATTTTGCGCTTTTTCCAGCCCTCCTAGCCGAGCATACGCCAGCTTCGGAGGGCCTTAGAGGATACCAACATGAACGAGAACCAAGATCCAAACAAAGATCCAAACAAAGATCCGAACTCGCCTAGAAACTGGCTCATCGGATTTGTCGGCGTTGCTGCACTGTATTTGCTTTTTCAGATCGCCGGTCCTTCAGCGCCTTCAATGAACCCACTACTGGGCAGCTCAGTTGCCACCTACGACGAAGCCCTTAAAGCAGTTCAAAGCGACGACTCTGTTAATGCAGTGGTCTTCGGCTACGACACTTTCGGCAACCCCGTAGTTACCATCGAGTTCAAAGGCAAAACCTCAGTTACGGCAGGAACACCTCCAGGAGGCTATGACGAAATTAAACAAGCTGCCAAAGCTAAAAACATAGAAATTGATGGCACTTATCAACCACCATTAAAGCCTGACGAAGGCAATGGCGGCTTTGTCTCATTTCTGGCTGGTTATGGCGGAATGTTCATCATCATTGGTGTCTGGGTTTATATGATGACTCAAAACCCCATGGCCCAAAGTAAGAAGAAATCGCCCAAACACCGCATCTACCCCAAAGGCACAATAACTGAAAAACTCGACAAATTCGCTGGCAATGATGAAGCCAAAGAAGAAAGTGTTGAGATTATCGAGTTCTTGCAAAACCCAACAGCACTAGCCGAACATGGCGGTGTTGTGCCGAGAGGGGCCCTAATGGTCGGTGAACCCGGCAACGGTAAAACTCTGCTAGCGCGCTGTATCGCTGGCGAAGCAGGCGTGTCATTCATCACCATTTCAGGCTCTGATTTTGTCGAAATGTTTGTTGGTATGGGCGCTAAAGCTGTACGTGACCTGTTCAAAGACGCCAGAGAACATGCCCCATGTATCGTCTTCATTGATGAGATCGATGCGGTGGGCAGACAACGCGGTACCGGTATGGGTGGTGGCAACGACGAAAGAGAGCAAACTCTGAACCAGTTGTTGGTAGAACTGGACGGCTTTGAAAGAATGCCTGGCGTTTATGTCATTGCTGCTACTAACAGAGCAGACGTGCTAGACAAAGCTTTGCTACGTGCTGGTCGCCTAACAAAAACCATCACTGTCGAAGCACCTGATTTGCACGCCAGAAAGCTCATTCTTGCAGTGCACCGCAAGGGCAAAAACTTCGGCAAAGATGTGGACTTCGATCACATCGCCAACAGTACCTGGAGCTTCTCTGGTGCTGACATTGCTGAGTTGATGAACCGCAGTGTTATCTTGATGTTGCGTCGAGTCACTGCTGCCAAGAAATTGGGCAAGAACCTGCCAGAAGAAGTCAATTCAGTAGACATCGAAGATGCCATCATTGAAGGAACGATGAAAGCTCTGGCATCCAAAAGCAGTTCACGCAGACAAGACCCAGCTATCAAAACCATGTTGGCCTACCACGAAGGTGGTCATGGCGTCGTGGCAGAAGATGGTTATCAACGCTGGTTGGCTTCAGGAAAACATTGGGCACATCAATGGGGCAACGCTCTGCGTCGCTTAACTATTGTTGGTGCAGCTGGTACCGGTGGCCATATGCAAGCCACTCCAGATACAAACAGCAGTGTGAGAACTGAAGAAGCGTTAATAGGTCAAATCGCCTGCGCTGTTGGGGCAACAATATCAGAACGTTTGTTTACTGGTACTGCCACCACCGGCAACAGCAACGACTTAGAACAAGCTTACAACTATGCCAAAATGATGGTAACCAAATTCGGCATGTCTGACTTGGGTACTATCTCAGTTGGTGCCGATGAAGACAACCCCAACCTGGGTCGTCAAATGGGCATGGGCGCTGGAGCTTACGGCCTGTCAGACGAATCAAGCAACCAAATCGACCAAGAAATTTTACGCAAGTTAGCTACTGGTTCTCGCATAGCCCTGCGCGCCTTGCTAGAAAGGGAGCAGTTCTTGCACGCCTTGGTGAAAAAGCTGGAAGTAGAAGAAACCATTGCTCGCGCCGAATGGGTAGAGCTGTGGAATCAATTTAAACCGGCAGTGGTTAGCGAAGAGCGCATCGAAGCTGAATTGCAAAAGTTCTGGCCTCGTTTCGTCGAGCTTTCAAGCAAAGTAGAAGCGTAAGCAGTCGCAGCATCTCACAAGGCTAACAGAAGGCAGGGACGCCATCCGTTAGCACAATCCACACCTTTCTTTTCACAGAAATCAATCATTCAGTAGGTAAACACAATGGCAATTTTCAACAAAGTAGACTCAAACGACCTGATGTTCGAAGGCAGCCCAGGCTATATCGCCGCACATCAGAATGTACAAACAGTAGGCTTGATCGTAGTGGCTCTGGCATTTGCCCTGGGCTACTGGCTTGGCAATAAAGGTCCAAGTCTGTCCAAGCAAAACAAAACTTGGACCATAGTTGGCATAGTTCTTGTCGGCATTTTTGCTGGCACTATCTTAGGCCTTCAAGGTGGCATCACCATTGTCTTCTGGGCCGGCATTGCTCTGGGCATAAGCTTCTTCATGGGCAACCGCAGCTATAAACGCCGCTTGACCGAGCAAGAGAAGTAGTCCGTTTATCCATCTTATCAACCGTTCACCAATGAGCCCGAAGAGCTGCATACGACTGCAGCTCTGATGGCATACGAGGAATTCACATGAAAAAGCCTAACTTCCCCAAATTGCCTGCTTGGCTAAAAACAGTGCCAAAATGGTTAATCATGGTCGGCGTGTTTTTGGTCATATTCTTTATCACCAATCTTTTCAGCGCAGGCCCTGCCGAATATGACGCCTTGCAGTTTGCCCAAAAAGGCGACGGCATCAGAAGCTTCGATACCGCCCTCAGCCTGATCAAGAAAGACAATGGCGAGATTGAACGCATAACTTCCGGTAGAGATACCTGGGGCAACCCGGTCATCACTATAAAAAGAATCGGCACAACACCGATGACAGCTGGTCTCCCCCCGGGAGAATGGCCCACTGTCAAAGCCCTGGCCGACGAAAAACATATTCCTCTAGACGGTACCTACCAATTGCCCGTAAAAGCTAAAACGGGTACATGGCGTGAAGCCGTCTGGACAATATTCGCAGCCTGGATTCCATACTTGATTATGGCCGGTGTGATGCTCTTCTTGTTCAAAAGATTCAATCCGATGAACGCTGGCAAGAACAAAACACCCAAACATCGCATCTACCAAAAAGGCACAGTGACAGAAAAACTCGACAAATTCGCTGGCAATGACGAAGCTAAGCTTGAAAGTGTTGAGATCATCGAATTTCTGCAAAACCCCACAGCTCTTGCCAAACATGGTGCTGTGGTGCCTAGAGGTGCGTTAATGGTGGGTGAACCCGGTAACGGTAAAACCCTTTTGGCTCGTTGTATCGCAGGTGAAGCCGGTGTTGCCTTTATCAGCATATCGGGCTCTGACTTCGTAGAAATGTTCGTTGGCATGGGTGCAAAAGCCGTGCGAGATCTCTTCGAAGACGCCAAAAAGCTTGCACCATGCATCATCTTCATTGACGAAATCGATGCTGTTGGTAGACAACGTGGCACAGGCATGGGTGGCGGCAACGACGAAAGAGAACAAACCCTGAACCAATTGCTGGTAGAACTGGACGGCTTCGACAAGATGCCCGGGGTCTATGTCATTGCTGCTACTAACAGAGCAGACGTGCTAGACAAAGCTTTACTGCGTGCTGGTCGTCTGACCAAAACCATCACAGTTGAAGCACCGGATTTGCATGCCAGAAAGCTGATTCTGGAAGTTCACCGCAAAGGCAAAACTTTCGCTAAAGATGTAGATTTCGATCACATCGCCAACAGCACCTGGAGCTTCTCTGGTGCTGACATTGCTGAGCTGATGAACCGCTCGGTTGTTCTAATGATGCGCAGAGTGACAGCAGCTAAGAAATTAGGCCAAAAGTTACCTACCGAAATCACTTCTGCTGACATAGAAGATGCCATCATCGAAGGTACGATGAAAGCATTGGCATCAAAAAGCAGTTCACGCAGACAAGACCCTTCGGTCAAAAGAATGTTGGCCTACCACGAAGGTGGCCACGGCTTGGTGACGGAAGCAGGCTATCAACGCTGGTTAGCTTCCAACAAACATTGGGCTCACCAATGGGGCAATGCCTTGCGTCGTCTGACAATAGTTGGTGCAGCTGGCACTGGTGGCCATATGCAAGCCACTCCAGACAACACAAGCCCCGTGCAAACAGAAGAAGCATTACTTGGTAGAATCGCCTCAGCAGTAGGAGCAACAATTGCCGAGCGCATGTACACAGGCACCGCTTCTACAGGTAATAGCAACGACCTAAAACAAGCCTACAACATCGCCAAAATGATGGTAACAAAATTTGGCATGTCCAAGCTTGGTGCCCTTTCTGTTGGTGCAGACCAAGAGAACCCCAACCTCGGTAGACAAATGGGCATGGGTGCTGGTGCTTATGGTCTGTCAAATGAGTCTAGCAACCAGATCGACCAAGAAATCTTGGTTAAATTGGCTACCGGCTGCCGCATGGCAATTCGTGCTCTGCTTGAAAGAGAGCAATTTTTGCACGCACTGGCTGACCTGCTGGTTGTGAAAGAAACCATTGCTCGAGCCGAATGGCTAGAGTTGTGGAACAAATTCGAGCCAGTCTATGTTAGCGACGCTCAAGTAGAAACAGAGCTGAAAAAGCTGTGGCCACGGTTTGAAAGACTTTCTGTTCGCAGAGCTTAAATAGCGAACAGCAGCAGCAGCAACAAAAACATTCAAGCGAGGGCAGGGAAGCTTTCGCTTGATCCCAACTTTCGTTTCGACGAAAAGCACACAACAATCACCAACACAAAATAGGTAAACACCATGTTTAATCAAGTAGATCCAAACGACCTCATGTTCGAAGGTAGCCCAGGCTATATCGCCGCTCACCAAAACGTACAAACAGTAGGTACCATCGTCATCGTTGTGGCCTTTGCCATCGGTTACTGGCTGGGTGCAAAAGGTCCAAACTTATCCAAACAAAGCAAAACTTGGGCCATTGTCGGAGCAGTTGCGGCCTCCATATTTGCTGGCACACTGCTCGGTCTTCAAGGCGGCATAACAATTGTCTTCTGGGCTGGTATTGCTTTCGGTGGCAGCTTCTTTATGGGCAACCGCCACTACAAACGCACGCAAGCTGAAAAAGATTCAAACGAAGGCAAGTAGTCGCTTAACTCACAGAGCCGAGAACATGGACGTTCTCATTTTTGACCTTTTCGCTTGACTACCACTTTCTAACTCTCGGAGCAGCCCTCCATTTAACCCACTAATGAGAATGACAACATGATTTATTTCCTTCTAGCTATCAGCACCATAGCCACTGCTATTGTCTTGCTTAGCTCATATCGCTACTGGCAGCTCTGCCAATTACGAGAAGAACATCTGGCCATCGACGGCCCTAGCTACGGCGTTTACCAAGACGTTGCAGCCTCCTTTACCGCCTGGAAAGGGGATGCCATAACAATGAACAAACTGCGCGTCAAAATGGCCTACATAGCTCCATTTATTGTTGGCATACGCTCAGTCACGCACGGAGTGAAAGTTGACGAGATCAACATCGCCAAGCAATATCCTGAAAACAATTAAGTTGCAGCTATGGAACCCAGCACAAACTCAAAGATGCCAGCGAAAGGAGTCATCTATGCACTTCTTGCCGCTGTCTTATTCGGCATTACCACCCCCTTTGCTAAGAGTCTGCTGGTTGAAACTCAAATCCAACCGCTGTTCTTAGCTGGCCTCTTCTATCTTGGCTCCAGCATTGGCTTAGCCGTTTATCTGCTGGCCACGAAGCTCTTCCGCCAAGCAAACAACGGCGAAGCCTCTCTGCAAAAGGCAGACCTCGGCTGGCTAGGTGGTGCCATACTATTTGGTGGCATCATTGCCCCTGCCCTGCTAATGTTCGGATTGTCGATAAGCAGGGCCTCCTCAGCCTCACTCTTTCTTAATTTAGAAGGGGTATTCACGGCTTTGATTGCCTGGTTGGTCTTTCACGAAAACTGCGACAAGCGCATTTTTCTCGGCATGGTAGCTGTCGTCTCTGGTGGAATCGTATTATCAGGAGCAGAACTAGATTCTAGTGCTGCAAGTTCCAATTACAGTGGCCTGCTACTAATAGCCGGAGCTTGCTTAGGTTGGGCCGTCGACAACAATTTGACTAGAAAAGTATCCAACGCTAACCCAGTGCAGATTACCTGTATCAAAGGGCTATTTGCTGGCCTAGTAAACGTCTCTTTGGCAATAAAATTCACAACAGCAGCACTCACAGCTCCAGGACCTATCTACATAGGCGCTGCTCTTCTGGTGGGTTTTCTTGGCTACGGCGTAAGCCTGGTGTTATTCGTGCTTGCTTTGCGCCACCTCGGCACAGCTCGCACTGGAGCCTACTTCGCTCTAGCTCCATTCGTAGGCGCACTGATCGCCATCGTACTAGTCAATGAACCGATAACTCCATCGTTCATGGTCGCCTCAGCACTGATGGCGTTAGGCCTGTGGTTGCACCTGAGCGAAAGTCACAGTCACTACCACGTGCATGAAGCGACAACTCATGCCCATAAGCACAGCCATGACGAGCATCACAATCATGCTCATTTACATACCAGCGATATACCCCCGGGCAAACCGCATACCCATGTTCACAGTCACGAGCCCCTGGCGCATAGCCATGCTCACTTTCCTGATGCACACCATCGGCACAAACATTTTTAGGAGCTACCTATGAAGCTGTCGTATTCAAAATCGGTCCTCGCAGCTGGCATCGCGTCAGTTGTGATTACCCTTTCACTGGTAGGAATTTTCCTGCCATCTAGTCAACCCTCCGAGCCACAGCCGCAAGCAGTCGCTGTCTCTAGCGAAATACCGATCGCTTGCAACAGTGAAAACAAAGAACCATTTAACGGCAAAGTTCTCTACGACTGTGTCTTTGGTGTTGTGGTCAAATCTGATCTGAGTCTAATGGACCCAGCCAAGCGCAGTGCTTACATTGAAAAATGGCAGCACCGCTACGATCAGGGCACCATGCTCGATGATCAAGAGCACACTTACATAGCCATCAAAAAGATGGTTAACGACTTACACGAAATGCACACGGCCTTTCTGCCCCCTAAAGAAGCCAGTGCGCTACTTCAATCAACCCAAGGCAATCTGGTCGGTATCGGCGCACCAATGATGCGCATGGGTATGAAGAGCGCCTTAAAAGCACTGGGAGAAAACCCAACAGCAGAAGCCTTGAAAAGCTTAAACCTGATCAGTGAAAGCACCCCAATCGTGGTCTACCCTGCTCCGGCAGCCAATACTCCGGCAGAAAAAGCAGGCCTACTAGGTGGAGATCAGATTGTAGCGGTTGATGGCAAAACAACCATAGGCCGAACCTTGAATGAAGTCGTTGACGCCATCAAAGGTAGTGGTGAAGAAGGCTCGCAAGTAATTCTCTCGGTGAAACGACCTATTGATGGCTCTTTCACAGACAAAGAAATTACCATAACTCGCCAAGCTGTGCACTTTCCTCAAGTTAGCACCAAACTATTGGACAACGACTTTCTTCAGGTCAAAGTGATGAACTTCACCCATGCCGTAGCAGGTGAATTCAGTGATGCGCTGTACTTAGCCTGTACCGGCAAAACACTGCCTTACGATACTAAGCAACTGCTGGAAGTGATCAAAGCTTACGAGCCCAATAGAGACTGTGCTCTCAAAGGGTTAGTGATTGACTTCAGGAACAATGGCGGTGGAGTGATGAACGAAGCCCTAGATATGGGCCAAACGCTCATGGCAAAAGGCACCACTATCACCATTCAACAAAGAGACGGCGATCGCAGCATAGAGGTACGGCAAAGGCTAGAAGCAGACCATTACGTAGAAGAGATGCTGGAAAATGGCAACGTCGTGAAGAGCCGCAGCACAGCTCGCGTCTTTCGCGTGCTGCCAGATGTGCCCATTGTTGTTTTAGTCAACGGCATGAGCGCTAGCGCCTCCGAAATACTGGCCGGTATGCTGCAAGTTAACGGGCTGGCAACGGTCGTTGGTACACCTAGTTTTGGCAAAGAAGTAGGGCAAGCCTTTAAGCCTATCGACTTTGGCTCAGCTGTAAAAATCACAACCTTCCGCTTCTTACCAGGCGGTGCCGCTCTTGGTGCCGGTATTATCCCTGACTATGAAGTACAGCTGCCTGACGCCTTCATTGATAATCCATTTACCGGCGAAGACACCCAGCTAACTAAGGCAATTGAAGTTTTAGCAAGAGGACAAGCAGCCCTTGAAGAAGCACATAGCCAAGCTGCTATCGCCGCCAAAGAGAAGCGCAGTATCGCAGTGCAAGCTGAGCACGACAAGCGCGATCTCGACATCTTCGCTGGCATAAACGGCGCAAGCAGTAACTAAAATCGACCACAAAATCCTCTGCCTAGTTTTCGCTCTGGGCAGAGGCGCATTCAAACATACAAACAAACCAACAGGACCAAACCATGACTGATCAATATGATGAGTTCAACGTAAAGACCGCCTTAGGAAACCACAATGTAAGCCTATCAGTACTGACTGGCACATTCGTCTTCGGCCTACTCTTCCACATGTTTACGTTCGCTGTACCGGCGGGCAATTCTGCCTTCTTAAACTTCATGGGCAGCATGAAAGTCGAGAAGCGCTACGAACCCGGCCTGCACTTCAAATGGCCAATCGTGGAATCCGTTCAACTCTATCCCTCTCGTACCAGTGCTGAGAATCACACTTCACAGCCACGGGACAACACCCAGCAAGTACTGTCGGCTGACTGGAGTGTCGAGCTTTTTGTCCACCCAGAGTACTCGGGCGCCTTGCTTAAGGAGATTGGCAACTTCGAAGCCCTGAAGCAAAAGATTCTTGATCCTTTGATTCAGACCTCTGCGCAAGCAGAAACTCCAACCTACTCACCTGAAGACCTGGTAAAAAAACGGCCAGAATTGGTGGCGAACATTCAAACACGCTTACAAACCGCTGTTGATGCTCGTTTAGCTGAGTACAAGGTGCCAGCAGGAGCTGTGCAAATTATTCAAATCGCCTGTCTTGATTTCAATTTCTCTGAGCCTTTCAACAAGAGTGTTGAGGCTAAAGTTGAACAAGAACAAAAGCGCTTAACAGCGGAAATTGTAAAACAGATCGATATCATCCAAGCAGACGCTGATGGGCAATCGTTAGAAATTCAAGGCAAGGCTAAAGCCACCAGTACCAAACTACTCGGTGACGCCAATGCCTATGCCATTGAAAAGATGGGGGCAGCATCAAAGTTAAACAGCCTGCTGGCGCCATTTATCCAACTGGAAAAATGGAACGGCGAGCCAAGCAATACCGATCTGCCAGAAGGCGGCCACACCTCGGTAATTCTTGCACCGGTTGGCAAAGCGGCTGAAACAACAGCAGCAGCAACTACCGACCAACCATCAAACTAAAAGAGGAGAAACCATGAATATCACCAGCAAATTCTTAGTCAACACTGGCTTGTATACAGTCTCTCTCTTTCTCTTGATGCTGTTTTTCGGTCAACCGTTTTACACTGTGAGCTTCGGCAACGTTGGTATCGAAACTTGCTACGGAGCTGTTCGCGGGCAGCCATTAGAGGCTGGTACCGGCGTCAAGCTTCCCTGGTGTGAAATTACCGAAATGCATGTGCAAGCTCGGTCTATTTCCAACATCAAAATCAGCGCACCGACCATCGACTTACAGCTCTTAGATGGCACAGCAACAGTGCAATACACCATTCTAGGCTCCGCTGCGGCTGAGACTTATCAAGTCGTAGGTCTTGAAGGAGATGTAGAAAATAATATTGTGATCACAGGCTTGCAGGAAGCAGCTAAGGCAGTGACAGCTCATTACACAGGAACAGACCTTTTCTATCAACGAGAAAAAGCGCAACAAGACATGGCACTGGCCCTGCAGCATTGGGTAGATGTGTCAGCCAAAGCACGCGGTTATACTCGCTTGATTGAAATTCAAGGCATCCAGCTAACTGCTGCCCACTTCACCAAAATCTTCGAAGACGCTTTGCAAAACAAAGCCGTTCGCGCCCAAGAACTTGACCGTGCTGACTCAAAAAGAAAAACACAAGTACAGGGAGCCTTAGGCGAAGCAGCAAAAATTACTCGTAACGCCGAAGCTGAAGCTGCCAACATCAGAATGAATGCAGACGCTGAGTCGCAGGCTATGACACAAAAAGCTGAACAACTGGCGAAAAACCCCGAGCTTTTGTGCTACCTAGCGCGTTCCAAATGGCATGGCCGCCTTAGTGAAACCGGTCACGGCAAAACACCCTTCGACCAGCTTTGCGACAAGAAGTAAGGCTACCTGGCCTAATCCTTTCTAATCTAGCCTAGTCTAGTTTAGCTTCCAGTAAATCACTGCCAAGCAAGAGCAACACCGCTGTATTGGTGTTGCTCTTGCCTATTCATCAAAATCTTTGAGGAAAAATCATGACCATAAAAAAAACATTTCTCGTGGTTCCTGCATATATCGCTGGCATCGCTGCTACAGCAGCAGCCTCTCAGCTATTACCACAGCCTATTGGTTTATCTATAGCAGCAGTGCTTACTATTGCCATGCTCAGCTATTTCTCTCTGACGCACTGTGCAATCAATGGAGAACTCGAAATTCACGTAGTTATATGGGCCATCGCTCTTGCTATTGCCTGTGGGTTAGCCGCTACTGTCTTTGCTGCGATCCCCGGGCCAACAGTAAGCTTCATGGACAAAGTTACTTGGTGGCAGCTAGCTTTTGTTGTCACTCAGCAAGTCTTTTATTTCGGCATTCATGCCTTCACCTCAGATGACTAAACAATCACCGACTAAACAATCACCGAACAATCGGCACACGAACACGGAGAAACTATGGTCCAACTGCAACACCACTTTAGCCGCGACGATCTCACTCGCTTACTCAGCCTATCGCTGAGAAAGTGGAGTAAAGGCGAAGCCAAATTTGAGTGTGTCAATATCCACTGTGACGAGCAAGGCAATGTAACTGGCTATATGTTCATGCGCCCCGGTGCTATTTCTGAAGCCTTCGATAAGAAATCTACTACTGTCGCCCTAAGCACAGAACTCATCACCACGGCCATATATCAAGCAGCCAGTGATGAGGGTTCTCCCTTAGCGTTGAATAGCCTGGTCTTCAGCAACAGCAAAGAAGCCGGGGCAACAGTCGTGAGAGCAACCGCCTTAGCGGCTACCGAAGTTAGCCAGACAGAAGATACTTGGCCCGCGACACCACTCACTGCGCCAGGTATAGTGAGATTTCCCGCCCCGGTAAGCGTCTTCTTCGACAACGAAGAACTGCAAGATCTGATCACGAGTTCAGGCAAGAAAGCGGGATATGCCTTCTCCAAGGTATCGCTATCAGGCAACCAGGCTGAAGCCATCGGCGCCAACCTGAGCGTCCAAAGCGGCAGCAGCGAACACGCTAACGGCGGCGAAGTAACTCTGTCACCACACAGACTGAATCAAACTCTCGTCGCAGAGCTGAGAGAACGCGGCTACATCGTCGCTGAAGACGGCATACGCTACGAACTGAACCCAGAAGCAGGCAATGAAAACAAAGTCTGTGCCACTGTCTCTGTTCTTGCCATTCCCAACCCATAACTGCACCACAACCACACTAGAACATATGAAATTTATCGCCCACATCCTCCTTTCAGCAATTCTCTTTAGCTTCGTCTTTCCGGCTATCGTGCCTGGTATCGAAATGCATGGCAGCTTCCTTCCTCAAGGCATTATCTGCGGCTTTCTCTTCGCGGTAGTCGGTTGGTTTCTCAGTCTCTTTTTAAGTCTATTCGCCATCTCGACCCTAGGCCTTGGTCTTCTGATGATCTATGCCTTGCAGATGTTCATTCCGGTGCTGCAACTGCAACTGATGGCCTCCTGGTTTCCTGGCTATCTCTCAGTAGATAGCTGGGAATCTGCCACTGTCGGCGGGCTCTGCATCTTTACCATCAACTGGCTCCTGACCAAACGCTAACTAGGCGCCTCAACTAAATAACTCAAATATGGAATTCACATGAATCTCAAATTACACGATCAAGATCACGAAAATATTTTCCTTACTTTAGCGGCGGCATCATGCACATCGATTGCTGTGGTGCTCGCCTTTTCTCGCACAGCTCCAGTGCTAATGTTCACCATGGGCCTAGTGGTTTTCTGCCTAATTCTGAACGTGGGCTGGAGAGCAGCAGGAGCCAAAGTATTGCTCCTTTCTTACACCTGGCCTGCAGCAAGTGCCTGGCTCTGGTTCTCACTGTTCGGTTGGTTCGCCTATCTTTCAGGGAGCTTCTGGCTCTGGCTAATAAGTGCAGCAGCGATATTAGCCTGGCTCACCAGAAAATAAGAACTTCCACCATCCATCAAAGGACACCTATGAAAAACTGCAAATTTGCAACAGCTATAGTGGCACTACTTACGCTGGCAATATCCACACCGCTCCTGGCCCAAGATAGCTGGCTGCCTTCTTTCAAAGAAGGAACAAGAGTCTATCTTTCTCCCTCATTGTCGGCAGAAGAAGCTGAGGTTTTTAGCACCCCAGGATACGCCGAAGAGCTACAAACACTCGGTGATTCCAATGACCTGCAAGTTTATGTTGTGGTAACACGCAACGCTGGCAGCAAATTAGATGAAGAAAACAAAGGCCCTGTCTTAGTGCGTAAGCTGTGGGAGAGCTGGAATAACAATCCAAGCTTCAGTGAATCAAGGGCATTAGTCATTCTAATGACCGCACCCAGAGACGGACCTTTACTTACCATTGGTGTCAGAGCGGGCAGCTATCTCAACAGCCTCGGTATAAATCGCAATACGATGAATGACCCAGAAGGCCCAGTTTTCACTGCCCGGAATCAATACCTAAGCACGAGCCCAGCGCGAGTTCCACTGGCCATAGCCGCGCAAATCAACACATTGGTAACAGCAAACACAGAACTTAAGCCTGTGATTGAGCCTGTAACAGCCCCAGAAACAAATAACACAACGGCGCTAGAAAATATGAACATAATGGCAATTGTCGGTTTTGGTGCCTTACTTTTGGTCGGCATCCTATTCCTCGACCTCTTCGGTCGCAGAAAGAACAGAAAAAGCTCGTCATCAAGATCAGAGTTCGAGAATCGGTTAAGAACTGACAAAAACAACAGAAGCAATTACGGTGACACCGACTCGGACTCAACAAATGAAGCCATGACAGCTTCAGCTGCTGCGGGCGGTTTCCTCTTATCGGAACAGTTGAAAAAGAAGCCCGAAGAGCCGCGCAAAAGCACAGGCAATACCAGCAGTCGAACCAGCGATTCATCCACAGTTGTTCCTGCTGTCGTCAGTGACTCAACCACCACAACTAGCGGTGGCTCTACTTGTTCAACACCTAGCGGTGGCAGTAGCTGTGGCGGCGGTACGAGTTGTGGCGGCGGCGGTGGTTGCGGCGGTGGCGGCGGTTGCGGCAGCTAAGGCACAGACCAGTGTGGCAACCATGTTTAGATTTTGGAAATTCCGCAAAAGCACAAAAAGCACTGATCAAATGGCAATCTGGAAACGCCTGCAAGACTTTTCTTTAGACGAACAAAACGCACCCTATCCATTCTCGCTCCGCCTGGAAGAAGAGCAAGATTGGACAAGTGAATTTACCGCTAGAGCAATCGAAGAGTACAAACGTTTTATTTTCTTAGCAGCCTTTGCTGGTCACAGAGTAACGCCCTCCTTCGTCACCGACGAAGTCTGGCACTTGCATCTCATCTACAGTCGCTCTTACTGGGATGAGATGTGTATCGGCATCTTAGGTCGCTTGATTCATCACAACCCTGGCTCCGGCCTGGCTGGCGAGGATCAAATGTTCCACGGACAATATCAAAAAACGCTGCAATCGTACCGTCGTTTTTTCGACGAACCACCAGCGTTAATTTGGGGTCCAGAAAACGCCAAGCAAGTTCGGCCCAAAGGCCGCAAGCAATCCGGGCCCTAACACCGGGTTTTATATCCACATCAAGGCTAATCATTAGATTTAGCTGGAGGTTTTTATGTCTACTTTAATTGCAACAATCGGCCTGGTATGGCTATCTCTAACATTTATTGCTCCTAAAATTACCAAAGGCAACGTCACGGTCAGCGAGTTTTCACTCTCAATGGTGCCACCAGCCCTGATAGCATCGCTGAGCATCATAATGCTGATCTGTGGCCTCGGCATTGCCACAATGTTTGCCATGAGCATACTCGGAATACCCCTGAGTCTGGAGGTCGTTATTGCTAGCCCAGGGCAATATGCCATCAATGAATTAGCCACCAACCTGGTAGCAACGACAGCGGCCTTAGTGATGAGCAGCAAACTGATGCCATCACTAATTAGTGTCACAAGCGGGCGCTGGGCTGCAATTGCAAGCTTACCAATTGCCCTGTTTATAACAGCAATTGGTCTAATGGCGGCCGTACCAGTAATGGTTTAGGTCGCAAAAGGCCGCCTCAACTTCAACCTCTCCCCAAATTACTACGGTGACCAAAGTGCAACAAGTACTAACCAAACTGAAGCAAATCCTTGCCACATTTCAAACCTTTCTAAGTTTGCTTGAACAAGCCGGTCTCTCAGATCTGGATTCGGCTCAAGAGATTGCCACGGCTTGTAAAACCCTGACGCACAGTATATCTGTGGTTGAGGCCTTACCGTCTGAAGCCAGGCAGATATCGGCTCTCGAGGTCGAAATAAGCACTCTTCAAATGGCTATCTCTCTGGTTCCATTCTCGGCCTTTAACCTCATCTGTTCCCACAGCTCAACTGTCGCTAACGAGGGGCTGAAGCAAATGATCATAACAGCCTACTACGACGACATTAACCCGCTTCGCTCTATCCAGATAAGGGTTCCAGTGTCTCTTTAAAACTCAGGAGCAGGCAATATGTGTAGAACCGATATTTCAATACAGATTGCTGCTCCGACCGAAGAGGACGAGGGCAGCATTCTTGCCATCAACAACCAGAGCCTAACCGCTCCATTCACGGCGAAATGGTACAAAGAACTCAGCCCCGATGACGACAATTACGCCCTTGTAGCAAAGCACAACGGCAGGGTAGTTGCTTTCATCATTTACAAGCTCCGACCCGAAGGCGGCTACGTCAGTTACCTAGCAGTGAAAGGCTCTCACAGAGGCTTAGGTATTGGCAGTTTGCTTATTGCCGAAACAGCCAAAGCTTTGCTTGTGCAAGGGAAAGAATTCATGCGCTTACACGTGAGCAGCAATGACAAAGGAGCTCAAAGCTTTTATGCCGCACGCGGTTTTGAAGAAGCGGCAAGGCTAAACAATTTTTACGGCAACGGCACAACTGCAGTTTTGCTCAAAGTAAAAATCCAAGACCTCAAATAGGTCTCAGTCCGCACAAAGAGAGAAAGGCAGAGTCTTAAGTCTAGACAACTCTCTGCTCTTTCTTTCGTGCGCCTAGCAACAACAATTTAAAGGAAAGCAATCATGTCTACAAAAGACAAAAATTTAAATCCCGCAGAGGTTACTAACCCTGGGGTCGGCACTAATGGTGCTGGTGACATCGACCTAATCAAAGACTCGATGGAAAAAGCTGGCAAAAGCGCAGAAGAAGTCGGCAGTGTAGTCACTATAGACCAAGCACAGATTCACGCTGACAGCGGTCGTGCTAAACCTGGAGTGCTGCAGCAAGCACTGCTAGCGCCCAGCGTCGACTTGCGTTTATTTGCTTGTCAGGCCAACAAAACTGAACTGACTGACTCCGAAGCTGCTGCTGCTTTACTGGCTAGCATCGAGGTCGGCAAAAGACACAGAGATGCAGGCACAGTTATTGGCGCCGATGGTAAAGTCAATCCGGTCCTAATTGCCGAACTGGCTGAAGCTGGCTACTGGGGCTTACCTATTCCTAAAGAATACGGTGGCTCAGGGGCGACAAAGTTCTTCCTCGGTCGCACAATGACCCAAATGGGTGCAACAGTTGCCGAAATTATTGGCGGCTTGCTCTCAATTGAACGCTTAATCGGCACAGCCGGTCCATTAATTTGGAAAGGCAACCCTGAGCAAAAAGAACGTTTATTGCGCCCTCTAGCTCACGGCCATGTCCGTTCAGGCTTTGGTGGCACCGAGCCATCGGTCGGTTGCAACATCACAAAAGCCAGTACCTACGGCGTTGTCGATGGCGATGACATTGTGGTCTATGGCGAAAAGTTGTTCATCTCAAACGCCTGGTATGGTCACGAAATCGCCCTACTGTTGCTGATTGACAAGAAACTAAGGGTGCTAATCACCACCTTGCCTGATGAAGATAGCGAAGTATTCTCTATCAACAACTACGGCATCCACGCTCTGCGCTATATCCACAACAAAGGCTTGAAGTTCAACGGCCTGCGTGTACCCAAAGCTAACTTACTAGATGGTGACGGCTTAGCCATCATTTTCCACGACTTAGACGAAGGTCGCTTCGCCGTTGCCACCACTGGTGCGGCAAGAATGCGCAGAATTCTGGCCATGTGCGTACAGTGGGTAGACTACCGTGATACTTTCGGCGTCAAGCTAAAAGATCGCCAATACATCCGCTACAACCTCGCACTGCAAGCAGCTTATATCGCTGGGGCCGATGCCTTAGTCGACTGGTCCTCCAGTTTGATCGATGCCGGCTATCAAGGTGATGTCAGTTCAATGATAGCTAAAACCAAAGCCACCGATTGGCTGCGTCAAGTATCAACAGACTTAGGCTTATTCACCATCGGCGGCCGCTTCACCTTGCACGGCAGCACCATCGGCGACAACTTAGCTGATGACCTGGTCACATCAGTGTACGAAGGGCCTAACCCCATGTTGGGTATGGCCTGCGTCAAATCATTGATCAAAGCCTTTGGCGAACCCTACCTTGGGCCAGTGATGCAAGAGTTTAAAAACGCTGGTATCGACCCGAACAAGCTGGTCTTCAACGCCAAGAACTTTGGCCAAACTTGCAGTTACTTACTTGCCAATACAGGCAAGCTTGTGAAGAACCGCAAGAACATTCTGGCTGCAACAATCAAGCTAGCCAGCTACCTCAAGCAAATTCGCAGCACGCCAAAAGCCAGTGCACAGTTCGCCTTCGACGGCCTCGATAGCCGCTTCGAAGCCCACCGTAAATTTGCTGACAAAGCCTGGTTCAAATGGCGTAAGCAGTTTATTTTCAACGTCTTGAAATATCAAGAAAGATTGGGTGACAAGCAGCTGACCATGCTAGAAAGCATCTACGAACCGGTGGCAAGCATCACTACGATGTTTTGTGCTATTGCTGCCTCTCGTGCCGCAGCAGCAAGCGGAGACAAAGCAACCGTTGCTGCTCTGAACTTGCTCTGCCTAGAAATGCGCTGCAAACTAGCTGGCGAAAAACACACAGCCAGTCAGTACGAAAGAGCAGTTGATGAAGTAGCAACTTATGTCTTGGCCGGAGAGTTCCATCAGTTAGATGGTGTTCCTGCTGGCGAAATTCAACAGCCGTACAAATAAACCAGTCTTTCTTCGGCATCGTAGCAGGCGATAAACACTTTATTGCCTGCTACTTCTTTGCAAAAAGAACTTCTACCTTTAATCACCAGGAGAATTATCATGTCGTCAGACAACAGTAACAATGAAAGCTCCGCCAAACGCAAAGTCGTTCTGGTCGCCAGCAGTCGCACAGCGATTGGCAAAATGGGCGGAGCCTTACATCGCTATAGCCCCGCAGAAATGGGTGCCCATGTACTCAAATGTGCGGTAAGAAAAGCAAACATCAAGCACCTCAGTATGATTGACCAGGTTGTCTTTGGTCATGCGGTGCAAAGCTACTACGAGCCAAACACTGCTCGCGTAGCCCTGCAAAACGCTGGCTTGCCCGAAAGCATCAACTGCTACACAGTGCATCAGCAGTGTGCCAGTGGTATGAACGCCGCCTTTCAGATCTGGTCTGACATCGCCAGCGGCCGCAATCAACTTGGCATCGCGGTTGGTGTCGAATCAATGTCATCACCGCCGCTAATCGTCAACGGTGCTAAGCGCTATACCGGTCTCAACAAATGGTTGACTCAACAGGCCCCCAAGGCACTGCGCAAAATCTTCAAAGTCTTTGGCCCACTGCCCTTCTTTGGTCTAGCTGACAGTGGCCTAGGCCCTGCCTACTTAGCCAAAGATCCAGCCAAGCTAAACATGATGAAAACGGCTCAGATTGTCGGCAATCTCGTTGATGTCAGCCGCACTGAAGCAGACCAATTCGCCGCTCGCTCTCATGCCAATGCTCTAGCGGCAATAGCCTCTGGGCGCCTGGCCCACGAAATTGACCCCATGGTCATACCTGGCTATGGCGTCTTCGATACCGACGAGCATCCCCGGGTCACCAACTTAAAATCACTGAGCAAGCTACCCGCCTTGGCTGGAACCGGCTTGATTACAGCTGGCAACGCTTCAGGTATGGGAGATGGCGCTTGTGCCCTGGTCATGTGCAGCGAAGAAATGGCTGAGAAGCTTGGCCTTGAGCCACTGGCTGAAATCGTCGATTTCTGCTTCACCGGTCGCGATGCCGTCTCAATGGGTCTTGGCCCGGTTGAAGCAGTGAGAGAACTGTTAGCCGCCAACGGCTTGACAGTAGACGAAATCGACCGTTGGGAGCTAAACGAAGCCTTCAGTCATCAAGTTCTATCGGTGATCAAATGCCTCGGTATTAACCTGAACAAAGTCAACAAAAATGGTGGCGGCATTTCCCTCAGTCATCCGCTAGGAATGACCGGAGCTCGCATCATCGCAGCGGCGGCCTGGGAGCTAGCACTCAACGGTGGAAACTATGCCGTTGCTTCACTGTGCGTCGGTGGTGGCATGGCCGGTGCTGTCTTGATCAAACCTTATACAAAAAACTAGGAGACTAAAATGACTACCCCAGCAATCAACCACAGCAAATACTTTCATATCGAAAGCAAAGCCTCAGGTGTAAAAATCTTGTGGCTGGACGTACCGAAAGTGAATGTCTTACAGATGGCCGTCTTACAAGAGCTAGATGGCATTCTTGACCGACTGGCTAATGACCCAAGCCTCAAAGGTCTGGTGATAGCCTCAACTAAACCTGACGTCTTCATCGCCGGCGCTGACATAAACGAAATTCGCGCTCTACAAAGCGAAGGCGAAGAGAAAACCTACCAGGTAACCATGAATGCCAAAGGCATTCTGGCTAAACTGCGTAGCCTGGGCGTACCTTCGGTAGCGGCTATCAATGGCGCCTGCAAAGGTGGCGGCCTGGAACTTGCTCTATGGTGCAGCCATCGTCTGGCCGCAGATAACCCGGCAGTAGCGTTAGCACTGCCAGAAGTCAGACTCGGTATCTTTCCAGGGTTCGGCGGTTGCGTCTTATTGCCGCGCTTGATAGACACAATCAAAGCAGTAACAATGATTGCCACAGGCGCCGATGTTAGTGCCAAAGAAGCCTGGCAAACCGGTTTGGTCGATGAAGTTGTGGCAGCAGACCAACTGCTTGCCCGAGCAGAAGCTATCGCCCTCGGCGCGAAAAGCAAAAAAGCACCCAGCAATGGTAAAGGCAAGAAAGCTGGCTGGGCAGAAAGAGCAGTGGCGGCCTTGTTAGATGTTACTGAACCCTTCAAGGCTGATCGTTTCTCGGGTATGCGCCACTTTGTTAGCGCCACTACCCATGGCTTTGCCAGCAAGCAGGTTTTAGCGCAGATCAGCAAACGTGCAAAAGGTTACAAGGCGCCAGCTCAAGCGGCCGCCCTCACCCTGCGCACCTTGACGATGCCCCTCGCCAAAGCCCTGGAGCTAGAATCAGCTCTGTTTGCTCAGCAGGTGCAATCGAAAGAGTCGGCCAATCTAGTTAGCATTTTCCTTGACCGCAGCAGAGCTAAAAAATTAGCCAGCGGCGCCACTCCTGCTCGGGTCTCCGAAATTGGAGTGATTGGTTCGGGCATCATGGGAGCAGAAATTGCCTTTGAAGCAATCTGTGCATGGCAAATTGAAAAAGTTGTGGTAATTGACATCAAGGAAGAGTTTTTGGCCAAGGCCAAAGCTAATATCGAGAAATTGATGGCTGGCCGCGTCAAATCTGGCAAGTACACGAAGTTAGAAGCCGATCTTAAATTGGCTAAACTGACTTTCTCGACTTCATATAGCGACCTGGCCAACTGCGATGCCATCATCGAAGCCGTACCGGAAAAAGACGAAATCAAATTTGCCACCTACAGGCAAGTTGATGAAGTTATGACTAGCCGCAGCAAGGAAACCCCCTGGTTCTTATTCTCTAACACCTCAGCTCGCGACCTAGAGGTACTGAAAACTGGAGTAGCAAATCCTGCCAACTTCAGCGGTATGCACTTCTTCAATCCAGTGTCACAGATGGCCGGTGTGGAAATTCCAGGCACCTCCTCAACCTCAGAAGAAACAATGGCCACAGCAATTAGCCTGGTTAGCGCTCTGGGCAAAATTCCCCTGCCCTGCAAAAACTACCCTGGCTTCATTGTCAATGCCATCCTCGGGCCATACTTGGCCATGACAGCCCACCTACTTGCTATGGGTGTGGCGCCAGCAGCGATAGACAAAGCGATCTTGAACTTCGGCATGCCTATGGGCCCCGTAGAGCTTATGGACTATGTTGGTTTAGACGTTGTAGCCAGTGTTGCCAAAACGCTCTCTAGCGCCCACGGAGACCGCTTAGCTTTACCATCTCTCGACCTGGTAGGTAAGTTGGTTGAACAAGGTTTCTTGGGCCGCAAAGGCAGCTATGGTTTTTATGTCTGGGAAGACTGCAAAACTGTCAAAGACGCAAAAACACGTAAACCCGTCTTAGGTGCTCCTTATCGGGCTATGGCAGAGGCTCATAACTTGGGTAGTACGCCAATGGCCGAAGAAGCCATCGTCAAGCTGCTGATTGGCACCATTGAAAACGAAGCCATGCGTGTTCTTGAAGCCGGGGTGGTCTCAGACCCGTTCTTGATTGACTTGGCCTTCGTCATCAGCACCGGCTTCACAGCTTCGCTGGGTGGCCCACTGCGCCATATCGACCAGTTAGGTGTGAAAACCTTCTCTGACCTCAGCCGCAACATTGCTAGTGGTTCAGAACTGCCTGGTCAGTCATGGCGTAAAAACTTTGTGCCTTGCAACTTACTGGCTGAGCACGCCGCCAATCGCACCAATATCTATCCTGCTCAATAGCAGTTAGCGCCAATAAAGTATATTGGCCCTCCTCCATCAGCTAGTGCCAGAAACAAGGACCGTATCTTCGGCACTAGCTACTTTGAACGAGAACGATGTTATGTCATTTGACAAAGCCCGCAACTATTCAGTCAGTACTCTGATAAAGAACAAAAGCACCACATGTTTCAAAGGGAAGGTGTTGAGAGCTGGAAGCTTCATGGTCGATGGAGTGACGCGCTTCGTATTCACCATAAAAATTGACGACGGTGAAATCGAAGTTTATACCACCGCAGCAGACCAGGCCTATTTCAATAAGCTTTTAGAAGCCAAAGCCAACAGTGAGAAACTGCTGACCGTGTTACTGACCTATGCCTCACTGGTTAGAGCTGGTGACCGCGTCGATGTTATGGCGCTTAGTGAGCCCGAAACCAGCACTATCCACTTCATCGAACCAGAACCGCAAACAGAAGAACTAGTGAGGTCAATAGTATGAGTACAGACAACAATCAGCTATTAACAGCTGCCGAAATTCTCGAAAAACTAAGTAGCCAAGTTGAGCGGTGCGACCGGGCCCATGGGCTAATTAAGAACAGCTACAGTGGGTCAGGGGGGTATCGCTATGCTAATATCGACGAAATAGTTGTCGAAGCTCTGAAAGCGCTGCTGTTACAGCTACAAGAACTAGCCACTCTTCTAAAGGAACGAGCAGACAACTCAGTGATATACGAAAACCCAGCTTCCCTGGCATCACTCAATGAAGTTTTCCACTACTTCAGCAGCTGCGACTTTATCAACAAAATAGCCACTGATAAGAACTTCTGCGGCAGACATCATGGGGCCTTAGAACTTTTCCGGGAACTGCTTAGCAGAGAGATCTCAGTACTGAAGGCCGAAGTGGAACTAGACAAACTCAAAACAAGTCGTCTGCAAACACGGGATAAAATCAAAGCAAAAAAGCAAGAGACCGCACACTATGCCGTTCTAAAAGGAAACCCAGTGGTCGACAACGACGAATTGGCAGCCAATCTGGCAGAATTTCAAGCTGGCCGCCACTACCCTATCGATTGCCATTCCGAAGGCAGTCTCTGGATTGGCAATCGCGGCTTGGCCATCCACTTCTACGAAGCAGAATTTCAGGCAATCTTTGATATTGTTGAAATGCCAATTATTCCGCCACACGCAACCTGATCACCCTGAGCAAGGAAATTTTATGAAAGAGCTACTAGCCATAGATATCGGCAATAGCAACACTAAATATGGTTACTTTGTTGACGGCGTGCTGCAAGAGCGACATTGCTATGCCACTGCTGAAATCGAACAGCGCACAGCAGAGCTAATTTGCCAGAAGACATTGCCAGTAGCAGTATCATCAGTGGTACCCGCAGCTGAAGCGACTCTACGCCAGTTACTACAGAGCCACCAAGTGACAATTATTAGCGCCACTGAGCAACCATTCCTGACAGGGATGGCAGCAGCCATGGGAGCAGACAGAGTAGCAGACGCTGTGGCCGCCTGGAAAATCCACGGTAAAGGCCGCAGAGCAGTGGTAGTAATAGGCTTGGGCACAGCAACAACCATGCTTGCCATTTCAGCTGCTGGTCATGTAGAAGGCGGTTTCATTGCTCCCGGCCTCGGCCTTACCCTGGCTGCCATGCATCAACAAACAGCTCTTCTGCCTCTGCTCGATATGAAAGGCCAAACTCTTGCTTTAGGCTATGACACCGAAACGCACATGCGCAATGGTGTCTTTGCCGGTCATATCGGACTAATTCGCGAATGGCAAGCAATTGCAAAACAGCAAATCGGCAAGAAAGCTCTAACTATTGTTACCGGGGGCTGGAGCGAAGCGATTTCAGCTGCCCACAACAGCAGCAAGAAATTCTTCGATATCGCTGACCCCAACCTTACCCTCAAGGGTATTACCCTTCTGGCCACCGCCGATACTTCGGTCTTCAAACACCCAACATAACCCTACCGGCGTTCTCTCAGGGTTGGCGGGCTTTACAGGAGTACTGCTTTACCTGATTCGCATGTATCTAGTCGCTAAAGTGAGCAAGATTTTGCTTGCTGGCTACTATCACGTCAAAGCACACGTGCAAGAAAAAACCAAATCAACAAATTCCCCGGAGAATTTATGAACACTTACGCCTCACGCACCAACAAAGCAACCACCTGCAGCAACAGCCTCATGGCCAAAGTTATGATGCTGCTTTCTGGATCACTGGTAATTAGCTCCATTGGCACCTACATGGGCCTCGGCATTACTTCAGGCTGGGTTCTATTCGGACTGTTCGTCTTACTCATTGTCGGCATATTTGGTGTCGCAGCTATGGCCGCGGCCTCACCGGCTCTTGGTGTAGCGGGCCTGGCCATCTGGACCTTCATAAATGGCCTGGCCATTGGACCAGCCGTTAACATGTACGCTGCCGTCATTGGCTGGCAAACAGTGACGTTCTCGTTTATGGGCACAGCGGCAATCATGGCAGCCTTAGGCTGCTGGGGTGCCTTCTCTGGACGCGACTTTAGCGCCTGGGGCAAATGGCTCTTCATGGGCTTGCTGGGCCTAATCATCGTCGGCGTCATTGGTCTATTCACCGGCTTTGGCCACTCCTTCAATCTGCTCTACTCACTGGCAGGCATGGTGATTTTTGCTGGCTACTTTGTCTTTGACTTCTTCCGCCTTTCTCGCTCTGAAGACAATGACTTTAATGCAGTGATGATCACAATGAACATCTACCTAGACTTCGTCAACTTCTGGTTGTCGTTAATGCGTTTCATCGCCGAGACCAAAGAATAAGCTCAAGCTTGCTTCTAGAAGCGAGAAAATCTGCCACCAAAAGGACTTGGTGGTACCAAAAACTCTAATCGAGGCGATAACTATGAATACGCACAAAATGCTGATCGTCGGCATTGTTCTATACCTTGCCGGTGTAATGCTCACACCGTGGGCCTGGCCAGATAATCTAACAATCTGGGCCGATTTTACCTGGCATATAAAGTCTGCTCTTATCTGCGGGCTCTTAGCCATAACCGCCGGCTTTGTCATCTACCTGTCTACAACTGCTGCCAGAGGTCTAGCAAAAGCTTCTGCTGATGCGGCCAAGACTGGCGAATTGATTATTGGGTTAGTGGCTGGCTTCGGTGTCATTGGCTTTGGCATGCTAGCAACAATGCTAGTAATTTGCGCAGCCTACGCTCTCCATGGCACATTAGTGACCATCGCTGGTCTAGCTGGTGCAGGAGCAGCCTTGGTTGTGCTACTGCCGCAGGTCGGTGGTGTGCTTATTGGCATAGCCCTGGGCAAAGAAAGAATGGCCTGAAATGACAGTACAAATTGTAGCGTCATAGCAATGCAGTCTTAAACGGCACTGTCCCGCCAAAAACACCATTAACCGTCATGACCCCAAAACTAGCGCGAGCATTTGCACTATCCCAGACAAAAGCAACAAAAGCGTACTGCTTTTACCAGCCTGGCCAGGTCGATTTCGCCTAGCCAAACAACACTTTACAACCTCCTGTTGTATCGGCCCTGCCCTGATAGCTAGATTGAAGCTCTACACATCCACTACCGCACCAAACGACAAAACCCAAACCAACCTCAATCAACAAACCCACTAAGCACTTCCTCATTGTTCCACTGCATTTAGATGCAGTGGAAATTGCTTTTACTCTTGCTGTAATCCTGGTGTTATCCAGTTTGCAGTTTATCTAACGGTTCGGCAGCGCATCTAAAAGTCAGCCCTGACTTTCAGTTTTCACTGCCTGGCCATTCTGTCCAAATCATAAATTCAGGAGTACTGAATGAAATCAAAAGCCAGCTTCAAAACCTTGCTCGTAGCATTGCTCACCACTGTTATCGCCGCCACAGGCCAGGCCACAGCCAAAGGCAACCCTAGCATTGACTACATCCCTTTTAAGCCGCTCACTGAAGCACTCAAAGGTGTGAAACTAAAACCGGTAAAAGATGGTCCAATCAGACTGCCGCTAATTACCTGGCCAGGCGACGTTGCTACTATCGATGCCGATTCAGAAGGGCTGTTTAAGAAAGAAGGCCTCAATGTTGAACTATTTGTAGAAAACGATTTTGCCAAGCAAGTCAAAGGAGTGCTTGAAGGCGAAACCCCGTATTTGCGTTGCACCGCTGGTATGTGTAACGCCGCGGCCGAAATCTTTAAACAAGCCAACACCAACCTCTACCTAATCTACCAACTGACTTGGAGTAACGGCGGAGACGTACTGGTTGTGCGCCCAGGCATTAACAGTCTGGCAGACTTAAAGGGCAAAACCATTGGCCTTCAGCTCTACGGTCCGCACATGGACTACCTGACCACAGCACTTGCTAAAGCCGGTCTTGAGCCAAAGGATGTCAAAATCAAATGGCTCAAAGAGTTGACCATCCCTACTTATGACACTAACAACAAAGTAGTTGATCCTCGCACAGCCTTTGAACAAGACCCATCGCTAGACGCGGTCATGGTAATTAGCCCAGACGCAGCAGCACTTACAGGCTCTGGCAATGCCAATGGTGGCGAATCAGTCAAAGGCGCCAAAGCCCTGATTACATCTGCCATGTTCAACCGCGTCATTGCCGACACCTATGCCGTGCGGGCCGACTGGTTCGACACTCACACAGCTGATGTGCAAAAGTTGACCCATGCCTTAATGCTTGGTCAAGAACACTTTGACTCATTGATAGCCAACAAAGCAGACCAAAAATACACTCAGCTTATTGCTAAATCAGCCGACCTTCTCTTTGGTTCGCCTTCGGCTACCACCGATGTAGAATCATCTCTGGCAGACTGTCAGTGGGTTGGTTTTAGCGGCAACGTGGCCTTCTTCACCGGCCAAGGCACCACTCGCAATTTCGAGACCCTGAGCAATGAAATTCAAAGCAGCTTTGTTCAACTGGGTTTGCTCAAAGCCTCAGCTCCACTGAAAAAAGCAACCTGGGACTATAACCAATTAGCGACTGGTCTGCAACACGCCGACACAACTAAGCTGGCTGCTAAACCCGCTTTTGACGAAAACAAAGTTAGAGCCAGAGTTGAGCATCAGATTGCTACTGAACTAGATTCGTACAATCAAGTGGGTGCATTGCCTCCGTTTGAAATCTACTTCAAACCAAAACAAGATGACTTCGCAATCCAAGACTATATGGACGACTTCAAACGCGTTCTAGACCAAGCTCAAACTGCTGGCGGTATAGTTTTCGTCATCGAAGGTCATAATGCCCCTGACGCTTACAACAAACGTAAAGCTGAAGGTGCTAGCGCACAAGAGCTGGCTGAAATTCAACAAGTGGCTAAAAACCTTTCCAAAAAACGGGCAGACAACGTCAAAGCTTCATTCATGAACTTCTGCACCCAAGAAGGCTACACCTGCGATCCATCACAGTTTGTCACTGTTGGCCTTGGTATCGTTTCACCCAAATGGCCGGAAGAGCACCCAAGCAAATTGCATTGGGACCAAAACCGCCGCGTTGTCTTCCGTCCTAAAGCTGTGGAAACAGAATTAGACGAATACACACCTGGCAAATAAGGAGCAGACCATGAGAAAAACCAACTTAGGTAAGCTTGGTCTGATTCTGGCAGGGCTCTTACTGCTGAGCGGCTGTGACGCCTCGCAAGACCAGAACAATAGCGCTACGCCATCAGCAATGGTGACGGTCACGACACAAGCTCCAACTAGCGATACTGTCTTGGCCCAGGCCGACGTCGATAACCAAGCCCAAGCAGTGCTAGATCAGGCACAAGACGCTCTAGCTTCAGCTAACTCAACTGCTCGCAATTTCTACGTAGTCTTCGATGGCTCCGGTTCGATGAGCGGCAGAGCACCAGGTGGCGACAAGTTCAGAAACAAGCTAGATGGTGCTAAATGGGCTATGCATCAATTCGTAGAGGCCCTCCCTGACAACGTCAACCTCGGTCTTTATGTATTTGATAGCAGGCATAACGGTGAGGTGCTACCCCTGGCAGCCAATAACAAAGCCGAGTTTCTCAAGCTAATAGATGCAGTTCGCGACGGCGGAGGCACCCCACTCGGTGACTCTATTGAAAAAGCCGTGAAGACATTGAAAAAGCAATACGAGAAGCAATTCGGCTACGGCGAATTTCGTCTGGTAGTAGTGACCGATGGCGACTCCAACGACTCAATGACCGAAGGGGTAAAAGCAGCACAAAAGAACAACTTCGCCATCTACACCGTCGGCTTTGGCATCGGCGAAAAACATGAGCTGCGCCGCTACTCACGCTTCTACAAAGATGCGGTCAATGCTGACCAACTAAAGTCAGCACTGACAGAAGCCGGCTCAGAACTAGAACTCTACGACCCCACCAGCTTCCCTGGAGAAGCCGAAGGCCAGTAGCCCTATAATCACTTAGAATCGAACCTTATATGAATCAAAATCGAACAGTAATAGCCGCCCTGCTCATTGTGGTGGTCGGTTTTCTTTGTGCGGGAGGCTTCAAACTCTGGTTAATGTGGCAAGAAAGTTCTGGCAAAACTGAAGCCAGTGAAGCGAAGGTCGAAAGTACCATAAGAGTGTGTGGCGACGGTTATCTAGGTTACTTCTTCGTCGATTCACCAGAGCTGAAACTGCAAGCAGCCAGGCGCGGGCTAGGAGTGCAATTTGTCGTTGATAACGGTGACTATGCTGCTCGGCTGCAAAAGTTTGCCAGTGGTCAATGTGACGCTATTGTTCTGCCAATCAATAGCTACCTGCAACATGGCCTCACCCATAAGTATCCTGGTGTAATCGTAGGCGCCGTTGCTGAGAGCAAAGGAGCAGATGCCATTGTTGGTTTCAGCGACAAGCTACCCACGGGCAAACTGGCCGACCTCAATGATGCCTCGCTACAAATTGTCTACGGCAAGGAAAGCCCATCGAGTTTTCTCATTGACCTGACCATGGTTGACTTCGACCTTTTCAACCTGCAACGTTCCAATACCTGGCGACAAGAAGTTGACGGCTCAACCGCTGCCTATGATCGGGCCAAGAACCACCAGGGCGATGTCTTTGTTATGTGGGAGCCCGATGTCTCAAAAGCTCTACGCGACGTTCCTGGACTCAAACGCATTTGGGGCTCAGAAGGATTCAGCGGTTACATCATGGATGTCTTTGTCTTCAGGCGCGACATAGTCAACAACAAAGCAGACCAGGTCATTACTTTTCTGGATGCCTACTTCTCGACAATGCGTGCCTACAGCAATGATCGCCCTCGCATGATTAGCGACATGAAGGTAAGTACTGGGCTAAGCCAAGACGAAGTTGAAGCGATGCTAAAGCTTATTGACTGGCATGACGTTTACCAAAACGCCAGCACAGACCTTGGCATTAGCACCGCTATTGGTGCACAAAACACTGACGGACTGGCCAATTCTATAGCCAGAATTACCCAGGTGTTGGTCAAAACAGGAAAACTCAAGAGCGACCCTCTCAGTGATCCTTATAGCATCATCAACACCACAGCCATGAAAGCAGTGGTTAATAAAATGGCCAACCCCAGTCAAAACAACGCCGTCAAGCACGAATTCAGTCAACTGACAGAGCAGGAATGGGACAAGCTTGAACAAATCGGCATGATGAAAGTTGAAAAGATCAAGTTTCAACAAGGCACCTCTGAGCTAGACCAGGCCGGCAAAGATCAAATCGATCAAATTGCTGCACTATTGACCAGCAACTATCCAGACCATCGGGTTGTTGTTAAAGGTCACACCGGCCCAGGCAGCGATGAAGACGCTAACATCGCCCTCTCAAAAGAACGGGCCGAAACAGTGGTTCAACGCTTGATTGGCACCCACGGTCAATCAGAAAACCGCTTCCGCGCCATCGGTGTCGGTTCAGCCGAACCACCACCAAAGCGACCAGGACAGAACGAAAGAGACTATCGCTATAACCTCCCCCGTGTGGAATTCATTCTATACAAAGACAAAGGGTCCTTATGACAGCAGCGAACAGGAGTATCACATGTTCAACTTTTCCAACCCAGTTCGCGCCGACCCGCCTAGCAAGCAGCCCGGTCTCGACGACTTCAATAGCGGCCAAGTAGCCCGAACAGTACAAATCGAATGCCTCACCCACGGTGCCACCATTATTCCCTTTGCGGTTTCTCTAGTGGCACTTTTCTGGACCTTTCTCATTGCGGCTTCAATGGGCTCCGTGGCAGTCTTCTTTGCTGGCATCTTTACCGGTACCAGTGCCTATATCTGGAACTATTTTGTCAACGGTGAAAACAGAGTAAATGCCCACTATGCCAAACTAATGGCAGAACGGCGCAGCTTGAAAATAACCGCGTTTCAAGACTTCATTCGCAACAGCGAAAGCGATGGTTTCAATCGTGGCGCCGAAGAAGGCCGAGAATTACTCAAAGTCTTCAATGAGTTACTGACCTACATTGCCAAAAGCAAGCGGGCCACCTCGTTAAACGGCTTTCGCTTTCGCGCCGAAGCAGCGTTTGAGCAAGGTTGCAGCGTACTGGAACATGCCTACGAAGTTTTCAAAGCACTGCAATCAGTCGATATCAAAACTCTTCAGATAGAAATGGCTGCCTTAGAAGAAGAGCTGAAGGGCATGACCGATGAAGACGATATAGCTCTGCAAAATCGTCAAATTGAGGCCCACAAAAAGCAACTAGACTTTTATCACAAGAAAGAGAAACAGCTGAAAGAGCTACTCACACTTGTGGATGAAATCGAAGCGGCTTTGCAAACCACTTATCTCGGCCTATTGGAACTGGGCAGTGAAGACCCCATCGCTTTTCTCAGTGAAGATGGCGACGCTGCCAGACAGTTAGTATCAGCCTTCGAAGCCGCTCAACGGGTCGAGGCAAGACTGCGGGGCAAAGACGAAAACTCTGCTACCGCTAACGAAGAAATGCAGAAGTAC
>CAJXZK010000042.1 GCA_913063055.1 uncultured bacterium
GACCAGAACCAGGTCTTTGGCGCTACCGTTGTCGGCCTCGCCGTTAGACTGATTCTCTGACTGCTGGCCGACGATTGGCGCTACCGTCTGCCAGGTGGCAGCGGCGAATTCAGCCGATTTCAGCCGTTCTTCCACCCCGAAGAAGTTTTGGGCGATGTACAAATCGACTGCGCTCACCACGGCTGGAATGGTCTTCCAATACCAGGTGAGCGGGTCGTAGATACAGACCGTCAGACCCTGCTCTAGTGCCTTCTCGGCCATGGCAAAGTCGAGGGCGGTGAGAAAGATGTCGTACTGAGCGAAGATTTCGTTGAGTGCTTGATCTTCGCTGGTCGCGCTATTGCTGAGTGAGCTGACATCATGAATGGCGTCGTAGGCAAGCGGCCTCTGCAGATCGAGAGTGTGTCCGGTGCCAACGAAACCAATGGTGCTGAAGTGCTTCCTCAGAAAAGGGAAGCAGTCAGCAATGGCAGCGGTTGGCCCGAAGCCAAAAGCCTCGGCGTTGAGCAGCAGCCGCGGCTTTGTCTGTTCAGTATTTTTCCTGGCCATAGATTAACCTTCCGAGTTTAGTTAGTTTTTCTGACCGGCGCAGGGCTGCTAACCGAGTCTGGTTGGTGAAACGAGGACGCTTGCTAGCGTGCATCAAGGCGTCGCGAACATTGCTGCCCAAGCCGCTCTCAAAGGCGTCCTGCCTTGCCTGGCAAGCGCTCTCATCGCTCTGCCTTTGCGGGCCGAAGGCAATGTATGCCACTGTGCGCGTCTGCTCTGAGACATTGCTGCTGTTGGCGTGGGTGGTGCGGCTGTCCCAAGAAATCAGATCACCAGCGCGCAGAGGGCAGAGCTGAGCCCCAGCGGTGAACTCGGCGGCAATAGCGTGGCCGAGGTCGAGTTCCACGTACTCACCCTGGTTTTTGGCCATGGAGCCGTAAACCGAGAAGCTGTCGCGGGAGCCGGGCACGCCGACAAAGGTGCCGCGCTCGGCTGGGCAGTCGGCTAGCGCCAGAACACCCTGCACAGTGCGGAAGTCGGGGTGCACATTGGGATTTTGGTCCACGTGCAAGGGCAGGGCTTTGCCATCGGCAAGACCTGGAAGCTTGATGCCAAGCCGGTCGAAGGTCGTCCACAGGTCTGCCCGGCCCCAGATCAGAACATAGTGCAAGTAGACACGCACGCTCTGGCGGATGGCGGCGATGGCCTGGTCATGGTAGATTTCGAAAAATCCACGAGAGATGATTGGCACAGCCGCTGGATCGACTGGAATGTTGTCCCAGGTTGAAGGCTTGCTCAGGTCGCAGGTGCCGTCGCTGAGGGCCAGCAGAAGCTCATGCATACGCGCCACGACTTCCTGGCACTGGCTCTGGCTGACGACGTTGGCGCCGACGACAATGCCATAGCGGTTCCATGAATCGACGAACTCTTTCTCTTGGGTGAGAGGGTCGAAGCCGATGACATAACCGTCCTGGTCGAGGGGAAGACGTGGGGCTGCGGCGGGCTTTGCGGTTGTGGCTAACTGTCGGCCATACTGGGCGTAGCGAGCGACCACTTTGGGATGGGCGCACCGTTTCTGCAGTTTGGCAATGAGGCGGGTCAGAAGCAGATCGAGCGGTTCTTCGCCTTTGTCGATGCGCTGAACCAGGTTGCGTATTGATTGGTCAATGATCCACATGTTTTTTCTCACAGAGTTGTCGACCGATGGAGCTCCATCGACCTTTGGTTAGGTTCAAGCTGTTTAGTGGCAGCTGGTAGACATTGCCTTTTAGCGTTCAGTGGCCGTGAAGATCGAGAGAGAGCATCTCTTCTTGTGGTTCTTGCAAGGGCCGTTGTGGTGCTGGGCGTAGGCGGTAAATAAATCTCAGAAAATTGAAAGGTGATGTACTCAAACTACTTGGCTCTTTGACATCAATACAAGATCTGAGTAGTAAAGAGTTGCAAAGAGTTGAGGTCGATATTATGGAGAGTTTAGATGCGGGGCCGCAGTAGTGAAGCTAGCGGAGTTTCATGGGGTGGGGAAAAGATTTCAACTATAAGAATTAATAGATGGACGAAAAAAGAAAGCAAAGTGAGAGCCGTGGCTCCTACTCTGCTTTCCCAAAAGAGAAGTTCTCTTTTTAGTGTCTCGACAGCGGCTTAGAGCTTCGAGAACTTTTTACAGCTTCGAGTACTGGCGCAGCAACTGGCCCAGGGTGCGAACAGCCACACCGGTAGCACCAGCCGCATCGACACCATGGTCGTAGCGACGGAAGCTCGTGCCAGCCACGTCCATGTGCACCCAAACCGTGCCATCCTTGATGAACTCGCGCAGGAACCAGCCAGCCGAGATAGCACCAGGGCCGGTACCACTGTTGTTGAGGTCAGCCATGACGCCCTTGTTGCAGTCCCTGTACTCATCGAAGAGCGGCAGTTCGTGCATCGGTTCGCCGGCTTCTTTCGAGCACTTCAGCACTTCGCGAGTAAAGCGCTCGCTATTGCCCATCACGCCCGAAATCTTGTCACCAAGCGCCGTTTCGACATCACCGGTGAGGGTGGCCACGTCGATCACCTGGTTGGCACCGCTGACGGTCTGGATGTAGTGCAGAGCATCAGCCAGCGTCAGACGACCTTCGGCATCGGTGTGACCGATTTCGACAGTCAGACCGGCCATGGTCTTGAGGATGTCGCCCTGGCGCATGGCCTTGGCGTCGATCAGGTTTTCGCTGGCGGCAATCACTGCCCGCACCGAAATCTGCGGCTTCAGCACCGAGAGAATCGACATCACCTGCAACACAGCGGCAGCACCGCCCATGTCGTTCTTCATGTCGAGCATGCCGTCGTAGTCTTTGGCGTTGAGGCCACCGGTATCGAAGGTGATGCCTTTGCCAACCAGACCGATCACCTGCTGAGTCAGACCGATTTCGGGGTCGTAGCTCATGGCGATGAAGGCCGGAGGGTTCTGCGAGCCCTGATTGACAGCCAGCAGGCCGCCCATCTTGAGCTTCCTGATGCCGGCCAGGTCGAGCACTTCGCACTTCACCAGACCACCCGAGTTCGCGGCCACAGTGCGAGCCATGGTAGCGATCTTCTTGGGCGTCATGATGTTCGAAGGCTCGTTCACCATGTTGCGGGCGCGATTGGTGGCGTCACCGAGCAGGCGACCCATGAGGATGCCCTTCTTGGCCGCAGCCAGAGTGCCGGCGGTGCAGAGCATCGTCAGCGACTTCAGGTGCGTGCGCGGGGCTTCGTTCTGCCACTCGCGCGTCTTGCGGTGGTTGGGCTCGTAGTCGGCCAGAACGGAATACTCCGTCACGACCTGAGCGAACTGCTCGACGGTGAACCCTTGCAGGTCAACGTCAATCAGCGGGAAGATCAGGCGCTCGGAGCCGGCCACGTCACGAGCGGTGGTGAACGCTTCAGCCAGAGCTGCGCGCAGACCATTGAGGGTGAGCTTGGAGCGTGCGCCCAGGCTGACCAGGATGATTTTGTCCAGACCCTTGGTGGTGAGATCGGTATCGATCACCTTGGTTTGGATGAACTTGGCTTGAAAGCCGTCCTGCTTGATACGACGCTTGATCAGACCATTGGTCAGATCGTCAGCGGCGAGAGCCTGGCCGGAAAGCTTTTCACCAGAGAATACAACGAGAAGGAGGTTGGCGCGTTCTCCAGCTTTGACCCGCGTAATTGCCGAGTCAAGACGGCTGGACGTTGCCGAAATGATGAGAGACATGTTTGTTTTCCTCAAGCGCTAGGCTTATGGGCTTTGCGCATGTTTGAGTTTGTTGGTGAGTGAAACCTGCATCAGACGGTAAGCAGGCTGACCTGCTCCGTGATGTTGGCGTAACCGCTTTCCGAATCGCCGACGAAAGTGGCGCAGGGCGTTCCGTCTTGCATATCAGACTGGAGCAGGGCGTCGACCTTGCCGTAATTCAAGAGTTCGGTATCGAGAAAGTTGAGAATGTGAACCTCGAGGTCTTGCGTCCGGGCGAGCGGGGCAGTGACATAGAGGCTCGGTGGAACACCTCCGGAGAGGTCCATATCGTTGGTGCGGGCGATGACGCTATCACCGGTGGTACCAGGTGCGATGCGTTCCACCATGATCCAGACGAAGCGAGAATAGCTTGGTGTGGTGGACACCAAACGCATTCTTGTCGAGCTGAGGTTACCGGTAATTGCACTAAGCATATCGGCAACCGCAGCGCGCACAAAAGATTGGGCGTTGCTGTAGGTTGTTGACATAAAAATCTCCATGCAAGCGTCACCTGCCTAACTGCGAAACGCAAGCGTTAGGTATGGGTGCACAAGCAATAGTGGTTGGGGCGGAATTCGAATATTGGGGGGTGAGAGAGACCTATTCGATTTATGAAAGTAGAAGATGTCTTGAATGTAGTGATGAGAGCTAAACAGGATCAACTTCCACGCTCTCTAATAACTCTTAAAAGCACTAAACATTGTTAACAGACCGCTTTACATGCTCGCGTCAGCTCGCGCAGGTAAATTGTCAAGAGTTAAGCTCTGATTTAGTCTTGGGTTTGAAGATGCTTGCAGAGTAAGTGTTTTACCGCCCACTGACAACCTCTTTTGCGCCTCTCTGCTTGGTTCTCAAGCAATTCTCATAATCTGCTTTAGATACATGGCTTGACATCGCTTGATATCAAATGGCCATGCATCATAGGTTCCATAGGCACACCCAAACTCTTTCCCTTGCTCCAAAAAATATCCATCTAAAAGCGCACTAGTTCAACTTCTATATCACTTCTCCTTCACTCACCCTGGTGTGCTGCTCTGACTTCGTCTTGGTGAAATCGAGAATATAAGCGCTTCTTGATGGATACACTGTTCGGAAAAACAAGAATTGAAATACTCATTTTCTTCGCGTGCTTTTTTTACGCGGGCAATGAGTAACACCATTTGGAATTGCCTTGCTGGCTCCAAGTGGTGATTTCGATCTGGGAAATTATCCGCAAGCTTTGCTTGCTTAAAAAAACAAAGGAGATCCAGATGAGTCGTTCGTTGAAGCGGACCCCCATCACCGGCATGACTGATGCTGATTCGGAAAAGAATGACAGACGCTTGGCCAACCGCAAGTTGCGGCGCAGCACTCGTCAAATTCTTTCCCAGTTCGGCGTCGATTGTGACACCACTTCCCTGCCCACCATTCGTCAAGTCAGCGATGTTGGCCTGTTCGGCAAAGGTGGCAAGCAGTGGCTCGAGGACCCCGACATAAAGGATCTTATGAAGTAGCGATTGTGGATAATCGGTGGTTAGTGCTCAAGTGAAATAGTCTTGCGGTAGTAACTTTCGATTCTTCAGCAACCTTAATCAGGGGGGAGGGTAACAGGGCTCAGGCTCTGAATCTTCCCCCCGTTTCTCTCTTGAGGTTCAGCGCACTAAAATTTTTGGAATTAGATACTATATCTTATAAGAAAAAGCTGAAATCCAATATTAATCAAGTTTTCCAGGGTCATGGGGTATTCCACGAATTGTGAGTTTGGGCTATTTAGGTTTACATTGAGGCTTGGTAGTCGCCCGCAAAACTTCTTGCTGAGCTAGTTTTGAGTATTGCGACAATTTTTCTTTTGTCGTTTGAGGTGTCTAGATGTTCGCGAACCGGCTAATCTTGCGTAAAGCAGTGTCATTTATGCTGGTTGTTGGCCTATCTATTGGGCTTCCTGCTGCGAGCGTTCAATTTGCTAGGGCATACGACAATCAGCAGGTGCTTTATCCAGAGCGGGGATATTGGCGAATAATCGACAAGACTGGCAAGTTTGTGTTTGAGAAACGCTTTGAACGCTGTCCCGATATTCAAGAGCGAGACATGCTCGCTGCTGAATATAGCCCCTCCAACCGCTATGAGAGTGACCTTCATTATTTTTCGTATGATTTCGCTGGTAATCGACTGCGAGCGCTGGCTAGCGGCCCCGAGAGCCCGTGCTGGGAAGATGGCACTTGTGCTGAAGGTCTCACTTCCTTTAAGGAAGATGGATTGTTTGGCTACTTTGACCGAACCGGAAAGAAAGTAATACCGGCCAAATTTCGTTACGTTGGCCAGTTTAAAGAGGGCTATGCTCTTGTTAGTCTGGCCAATGGAGCTCCTGGGGGTGTTCCAGATACCTTTGCCATCATTGATAGAACTGGACAAATTGTATGGACTTCTAAAGGATTTACTCAAAAGCTGAACGATGTGAATATGGCAGTGGTTCAGGTGGGCTCTCGCTGTTTCGCTGTGCAGAAATTGCCTGGTAGAGAGGATATTCAGTTCGTGGACTGGTTTAAGGGTGACGAGCTCTATTGTTCGCGGGCCCTTGAGAGAATGGTAAGCCTGACTAACACGTCTTTCAATGACAGTCCCCGGAAATCTGGCATCGCACTGCGCAAAGATGGCACCTACCGCGAAGCCAATCAAGAAGAAGTTGTTGATTGTTATTCGGAGGGTCTTGGGGCGGTAAAGCGCGATGGTCGCTGGCAGTACGTTGATTCTGCTGGCGTCACGAAAATTATGCTGCCTGAGAAAGCTAGCACGGCCTATCCATTCAGCGAGGGTCTAGCTGTAGTTGGTATGGACTGCAACCCTAATCCACCTACAGACTTAGTTCTTCAGCACCGCGGCCTTGGCGCGGCGGCATCGTCTCCCGGACCTTTTCTATATGGAGTTATTGATAAAAGTGGTGCTTTTGTCATACCACCCAAATATTCGAAGATTGGTACTGCCTTTGCCGACGGTCTTTTGATGGTTGGACAAGGCGACGATACGTTGGCACAGTGCGGCTATATCAACAAGTCTGGTGAGTTAGTTATTGCGCTTGTCTTTCAGGGCGCAGAGAATTTTCGCAATGGCATCGCTGCTGTATTCTTAAACGATCCTGCTTTGACAAAGCAGAAGGCTGATGAACAGAGGAAAAAGGAATATATTGAAACCTGCAAAAAGTTGATTGGTGAGGCTACTAAGAAGTTCTTCTCTGTTGCCAATTTGCGCGTTTCTGTTTTGCCCGGTGAGAAGTTGACAGTGCAGTTGGAAAAATGGGCTGGCCCAGGCAAGCTGCGAGAAGGCCTTTTGACTGCTCTGAAAGCCATCGATTTGCCGCCACTTCCAGCAGTGTTGGTCGATCAGTCTAATCTAGAGTTTTCGGCATCACGGGCTCACGGAGTGGTTGTGTCGCAATCGCCTGATGATCCTTTCAACGCCATCAGAGCGCGACTGATAGAGGTGCAAACCGAACTTAGAGATAAGGGTTCGGAAAATTTAACAACAGAGATGCTTGAGAAGCAGTGGCAGTGCTCGGTGGCTTGGTATGAATGGGAGAATTATTTAGACCGTCTGTTTATATCACTCAGTGAGCGCTATGAGAAAGAGCATCAGGCTGAAAAATTAAAGGCGCTCAATGCACTGGCAGCTGACTTGCGTCCGAAAGCTGAAAAGACACAGAAACAGCTCATTTTTACGTTGCTTTGGGAAGGTAACAAACTCTATCTGCAAGGCAAGTTTAAAGATGCTGGAACTAAATATCAAAAAGCAGCTAGTTTTTTCGATCCGAAGATAATTACTGTGCCTGAAGAAGACTGGCCACCAGTCTCGCTGACTGCGCTGTATACCTATGCCTGTTTCCTTGCTACTCAGAAGCAATTTAAAGCATCGAATGTTGTTTTTGAACGAGTGCTTGCAGAAGCTATAAATCGCCGTGATACATGGCAAATGCCAATTTCTCAAGACTATCTCGATACCTATTTGGAGCTTATTCGCCAGGCACAGCCTGAGCTATATCAGCGCTACCGGGCGGGGGTTAAAGAAGCCAAGCTAGCGGGTGTGCACTCAACTGGCTTTATCGACAAACAGGGAAACACTGTAATTGCCCCAGAGTTTAAAACTGCTAAAGAGTTTAAGGATGGCTTGGCTGCTGTTGAAACAGTTAAAGGCTGGGGCTATATTGATAAATCAGGTGCATGGAAAATTGCACCAACCTACGAAACTGTTGATTCCTTTGGCGATGGTTTGGCTCCTGTTAGTGGCAAGCATCAGTTTTTCCCGTTGCAGCGTTTAGACAATGAGACGACAAAGTTTCGCTATATTGACTCGGGCGGAAAAGTTGTTATCGATGAGGCTTTTTCTGCAACCATGCCATTTGTTGACGGAATTGCTTGTGTTCAAAGCCCTGGCGAAGTTGGTATGCATTGCATTGATAAGGTTGGAAAGAATGTTTGCGCGACGAGCAGATTGATTCTGCCAACAGGAGATTTGATTTTAGAGAGTCATGCCTTGCCTAAAACTGGTGAACTGCAAGACTCTTACTTCACCCGGAATCTTCGATTGGGTGCAGATAATGACGGTCAATACAAAATTGTGGCTGACGATGTGAATCCATTTTTTGTAGAGAGTGCGGACAAAACAATATTGTTTGGCTACAAGGATTCAGCAGGCAAAGTTGTGATTGAGCCAAAGTATTTGCGTGCTCACATTTTTACTGACGATTTGGCTGGAGTTGAGATTGCACCAGGCAAGTACGCATTCATTGATAAGGCCGGAGTCGTCAAAATTCCAGGTCCATTTTCTTCTGTGCGATGGTTCCATAACGGACTTGCTTGGGTGGAGAAAGACAGTAAGTGGTTTTTAATTGACACTAAGGGCGAAATCAAATCCGAAAAATTTGCTCGGTTGGATGAGTTGCCTGGTTTCTTTTCAGTTGTAGCGATTAACGGAGAGAAGAAATTTATTTTCTCAGGTGAGGTGCAGGGTCTTGATGTCTCTAGCTATTCAATGATTCGCCCTTTTCATGAGGGTCTAGCTGCTGTACAGAAGGATAATAAATGGGGGTTTATTGATACTAGTGGAAAACTAGCTGTTCCGACAAAGTACCCCTTAGTGGGCGACTTCTCTGAGGGGCTAGCGTCTGCCTATTTCCCTTAAAGATTGCTGGGGCCTAGATTAGCTCATCCAATACCGCAAACTCTGATTAGTTGACCATTTACCTTTTATGTCGATTTGCTTGTTCGCAGTTTAGTCACTAAGCCGTAACAACTCGTTCCTATATTGAGAGCACAGAGAACCCCCCTCTCAACTCAGGTAGGAAACGAAATGTTAGATTCAAACCATTTACCAACTGATCGCACTGCTCCAGCTGCCCTTGGCGGTAACAGTGCTGGTGTGCAGCGTGAATTGCAAGAGCAATATAGAATTCCTGCTCGTAGTAATGGCGCTTGCTCGCTCAATGATGCTTGTTCGCCCTTTAAGCCCGATTATGAGCGCAGAACTGAGTCTGGTCGTGCCTGGGACAAAGAAGCAAAGAAACAGCAAGGTAGCGGATTTGAAGTCGGCCCTGATGGCAAATATGAAGTGAAGCCCGGCGATAGCCTCTGGGGCATAGCTGAGCGGGCCATCAAGAAAGAAGGCGGCAAGTCTTCGCCAGCTGAAGTGCAGAAGCGTGTCAAAGAGCTGGTCGAGGCTAACAAAGAAAACTTACCAGGACTTGATTGCAATCCTCATTTATTGAAGCGCGGTGGAAAACTGAATATTCCAGGGCGTACCAATCAGGAGCAGCCGTCAGAAAAACCAGCAGAAAATCCAACACCGGGTAACGCCGCGAAGCCGTCAGAAAAACCAGCAGAAAATCTGACACCAGGTAACGCCGCGAAGCCGTCAGAAAAACCAGCAGAAAATCTGACACCGGGTAACGCCGCCAAACCGTCAGAAAAACCAGCAGAAAATCTGACACCGGGTAACGCCGCGAAGCCGTCAGAAAAACCAGCAGAAAATCTGACACCAGGTAACGCTGCAAAACCTTCTGACAGCATCTCAGCCAAACCCAGCGACAAACCGGGTGAGGCCGTCCGTCCTGATGTCTGCAAGCCTGCCGATATCTACAAAGACATGGCTAAGTTTCCCGAGCTCAGCCAAAAGGAATATATTACTGCTTGTCGCATAAGCAAGGCTGTCATCGACGGTGATGCTGAAGCCTTGAAGAAGGCCATGAGTGATTTTTCCGCTAACAAAGAATCTGGTGAGCGAGTGGCCCGTGCTCTCAATGAGACCTTCAGAGACCAGGGAATAGTGGTGGACTATAACCAGTACAACTTCTTCCGTGCCTCTACTCCTGATAAGCAAGAGACAGCTAGTTCTTTCCGCATCTACCATCGCGGAGCTGAGCGCTACTTAGAAGTTGGTAAAGACAATGTTGGCATGGGTGGACCGGTGCGCCAGGGTCCTGGTGGCTCTATCGATTACGGAACGGTAGCCTATCACGGCGAAAGTCAACGCAAAGCAACAATTGATGATCTCTCGGCAGCAATGAGACGCCGTTATTGTCCGTAAAATTTTCGTCCTTCAGTGAGCGTAATAAATAGCCTCTGTGTTTTTGAAGCCAATGCTATTTTCGCGTTTTCTGACAATTCTGTTTTTCTCGAGGGGGAGGAAGAGGTGTGGTTGGCATTTAGCCACCACACCTCTTCCGTGCGTATATCTGTATATCCGATCGACTCACTTGGGCTGCTCGGCAATTTCGCCTCAAAACGGCCTTTGGCTGCCTAGTGCTAGCTTCGCCAAGGGGTAGCCAAATTAGAGATTTACATGGGTAACTGGCCAGTCTTTCAATTCTTAAGACGACAGCTGAGCCTCATGGGGTGAGCAATTGCTTGCCTGGGTTGACCTTTGACAACCCGGATGGTTAGCGCCAACTGCGTCGATTTAATAATCTAGCTTGGCAAGCTTAGAGAATACTACTTTACATCAATCTGTAATATCCGCCTTGGCAGGCTCTTAATTCGTAGGTTTTGAGTTCCACAACTCTTCCCGTTCGCAGCCAAGCAAACCACTCGAAAAACAAACCCAGCGCATTACTTTCGATTCTTTCACCTTCCCCGCAATGGAAGAGTGTCTGATCGCGTCAGTTGATGTTCTGTGGTTGTGATTTTTATGAGTGTCGAGCTGGTCAATTTCGGAAGAGACGGTATCTAAATGTGCAATCGCGTCCGTGCTGCGAACCACAGGCTCCATTGCACCTTCAATTTCACCAAAGGACAATTCTATGGACACCATGCTGTCACTGCTTCCCTGGCTTCCGGCCGTACTCGGTCTGGTCGCTCTCGGCTTTCTGGCCACACGTTTCATCGTCAACGTCGGCCCTACCGAAATCGCCATCACCGAACGCCGCTACCTCGGCAAGAAGCTGCCTTCCAACCGCGCTTTCGCCACTTCCGGCGAAGTCGGTATCCAGGCGGCCTATCTCTCTCCCGGCCTGCACTTCATTTTCTGGCCCATCACCCGCGTCATCAAGAAGGCTCCCTTCGTGGTGATCGGCTCTGGCCAGCTCGGCGTTATCACTGCTACCGACGGCGAATCCATGCCTTCTGGTCGCGTCTACGCTGAAGATGCCGCTGGCGATGCTCACGGTTCCTTCCAGGACCCGACCGGCTTCCTCACCAACGGCGGTATCCGCGGTAAGCAGCTGCGCTTCCTCACCAACGGTACGTTCAAGATCCACCCCTTCCTCTTCAAGGTCGACCTGATCGACAAGACCGTCGTGCCTGAAGGCAGCATCGGTGTTGTCACCGCTGCTGACGGTGCTTCGCTGGTCGAAGGTCAGCTGCTTGGTCAGCGCGCCGCCGGCCACGACAACTTCCAGAAGGGTGAGACCTTCCTCAAGAATGGTGGCCAGAAGGGTCCGCAGATCGACTTCCTGCGTCCTGGTACCTACAACATTTTCTCGGACATGTTCAAGGTCGACGTCAAGCCGGCCGTTCAGGTCAAGGAAAACCAGATCGGTATCGTCGAAGCTAAGTCGGGTGATCCGATGGGCAAGGACGACGTCGTTGCCGCTACCCCGGAGATGAGCCAGCACATGTCCTACCAGGACGGTCAGGCCTTCCTCAACGCCGGTGGCAAGCGTGGTCCGCAGGAAGCGGTTCTGCGCCCCGGTACTTACTACGTCAACCCCTACCTGTTCTCCATCACCATGCAGCCGCAGACGGTGATCAAGCAGGGCGAAGTGGGCGTGATGATCTCCAACATCGGCAAGGACCCGTCTGAACTGTTCGGTGACGACGCCAACTTCCACAACTCCACGGTGCCTGCCGTCGTCAAGGCGCCTGCCGCCCCGGCCGATGGTTCCGTCGCTGACAGCTCTCCGCTGACCGCCGGCGCTACCGACCCCGAAGAGACTCGCCACAACAGCGGCGTGCGTGCTCGCCACGTGGTGCCTGCTGGCTACCGCGGCATCCAGAAGGATGTCCTCAACCCCGGCAAGTACAACATCAACCCGCTGGCCTATACGGTCATCGTCGTTCCCACCACCACCCGTTCCATCGAGTGGTCCGAGAACGCCGGCGCCAAGGACTTCGACCCGTTTGCTGTCGTTTCGCGCGACGGTTTCATGATGCAGGTTGAAGTGCGCTGCCAGTACCGCATCCTGCCCGAGAACGCGCCGTATGTGGTGCAGAAGCTCGGCTCGGTGGAAGAGCTGGAGAAGAACGTCCTGCACCCGCAGATCGACGGTATCTTCCGCGCCCAGGTCAGCAAGTCGCCGGCCATCAACTATCAGCAGGAGCGTGCCACCGAGCAGCTCGACGCTGAGAACGCCGTGAAGAGCGACCTGGTCAAGTACAAGGTCGAAGTGGTGTCGGTGATGATCTGCAACATCAAGCTCCCGCAGGAGCTGATGCACACCACCCAGGAACGCAACCTGGCCCAGCAGCGCGAGACGATGTTCGACGCCCAGGAAAAGGCGGAGAAGCGTCGTATCGAGTTCCAGCGCACCAAGTCGGAAGCCGACCAGCAGGACACCATCATCAAGGCGGAAGCCGGCATCAAGGTGGCCAAGCACGAAGCGGCTCAGATGGAAGAGCGCGCCAAGGGTAAGGCTGCCCAGACCCGCATCGAAGCGGAAGCCGATGCCGACCGCGTCAAGCGCGTCGGTGACGCTGAAGCCGGTGTCATCCAGGCCAAGGGTGAAGCGACTGCCGAGGCCTACAGCAAGCAGGTTGCTGCGCTGACGGCTCAGGGCGTTACCTCCATCGAGGTGACCAAGCTGCTCACCGCTTCCGGTCAGGCTCTGGTGCCGCAGGTTGTTGCCGGTGGCGACAACGGCGGTGGCAACGGTCTGGTCAATCTTCTGCTCGCCGACACCCTCATTCGCAACCGCGAAGAGAACGCTGCCGCGCGTGACCTGAAGAAGCCGGCCGCTGACGCTGGCACGACCGACCAGAAGTAAGCTTCCAGAAGAAGCGATTTCTAAGACAGGGGAGAGCGCTGCTGAACAACGGCAGTAGCTCTTCTTTTTTCGGACTGGGGGTGGCGTCGACTGACTTGAAAAAGTTAGTTGGCGCCACCGCCTTTTTTAACTCACCACTAAAGGCTATCCAACCATGGATGCTTTCCAACTTTTTCAACTTTTTGTCCCCGCCTTGTGGGCATTTCTTGCCTGCATCTTGGGCGGTTTCGCCACCGGCATTGTCGGTGTCTTGGTGTTGACCAACGTCTTCAAGGTCAACTATGAAACGGCTGGTCGTCGCAGCTTTGTTGTCGGTGTCGTAGGAACGGCACTGGCCATCGTTGTCGGCGCTCTGCTCACAGCTACCACCGCTGGCGGTTTTCTGCCCGCGTTCATTCTTATCGCCCCCTCCAGTGCCATTTACGCCTTTACTGGCGCGATTGTCGTTTTGCTTGTATGGGGGGCGCTCATTCTCTCAGCCCGATAGGAGAAATATTCTATGAACGGACCTGCTCTATTAGTTGTCGGTGCGGTTGTTTTGATTGGTCTTGCGGTGATCGTCTATCGATCGCTCAAGGGCCCGAAGTTGCCTGCACCCAATCCTTTCGACGCCGTCAGCCCTTCGCGGCCGCCGGCTTTTCCTGACAGCGTCGGTGAGCCGGTGGCCGCAGTCGCTTCAACAGCCGCTGATTCTGACTCTGAGCAGTCGGATCAGCAAGAAGAAGATGCCGAGCCGGAGGAAGACATGACCATCGCAGCCTATGTTGCTCAAGCGGAAGAGCAAGAAAAAGATGGCGATTTCGATCAAGCCATCGACAGCATCAGTGAAGCCATCGCCCTCGCTCAGGTTGAGTTCGGTGGCGATTCGGTGGACGTGGCTCAACTCCTGATTCGTCAGGGTCAGCTCTTTCAGCTGCGTGATTATCAGGAAGCTGCCGATGAAATCGACTGCGCCGAGTATCTGCAGGGTTTCGCCATTCTCCAGCAGCGCTACGGCGGCGAAAGTGAAGAGCTTTTGCCGGTGCTTAAACTCTTGATCTCCTGGTACTACCAGACTGGCGATCAGCAGAAGGCGGAGACGCTCATCCGTCGCAGTCAGAACATCGTCGATGCCGTCTCTGACGCCAAGCGACTGTTGGCTGAGCGCGCCGATGGCAGCGCCTACGCGCCAACCCTGAAGGTCTCGCCCTTCAAGGTGCCGTTCACGAGCAGCGATAGCACCGCTGTCCAGTCGTGCAAAGAAGGCGACGAAGCCTTTGCTGCCGGCGAATACGACGACGCGGTTTCGGCTTTCGAGTCGGCCATCGAATCGGTGCAAACCGAGGTTGGTCGCGGTGCTCCCGAGCTGGCTCAGCTCTTCCATCGCCTCGGCCGTGTGCTGCAGGTGAAGGATGCTGACGAGCGCGACGAAGAAGGTGCCCTGTACACCGACCCGGCCGACAACTTCCAGATTGCGCTCAGCTTGCTGGTCAAGACCCATGGCTACGATGCCGTGGTTCTGGTACCGCTGCTGCTCGACCTGGCTGCCTTTGAAGACCAGCGCGGCGAGCACTACAAGGCCGAGGGTTATCTGCGTCGGCTGGCCGAAATCGAGCGCAACGCTCGCAACAAGCAGTAAAAAGAATAAAGCTCAGCTGTTGGCTGGGTAAGGAAATTCTCTTTGAGGGTCGTCGGGTTCAGGAACACGCTTGTGTTCTTGCTCTCCGGCGACCCTCTTTTTTTGCGGGTTTAAAGCCGCAACACTATCGAAGTAGAAAATAGAAGCATGACCACAGTTGGTCAACTAGCGGAAAAATGCCATGACACAAGGCAACAAGGCAGCAGTAGACAGCGACGCTGTGAACTCTAATACCAGCGCGACTCTGAGTTCTGCGCTCAGCGCCACCCACGAAGCACTGCTGCTCACTGAAGCTGTCCGTCAAATCGATCAAGCTCTATTCTGGGCTCAACAGGGTCGCTCTGACCTTGTTACTGTTTTCACTAGCATGGCTAAGCTTATGCTCCTTGAGGGCAATGGCTCTGGCAGTGAAAGCGAGTATTGGATCGACACCACCCGTAGTGCAATCGCCATCGAGCTGCAGAATCCTCGGCATGCCGTTGACTGCGCCAGCAAGGCACTAGCTTTGGCCGAAGTTATCTTCGCCCAGGATGCAGTGCGGCTCGGCGTTGCTCGCGGTAACTTAGGAAGAGCGCTTGCTTTGAGGGGAGACCAGGCGGAAGAGGCTCGCAAGCTTCTCTCCCAGGGTATCTTTGCTCTCGCTGGAGTGAGTCACAAGCCTGCTGCCAGTTCCGGTGCGAATGCCAAGCTGCAGAAGTACTACAGTGATACCTTCATCGAATTCACTCGGGCCATTCAGAGTCTTCCTCCGCGACCGCGCTAAGCATTGGCTATAGGAAAAGTAAGCTGGGAAAAGTTTTGACTATTGTGCTTTTCCCAGCACTTTCTTTTTCTCTTTATTGTACTGTCTTGAGTAGTACTACTATGATAAGTATAGTTGACGTCCTCTTTGAACTAACCTAGAAGGCTTTACTTTTGCTTAGATCCTTGAATGGATCTACTCCACTGTATCTCGCTTTTGCTGGCTTGAGCGGCGGAGCTACGCGGGCTGCCATTTGTATGCCATGGCTCTGCCAGAACTCAATTTGCCCGCCTTTGCTGATCATTTCTGCTGATGACAGATTAGGAAATGGCGCAGCCTTGCTTATGAATGCTAAGACTTTCTTCTCGAGGTCAGTGGGAGGCTTTTCAGAGATAATTTGGAGGTTTTTAATTCGGCCTTTCTTGTCGATGTTAAAGTTGCAGAGGACGTTCTCGTTCTCTGTCAGGTTCTGCTCTAGGCTTTTGACTATCGACTGGTAGTCTTTCTGACCTTTGATTTTATCGCTTATTGATTGGGGGCCATAATCGAGCTGGCGTTTCAGGTCATCAAAAACAAGATCTCGGTCGTGCGTGCCTGCCCAGGTGGCACTAACGGTCAGGGGCAGGGCTATAAGGCTTGCTACTAAGAAATGCCAGCGCCAATATTGCATATTTGATTGACCTCGATTGCTAGTTTGTTGGCACAGGCATTAGTTCATTCGCCTGCCTATTTATTCCCATATTGAGGCAATCCTACATCTTGCGTTACATCCAAATTTTGGCTGTGAGCTGAAAAGCCACTAAGCATAAGCTTCTTGGATATACACGTTTTCGTTAGTACGCATTCGAGAATCGACAGTCTATCTGGGTCGCCTGAAGATGAAAAAGTAAGTGGTGATGGCGCCTTGGCGGCGGGAGAGAGAAATGACTAATGTACTTCAACTACGAAATATCCCCTTCTTTGTATTTATGTTCGCTCTGCTTTGCTTCTTGCCTGAGCCAGCATGCGCTTACCTAGATCCGTCCACTGGAAGCTATGCCATTCAATGCGGCTTAGGTACTCTATTCGCTTTAGTATTCAATTCGCGCAGGCTTTGGGGTTGTGCTCAATCTTACTTTTGCTCGATGGTGAAAAAGTGAGTTTGAGTATTAGCACTAGAGAAGTCAGCACTTCCTCCTTTCGCGATCCTGCTGGCTGTGTTTTTCGAGAGAATGATGAGATCTATCGACAGGTTAACCTCGTGTATAAACCTCATTATGACTGGCTTCTTCAGTCAGGTTTGTATCAGGTTTTAGTTGCCAAAAATCTACTAATTGCTCATGAAGAAATTGATTTTGTAAAGGAGGATGCACAGCAGATAAAATCCGCTGACGATAATCGCTCTAGTATTTACAAGATTTGCAAACCAAAGAGAGTGCCCTTTATTTCTTATCCCTATGAGTGGTGTTTTAGTCAACTAAAAGACGCTGCTTTAGCCACTCTTGAGATACAGTCTCTGGCTCTAAAGCATGGCATGATTCTCAAAGATAGCAATGCCTTCAATATTCAATTTGTCAATGGTAAGCCGCTGTTAATAGATACACTCTCGTTCGAGCGCTACGAACCTGGCAAACCTTGGGTCGCTTACCGGCAGTTTTGCCAGCATTTCTTAGCACCCTTAGTATTGATGTCAACGGTAGATGTTCGCTTGGGCAGCCTTTCGCGCAACTATATTGACGGTATTCCCCTTGATCTAGCTTGCAAGCTTTTACCTACGCTGGCACTAATTCGTCCAAGCGTGGCAATCCATCTAGCTATTCATGCTAATGCTCATAAAAACACAATTACTAAATTAGAATCTAGCGGCGAGCAATCGGGGTTCTCAAAAGATGCAATGTTGGGTCTTGTGGATAGCCTAAAGGGGGCTGTGGAAGCCCTCAAGATTGCCAAAGTCAAGTCTGACTGGACTGGCTATTATGAGGACAATAACTATACGGTGGCGGCACAAGAAGAGAAGCAAAGGATAGTTTCTCGTTTTATCGACCAGACTAAACCCCGCATGCTTTGGGATTTTGGCGCTAATACTGGAGCCTTTAGCGAGATAGCAGCAGCAAAGGGAATTTGCACTGTATCTATGGATTTTGATCACAACTGTGTGGAGGCGAATTATCTAAAGAGTCGTGAATCAGGGCAGAATCTTTTGCCTCTGGTAGTAGACATGTCGCAACCAACACCAGCCATTGGTTGGGCCAATGCTGAAAGACAGAGGCTTGATCAGCGGGGCAAGGCCGATACAATTTTGGCTTTGGCGCTGGTTCATCACTTGGCCATTGCTAATAATGTTCCCCTTGATCAGATTGCTGCCTATTTTTCTAAGCTAGGCCAGTGGCTAATTATTGAGTTCATTACCAAAGACGATTCGCAAGTGAAACGCTTGCTGTCGAGCCGCAAAGACGTATTCGCCGATTATTCACAGGCATCTTTTGAAGCGAGCTTTTCGCAATATTTTTCTATGGTTGAGCGCTTGCCCATTGCCGCAAGTCATAGAACTATTTATTTGTTCGAAAGTAAGATATAGAAAAGATTTCAAGATTAGGTGATTTCCTAGCCACTTAGAGGTTTAAGCAATTATGCTCAAAACTGTGCCACTGCATTCGATACTGTTTGGTGTTCTCCCTGTGCTGTGCGCCTACTCCAGTTTGGTTTCCTATCTTCTTCCTGAAGAATTGGTGTTGCCGCTAATTTCTAGCCTTGCTCTGGCGATTGTTGTGCTCTTGTTGTCCTATGCTTGTCTGCGTGATTGGTGCAGAGCTGGAATCGTCACATCAGCGCTTGTCTTGATGAATTTCTCTTTTGATGCCATGGCCGCACCTGCCAATCGACTATTGAGCAGCTTCGCTTTGCCGCATGATGACAGAGTTTACCTTGTGCCTTTTACACTTTTGATTTTCATAGTCATCTATCTTTTACTCAAGGCAAAAAGTGACTATAAAGCAGCGACATCGTGCCTCAACATAATGAGCTTGCTGCTGGTGATGGGCAATGCTTTCTATATTGCCTGGCATGAGTACAAAATTAGTCTCACCATGAGCAAGATCTATCAAAATGACGATAAGGAGCTGGCAACCATTGATCTAAAGCCGGTGCGGCATTCAAATAATTCAAAAGAATCAAATAAATCAAATGAATCACCGGATATTTATTACTTTATTCTGGATGCTTTCGGCCGCAGCGATACTCTCAAAGAAATCTATGATTTCGATAACTCATCGTTCATAGATGGCCTTAAAAAGCGGGGCTTCATCATTCCAGCTGGCAGCCGCAGTAACTATCAGATGACCTGTCTGTCGTTGCCTTCGTCTTTGAATATGCAGTATCTAGATTATTTAGAGCCAACTTTGGGTCGCAATTCTGATGATTACAGCGTGCTATACCGTCTGATTCAGCGCAATAAGGTGACTTCATTGCTGAAAGGGCTCGGTTATCGCTATGTCAATGTTCGCTCTGGCTGGAGCCCGACTGACTACATGCCAAATGCTGACGTCAATGTTGGCTTTGCCTATGGCAATGTTTTCCACCTTGCCCTGCTGCGAAATACCCTGATTGGTCCGTGGCAGCGTGATTTCGACTTCTTGGGCTGGGCCGCACGAAAGGTTCGCCTTTATGGTCTGCAGAATATAGAGTCTATTGCTCAACTGCAATTTCAGCCTCAGCCTCAGGCTCAGTTGCCACCTCAATCTCAATCAGATGTGCCGCCGTGTTCGTCTTCTGCCCCGAAATTCGTTTTTGTCCACATCGTCGTTCCCCATCCACCCTTTCTCTTTAACGAAGATGGAAGCACTTGCCCCCTTGGCGTAATTTCGTTATCTGACAAGTTTGAGAAGGAGAAGTATGTCGCCCAGGTGAAGTTTATCCAGAAACAAGTTCTGGCGATGTTGGATCAGCTGGATAAAAACCCCAAGAAGAAAGTTGTGATCATTCAGGGTGATCACGGCCCGGCTTTGCAAAATGGTAGTGATGGTAATCCTTCGCCGGCCTTCCTGCGCGAGCGTATGCGCATATTAAATGCCTACCGACTGCCCGATGCTTACCCTGGCGTTGTCTATGATGGAATAACACCGGTAAACTCTTTTCGTGTCATCCTTAACCACTACTTTGACGCTAAACTTCCGCTGTTGGCCGATAAATGCATCTACTCTCCCAACCCAACTCCTTTGCAGTTCGTTGATGTCACTAAAGAGGTAACCACAGACGAAACTAAAGACGTAACTAAGGAAACAAAACTCGATGCGCCAACGAAAGTGGCAACGGATACTCATTAATCAGGATCTATTAACTATGTCTTAACCGCTCCTTAGTTGCCCTGGGTATAGGTTGATATCAGATAAATAGAGAAGAAAGAGAGAAGAGAAAAATGAATCCGTTTAAAATACATGGCCCAGCATATCTGGTGTTTTATTTGATGGTTTGTAGCACTGTTTTTATGGTTGCATGTGCCTTGAGAGGTAGCCTTCTAAATCAAGCCGCTGAAGCGAATGATCGCACCCAAAATGTCGATGCTAAAGATTTAGCAAAGACATTAGAACCATACGAAGCGGCCTACCTTGCCGGTGGGGTAGAGCGAGTTTTCCTCACAGCTTGTGGCTGCCTCGCTCGTCATAACCTCATTGAAATTGACGCTGTCAATGACAAAGTCAAAATTACTGGCTCAGCTAATTCTAAAGTTTATGCAGCCTTAGAGCGAATAGAAAGGGCCTTGATTAGTCGTTGTAGCGGCTCCGGTGCGTCTTTGTCGTCGTGCAAAGCGGCGGTGACCACTGCTACTGCTGATCTAAAGCGCAAGCTAGCAATGAACGGCTTGATAGTTGATTCAAATCAGAACACTACAGTTCAGATCTTGCCAGGTTTTATCTACTTGTTTGTTGCTCTGCTGTTTGCAGTACCCAAGTTTATAATTGCCAGCCAGGCGCACTTGCCCTTTACCTTTTTGGTTTTCGAAATGGCAATTGCTGTGGCCGCTAGTTTTCATCTGTTTCGCACAGACAATTCAAGAACGGCTAAAGGTGATCGGGTTTTGCGAGCCTTGAGTGATGGCAACTCGGCTTTGATGCTAACCCATGCCACTAATCCATCCAGCCTTTCCCTCAGAGATTGCGCCCTGGCTTACGGAGTATTTGGCGCTCTGGCTCTGGCTGGTGACCCCTTTATGGCTGCTCACGCTGGTTTACACCGAGCCTATGCCGGTAGCAGCGATTCTGGCGGCTGCGGTAGTAGCTGTGGCAGCAGTTGCGGCGGCGGATGCGGTGGCGGTTGTGGTGGCTAACATGACTAATGTCACTACAATCACTAAAGAGAGCAAGTCGATTCAGATTATTCCACAGCTAGGAATTGGCTTCCGCCCTGAGCTTGCTCGCTTCATTGAACAACAGGAAAATATTCAGTTTGTCGAAATAATAGCTGAAGATTTTATGCATTTAGAGTGTATTCCTCAGGCTTTGCGTGATTTGCAAAAGCGTGGTGTGACGATTATTCCCCACAGCTTGTCGCTCTCTGTTGGTGGAGCAGAACGAGTTGCTGTAGAGAGAATTGAGCATTTGAACAGTTTGGCTCAGTATTTTGATTCACCTTTTGTCAGCGATCATATTGCTTTTGTCCGGGCTGGCAATATTGAAAGTGGTCACCTATTGCCGGTGCGGCGCACCGAGGCGAACTTAGCGGTAGTCTGCGAAAACGTTCATTCGGTTAAAGCGGGCTTGTCTGTGCCTTTTGTATTAGAGAATATCGCCACTACTTTTGACTGGCCCGACAATGAAATGGATGAAGCGACTTTCGTCACTGCTGTTTTAGAGCAAACCGATTCGCGCTTATTGTTGGATGTATCAAACTTATTTGCTAATAGCCACAATCTCAAATTTGATGCCATTGGCTATTTGCAGTCTCTTCCCCTTGAGCGTCTAGAGTATGTTCATATGGCCGGGGGGATTTTCAAAAATGGTCTCTATCACGATAGTCACTGTCATTCTCTTAAAGAGCAGTCGCTCAAGCTCTTAAGCGCACTAAAAAGCATCTGTTCGGTGCCGCGGGTCATGCTTGAGCGCGATGATAGCTTTCCAGACATGGCTGAGTTAGTTGATGAGTTGGAGGCAATAGCTAATGCCTGAAGAAGAGTTAGCATTGGAGGCTGGCGCGCAGGCAAGCTTAGACAGCAAGCGTCTGGCCATGGCGCAGGAGCAAAAGGAGCTCATCGAGGCCTTGCTCTGTGGCGCTCCGCACCCGACTGGATTTGACTCTGCCCGCTTGCAATCGGCCTCTGAGACCCTGGCGCGTAAAAGAATTCGCTGTATGCAAAGGGCTCATCCTCTAGTACAAGAGATTTGCCCCCGCGACAACGATTCAATTTTAGAGGCGCTGCACCAATTTATTCGTGAAAACCCGTCAGTGCATCCTCAGGGGCCATACTTCGATGCCCTGGCATTTCTCTCCTATCTTGGTCTGAAAAGTTCCTCCAGGCTGGGCTGGAAACCGAGCCGTCTGGCTGTTGGGAAAGCGGCCTGGAAGGCTGGCTGGACAGCAATTGGACAGACTAAGTTAGGGAGCTGGTTGAAGCGTTACCTACCAAACTATTAACCAAACTATCTGCGCCAGGTTTATAATCGGCGTAATGCAAATCAAACTGACAAACCAAGGCTTCATACTTGTGCTCATTCCTCTGGCAGTGCAAGTGGCTTTTTTGGTGGCATTTTTTTGCATGTTGCAGCAAGCTGAAAACGAGATTATTCAGGAGCAGCAAGCTCGCGATATGGTGACCAGTCTCAATCATATTGCCAGAACTATCTTGGCCTCGAGTGCTGGTGTTACTTTGCAAACTCCTGACGGCGGAACTGTCGGCGACGGTTTTAGGCCTTCCACGCCGGGCGATTCTCTCCCCCGTGAGTTCGCTAAATTAAGACGCTTGTCGGTTGGTCATCCTGAGCAGATAAAGGCTATTGAGCATCTAGAAGTAACATGGCACGAGAGCTGGCATGCCATGAAGGAGATCAAGAACTATGCGAAGTCTGGTGAAAATTTCACCGTATTAGCCAAGGTGGCGAAGCTGCAAGTGAAGCTGCAGTCTGTGTATCGGGCTATTGAAGCTTGTGCAGTTTATTTTGAACAGTTGCAGGCACAAGGGCCAGTGGTGCAGGAAGAGTTGAGACAGCAGCAAAAGATGGCGCTATTAGCCTTTCTTTTAGTTGATGTGGCCATGGCGCTGGGTCTTTGCTTCTACTTTAGTAAGCAGACTGGTGTTCGCTTGAAGACTCTGATGCAGAATGCTCGCAGTCTGGTGATTGGCAAACCAATTGAGGGGCGATTGACCGGTAACGATGAGTTGGCAGAGTTGCAACGTACTTTAATACAGATGGCTGCTTCCCTGGCGCAGGCTAGACAAAAAGAACGAGCCATTTTAGACAATGCTGGCGATGTCATTTGCTCTCTCGATGGCAATAGCTCTATCGTTACTACCAATAATGCCGCTCAAAAGCTCTGGGGCTTTAGCGAAGATGATTTGCTCGGGCGTCGTTTGGCAGAGTTAATTGACCCAGCAGATTGGGATGTCACTCGCCAGAAATTGGCCGAAATCAAAAAGACAGGTCAGGCTCAAGACATTGAAAATAGCGTGGTGACAAATTCGGGATCGGCCCTGGCTATGCTGTGGAATGTCAATTGGTCCGAGTCGGAGAAAAGTTATTTTTGTGTCGCTCACGATATCACTGCAAGACGGCAGTTGGAGCGCCTCAAGCTAGAATTTATGTCAATGATTACCCATGACATTCGCTCGCCGATTAATTCGGTTCAGGCATTTTTATCAATGTTAGCGGAGAAGTTTTATGGTGAGTTGAACGAGAAGGGCATGCACCGCCTGAAGTCACTAGAAGAGAGCGTCAACCTTGTCAGTCGGCTGATTTCTGACCTGCTTGATTTAGAGAAAGCTGAATCGGGGATGCTTGTTTTGGAGCCAATTGATGCTGTATCTACTCAAATAATTGCCAGCTCAATTGATGTTGTACGTTCTATGGCAGAGCGAAAACAGGTTGCGGTAAGCCAGAAGGGAACTGCTTTTGATCTGTTCGTTGATCAAAATAGAATGATTCAGGTGCTGGTTAATTTGATTGCCAACGCCATCAAGTTTTCTCCTGCCGGAACGACTGTGTCTGTAGAGTGCCGCCAGGAGGGTAAAGAGGCAATATTTGTTGTGGCGGATCAAGGGCCTGGTATCAAGCCTGAGCATCAAGCTCGTATTTTTGATCGCTTTGAACAAATTGTTGGTCGCGGCAAAACCAGCGCCGGTAGTGGCTTGGGTTTGGCCATTGCTAAAGCAATAGTAGAACAGCATAATGGGCGTATTGCATTAGAAAGTGATGGTGAGCACGGCAGCACATTTGTTGTGCGTCTGCCAATCGGCGAGGTTTGAATGATCTTAAATGTTGCTGCTGGACAGTTTGTATCCGACGCCATAAATTGTTTGAATTGCTGACTTGTCATCGACATCTATTTTTTTGCGTAAGCGTTTGATCCAGGTGCGTACTGTTTCTGGGCCGGCTTCTGAATCTGATTTCCAAACATGGGCAAGAATGGCGTCTTGACTGAATACTCGATCGGGATGGCGCATGAAGAACTCAAGTAAAGCTAGCTCTTTTGGCAGCAGCTCCACTTTCTTTCCTGCCACTTCTGCTACTAAAGATTTTGTGTTTAAGCTGAGGTGAGCTACTTTCAAAACTTCCTCTTCAAGCTGCGCTGGCCGTCTCAATAGGGCTCTGATGCGAGCTGATAGTTCGCGCAGATCGCAAGGCTTGGTGAGGTAATCGTCGGCTCCGCTGTCAAATCCACTGGTTTTGTCGTCGATGCTGCCAAGGCCTGTGAGCATTATCACTGGGCTGACACCGCCATTCTTGCGGTAGCTCTGGCAGACCTCTACTCCAGATAGCCCTGGTAACTGCCAATCTAAAACTATCAAATCAAAGCGAAATGACTTGGTCATCTCTAGACCAGAATCGCCGTCATGGCAGACTTCTACCGTATGATTCTCGCGCCCTAGCCAATCAGTGACAATGGCAGCGAAGGCTTCGTCGTCTTCAACAAGTAGTATTTTGGCCATATCTGTTTATGGACACTCCAAGCAGCGACAAAAGTATAACCGTTTCACAGTGCTGTCACAATTGTTGCTTAGGATGCAAATACGGAAGTTCGGAAACCAAGCACAAACATCTAGCACAAAAGAATTCTGTACAAAAACACCAAGCACAAAAACACCAAGAAGGCGACCTTTGTTGCCGGTCGAAAGACTATAGGTGTTTGAGTTTTACTATCTTCGGCTTTGCCGATATTTTCTATATTTGGAGGTTCTATGAGCGATCAATTACGACCGTCGTTTCAGGCTGAGAATTTTCGCGGAAATGACTCTAGCCCCATGCGTGATGCGGCTTGCCAGGCATATTCCCCGGAGAATCAAGCAGTTTTTCGAATCGATATTCGCTCGACGCAAGGTACAGAGTCGCTTCCTAGTTTGCAAATAGTATTTGAACAGGACGGCAATAACTCGCGCAGTTTTTCTGGACGGGATAGTGGTGCCGGTTCACGGGATCAGTGTGATGACAGTCGCAGAGATTTTTCGCCGTTTGATCGCAGCCAGAATTCTGATCGCTCTTCGCACTTTGGTGAGTCCTCAAACTCAGACCAATTTTCACGCAATCCCTGGCACCACGGTCATGAGCATCACTCCCGTGGCCACCACCGCCTGAATGATTCTTCTTCATCTGATGGCCCGCGGTTTTTAGGTAATGATCGTACGGGTACCTCTGATTTTGGCCGTTCCTCGCCCTTTGACCGCCGCTCAGGCAACGACAATTCTTTTGTAAGTACCGACTCACCGCCCTGGGAAAACCAAAGTGATTTCAGTCGGGGCTACAGCCGTGGCGACCGCGGCGGGTACAGAGATAGCTCTCGTTATGCTTCCCCGCTGGAATTACTAAATCAATTAGCTGAATATTTCCGCCAGAATGATCTGTCTAATTCGCTTGACGGCAATGGCTTTACCTCTGGTCCTGGTTCGCAGTTTCGCTTAGTTGATAGTACTTATCGCCCCCCTACTGAATTGCCGACTCTTTCTGGTCTGCCTACGCCAGGCGATTTGCTAAATGGTCTGCCCAAGCCCCCGACTCCTGTTGACCTCTTGAGTGGCATGCCAACCCCTCCGGGCTTGCCTAAGCCCGGCGACCTCCTGAGTGGGCTGCCAACCCCTCCAGGCTTGCCTAAGCCCGGCGACCTCCTGAGTGGGCTGCCAACCCCTCCGGGCTTACCCAACCCAGGTGATCTGTTATCTCACTTACCAACCCCTCCTGGTCTACCTTCGCCTAAGAACATCTTTGATAAGTTGCCAAATCCGTTCAAGCTGTTCGGTTAGGTTCAGGTCTTAGAGTCTTAGAGTAGTCCAAAGACAAATATGCACCTCTTGGGAAAGTACAAGAGGTGCATATTTGATTGAGTGAATGATTTTCTTGGTCTACTAACTAACTTACTTAGTTAATTTTTGCCGCCGATGTATTTGATGATCATGTCGTGCCATTGCGGCCAATCATGAGCATTTTCGTTATATTCTTCCACAGCGTGCCAGACGCCTTTGTCCCACATCAGTTGTGAGAATCGTTTGTTGTTGCCGTGAAGCGGGTCTTCAACACCGATTGGAATAATCCAGTCAATTTCGCGAATTTTATGGAGTTTGTCGTGATCATTCAAGTTTTCAATGTACTCACATGGACTGCCTTCTTTGATGACATCGTCAAAGTGGTTGTCGGTCCATTCGTGCACATCGTAAACACCGCTCATGGCGACCACGCGCTTGAAGTGTTCAGGAAAGCGCAGAGCTATGCTGGCTGAGTGATATGCGCCAAAACTGGCGCCAGTAGCGATGGCAAAAGGATTGTCATTTTTTGAGAGTGTAAAGGGCAAGACTTCTTGCACAATATAATCTTGGTATTGCAAGTGTCTGCGAGCGCGATCTGTTGGGTGGGCATTCCTGTTGAACCAACTTTCTGGGTCAACACTATCTACGCAGAAGACTTGAATCCAGCCTTCGGAGATGTGGTGGCCGAGGGTGTTGATCAAACCTCGGTTTTCCCAGTCGTAAAAGCGTCCTTGTGAAGTTGGAAAGACAATGACGCGTGCGCCGCTGTGTCCGAACTGAAGAAGCTCCATCTCGCGACCGAGAGCTGGGCTATGCCATTTATGATATTCCCGCAACATTTGCCTTGATTGCCTTTAGCCAGTATTGATGCCGAGAAATTGTATCATGGTGGCGCTAACGTCAAGGGTAACCGGTCCGTTACTAGTCTCGTAAGTAACTAAATCGCTATACTTGTTAACGCAAATTGTTCATCCTTGTCATTATTGGAGCCATGCTCCTGGCAAGTTTCTCCAGTGAAGTGATTAACCTATGAATTCAGTATTTTTATCGCCGAATTTTCCGCCCAACTTCGCTAACTTTGCTGTACAGCTAAAGCAAGCTGGAGCCTGCGTTTTAGGTCTTGGTGATGATCACTATGATGATCTCAGTGGCGATGTGCGGCGTAGTTTGACCGATTATTATCGTGTCTCAAGCATGCATAACTATGACGAACTAGTGCGGGCCATGGGCTACTTTACCCATCGTTACGGCAAGATGGACCACCTCGATTCACACAATGAATATTGGCTTGAAACTGAGGCTAGACTGCGTACTGATTTCAATATTGAAGGCATAGACGTTCATCAAATTGGCAAAATTAAACGCAAGTCTGAGATGAAGGAAGTGTTCATAAAAGCTGGGCTTAAACCCGCCCGCGGCCGTGTTTGCAATAACAGAGAAGAGCTACTTGCTTTCATAAAAGAGGTGGGTTGTCCCGTTGTCGCTAAGCCAAACATTGGTGTAGGTGCGGCTAAAACCTTCAAAATTTGTTCTGAGGCTGAAATTGATAATTATCTAGCCGAAAAATTGCCAGAGGAATACATCGTAGAGGAATATTGCGAAGGGCAAATTGTTACTTATGACGGGCTCGTAGACGGCAATGGCGATGTGGTTTTCTCGTCATCGCTGCGTTACAGCCGTGGGGTGATGGAAGTTGTTAATGAAGATTCTGATATCTACTACCATACTGTGCGCCAAATTGAGCCTGAATTAGAAGCTGCTGGTATTGCTACTCTTAAGGCTTTTGATATGCGCAAACGTTTCTTCCACCTTGAATTCTTTATGAAAGAAGATGGCACCATTACGCCCTTAGAGGTCAACATTCGCCCACCAGGCGGCTTGACCCTCAATATGATGAATTATACTTTTGATGCCGACTGCTACCGCACCTGGGCTAATTTGATTGTGAACGGTGTCTCTGAGCCATTAGGCGAGCGCAGTCATCTTGTGTTCTATGTCGGTCGTAAAGATCGTATTCCCTATCAAATGACACACCAACAAGTATTAGAAAAGTGTTCGGCCGTGATGATGCATCATGAAAGATTGAATGATGTTTTCTCTGGTGCATTGGGCAATTATGGCTATCTATTACGCCATGAAGAGATTGAGCCTTTGCTCGAAGCTACTGAGCTGATTCAGCGACGGGGCTAAAGTTTGGCCAGGGAAGGTTAATTTACCTTGCAAATTGAAAGTCTAGCTTTTAAAATGCAAGGATGATAGTCCGTAGATTACAGCAAAGTATCAAGGATGCGCTAGACCGACAGGCGGCTGTGGCAATAATTGGACCACGTCAGGTCGGAAAAACGACATTAGCCTTGGCAATCGCCGAACAGCGCGAGTCAATATATCTCGATTTGGAATCTAGTCAAGATAGGGCTAAGTTATCTGACCCGGCTCTATTTCTTCGAATGTATGAAGATCGCCTTGTGATCCTTGACGAAATTCATCGAATGCCTGAGCTGTTTCAGACTTTGCGTGGTTTGATCGATGAAGGGCGTCGTCGAGGAAGGCGCACTGGTCGTTTTCTAATTCTTGGCTCTGCTTCAATTGACTTGCTTAGACAGTCTGGCGAAAGTCTAGCAGGGCGAATTGAGTATATTGACTTGGGTCCGCTGGACGCGCTAGAAGTAGCTGGCGATCAAAGAGACTTGGTCAAACTCTGGTTGCGTGGAGGATTTCCTGATAGTTTCTTGGCGAAAAATAATTCGGATAGTTTTAAGCTGAGAAAGAGCTTTATTCGAACTTACCTAGAGCGGGATGTGCTGCAGTTTGGTCCACGGATTCCGGCGGAGACACTCGAAAGGCTTTGGACAATGCTTGCTCATAATCAGGGAGCACAGCTTAATGCTCTGAAGTTGGCCGGTGGGCTATCGGTTAGTGCACCCACTGTAACAGGCTATATAGATCTTCTTGTGGACTTGCTTTTAGTCAGAAGGTTGCGTTCCTTTGCTGCTAATGTCGGTAAGCGCTTGGTCAAATCGCCAAGGGTTTATGTGCGTGACAGTGGAATAGCACATGCATTGTTGGGTATTCGAGACTTCGATGAACTGGCTGGTCATCCTATTGTGGGAGCCAGTTGGGAGGGATTTGTTATTGAGAATATTTTGGCCGCAGCGCCAGAGGATACGATGTCTAGTTTTTATCGCACTACAGGTGGTGCTGAGATAGATTTGGTACTAGAGCTACCGGCGAAAAATGGCCTCTGGGCAATTGAGGTGAAGCGAGGGCTGGCGCCTAAAGTTGAAAAAGGATTTCACTTTGCCTGTGAAGATCTAAAGCCGGATCGTCGTTTTGTAGTCTATTCGGGCAGCGAACATTATCCTCTAGCTTCTGGGATAGAGGCTATTGATTTGAGGTCTCTAGCTAGCCTATTGGCAGACCTGTGCTAGCTGCGTTAGGTTTGTGGTTGGATGACAAGGTTAACCGGCTCACAGGTCTGGCTGTCTGGTTGATTGTCAGGCGCTGAGATCGCTTGAGCTGAAGGGGTTTTGTTGCTTGTTTACAAGCCTTGATTAACCAGGTCCAATAGGGCCTTTCCTGAAGATTGGGCCTGGTATGTCGTAGGGTCAGGGGCCTCTTTAACCAACTTTTCAACAAATCTAAAAACACAGAAATCAAGCAATCCCAACTCATTCCAAATAAAAGCAGCACCGGTGTTGTCTTTTGTTGGAGCTCGCACTTTGTCGTGTGCTTGCTGAGTCGAGACTTGAGTGTTTTTTTGTGGATTTGTTTGTGGACTGGTTCGGTTTTGTCGAGAGGAAATCACCCCATCAACCCGAGAAGAGAACTCATGAACACACCCTCCACGACCCCCGCTCAGAAGTCCAACGTCACCATTGGCTTCGGTCTGTCTCTCCTGAAGCAGGAAGCAGCTGCCTCCACCGGCAAGAACGTTCTCGTGTCGCCGGCATCTGTGGCCATCGCCCTGGCGATGACGCTCAACGGTGCCAAGGAAGCCACTCTCGCGGCCATGAAGGCTACCCTGGGCTACTCCGAAACGGAGAGCGTCGAAGCCATCAACGCCAGTCTCGCTGCCATCATCGATGGTGTCACCGATCCCAACATCGGCGTCGTGCTTAAGGTTGCCAACGCCATCTGGGCGGAGAAGAACATCGAATTCAAGGCCGATTTCTTCGACCGTGCGGCCGACAGCTACAAGGCCCAGGTCAACACCGCCGACTTCCTCGACCCGCAGACCGTCACCGACATCAACGGCTGGGCTGACCTCAACACCAACGGCAAGATTCCCACCATCATCGAGGAGATCTCTCCCGACATGGTCATGTATCTGCTCAACGCCGTCTACTTCAAGGGCTCCTGGACCACCAAGTTCGACAAGTCGCTGACCACCACTGGCACCTTCGCTGGCGAAGCTGGCGCCGAAGACGCTGACATGATGTTCCGCAATGGCGACATGCGCTATTCGCAGGGCTCGAACTACTCGGCCGTGGCCCTGCCCTTCGGCGAGAACAAGCGCGTTCAGCTCTATGTTCTGCTGCCCAACCAGGGCGTCGACATCAACACCTTCGTCGCTGGCCTGGACGCTTCGGTGCTCGCAACCATCAAGGCCACCACCTGGGAGAGCGAAGTCGACCTCACCCTGCCGCGCTTCGAACTCGACTACGACGTCGACCTCAAGGACTCGCTCTGCGCCCTCGGCATGGAACCGGCCTGCCTGCCTGGCGCCGACTTCACCGGCATGGCCGATGAAGCCCTGGTGATCAGCACCGTCAAGCACAAGACCTATGCCAAGTTCGACGAAGACGGTGGCGAAGCCGCTGCTGTCACCGCCGTCGGCATGGCGCTCGAGTGCGTTGCCTACACGCGCCAGATGCGCGTGGATCGTCCCTTCGTCGCCATCCTGATGGACGAAGGCACTGACACCCTGCTCTTCGCCGGCAAGATCGCCTCGACGAAGAAGTAAGGCTTCACGCCTAAAGGCTAACGCCTCTGCTCTAAAGCTGTCTCTTATACACATCTCCGAGCCCACGAGACCGTACTAGATCTCGTATGCCGTCTTCTGCTTGAAAA
>CAJXZK010000043.1 GCA_913063055.1 uncultured bacterium
AAAAGCTAATGCAGCCACTAAATGACCTGCTCAATATTCGCGGGCCAAACCTGCTCAAATTTCGCTTGCCAAAATCACCTTAAGACAGTCAATCACATGTCAAGTAAATCACTATTTACAAAAGCAGACCTTAGATAGGGCTTAACTAGATGATGTCTGACTGGCAATAATCCAAAGACCCAGCACAAAAAAATAAGAAACTGAAAAAAAGACACCCGCAACAATACACGACATCTCGAAACTAGTGCACGCGCCAAAAACCGGCCCCAAAAACAAAGCAAACGATTCGATCATGGCCTTAACCCCAATGCTCACATAGCTATAAAAACGCTCAAAAGCGCCTTAAAGTTCAAAGCAAAGAGAAAATTGAAGATTAAAACAAGAACTAGACTAAAACTGGAAGTATATAAACGGCTGAGACGTATCAGGTAAGAAGGTCACGATTGCTAGAATCAAAACAGCACAGTAGGCTGCTTTAATAAATGCTGGCAAATTCTGAAAAACTTTCCTCTCGTTCAAGGCTGAAATCGGTAAATTTGTAAGCAGAAGAAGCGCAACCATAATCATCACAACCGGCACCACCACAGGCAAATCCGGCTTCATAACAATGAAATGTTCCGGGGCCGGCATACTAAACATCGGTCTCAAGGTCAGCATGCGCCGCACCATAACCCACGCCAAGCCAATATCTTGAATGCGGAAGAATACCCAACCTATACAAACAGCCTGAAAAGTCAAAAAGATTGAAAAGTAACGCCAAATAAAAGCAACTACTTTTTGACCAAGAAAGTTCTTAAGGGCAACCGTTGATTCTTTCCACATAGAAAATTCGCGATGCACAATCAGAGCCAAACCGTGAAACACACCCCAAACGACAAAGTTCCAGGATGCTCCGTGCCAAAGACCCCCCAGGGCCATGGTCAAGAACAAGTTACGATTAACTTGAAGCCTGGTTCCGCGAGAACCACCCAGCGGAATAAAGAGATAGTCGCGCAGCCAAGTAGAAAGAGAGACGTGCCATCGCCGCCAGAAATCAGACATGTTGCTAGCAATATAAGGCATATTGAAATTGATTGGTATGTGATAGCCAAATAGCATGGCTGATCCTCGACCGATATCGGTATAACCAGAAAAATCGAAGTAAATTTGGAAAGCAAAAGCATAGGCAAACAGCCATAACTCTAGCCCGCTGTAGTTGGAAGGCGCGCCTACTCCCATTTGCACGAAGACAGCGAGATTGTCCGCGAGAAGCAATTTCTTCGCCATACCAATAATTATGAGGGGAACACCCTCATCAAAATACGACAGCTTGATCTTATTATCGGCCTGCATCTGTTCGACAAAATCAGGATAACGCTTGATTGGACCAGCAATCTGGGTGGGGAAGAAGGCGGCGAAAAGAGCAAACAAAACAAATGAATCAATCGGTTTTTTTCCGCGATAAATCTCAAACAAATAGTGAATGAACTCGAACGTGAAGAAAGAGATGCCTAAAGGCAGGATGATATGCAAGTCAAAATGCATCGCCTTGCTAGTAGCCAACTTAGCCACAGCGCCAAACGAATCAGCAAAGAAATTGGCATATTTAAAAACGCCAAGAATAAGAAGATTGACAACGATACCAATGCCCAACAACTTCTTGTTGGTGTGATCTTTGACCATCAACTTGCCCCAAAGCCAATTGAACAATGTCATCGGTAAGATCAACAAAATGAACTGCGGGATAAAGCTCATGTAGAAGTAATAGCTAGCCACAAGAAGCATGGGCAGGCGACAAACTTTAGGCAATATCCAAAAAAGCAAAACGATGATCGGCAGGAAGAGAATGTATTCAGCGCTTGTGAAAATCATCTATGTTCTTCCCCTAAGCAATCCAAATGGCGCATGGGCACTATGATAGCACTCCCGTTTGCCTAGCCGGAACGTCGCTTGCGCAAAGCCTCATGAGGCACAGAATTGCAAAAATCATTTGCTCGTACTCTCTTTAACTTTTAATCACATCCTTCCCTCTTCAAGTTTCGCTTATTTTGCTCAATCAAACTCCTCTGGATAAATCTTCTCTGCCTTCGCCTAGAAGAACGCAAAGGCATTCACTATCTGAGCGACGCAGTACCTGACATTTTGGCCTCTTGCCCCAATGTCAACTTCATCATTGTCGGTGCCGATAGGAACACGGCTGCGTGTAATACTTCGGTTCTAGCGGAGCTAGAGAGGAAAGACAGCAAGGCCTTAGCCCAAACCTACTGAATCAATGAACAATCAGCCAAGCGCTTTGCAACAAGATCTCGCGTAAGAAGAGAAAACAAGAGCGATGTCAAGACTCGCAACCTTTTGAATGTGCTCATATACTTGGTAGAAGTACTAGCCTGTTCAAAATAATAAGCTGTCCGAACTAATCAACTATTAAAAATCCCTGGGTACCCTTGAGAACCGTTGTGAAAAAACAATCTACAACCTTTGCTCTTCTTCTAGTTACAGCATGCACTCTTGGATTCGCAGATAAAGCATTTGCCGGTAAGGGTGGCTCTTCAAACGCCGAAGAAGAGCTGAAGACTATCAACTATATCAACCAAGTGAACAAAAACAACCAGCAGCCCGCTCCTGTTCAAGAAAAGCCAGCGCCACCACCACCGCTGCCGCCTCGATAAGCGAAACAATGAGAGCCCTGATCTCTCAAGAAACCATTGCCCGCAGCCGATAAGCGGCAATACGAACGTAGGCAAGGGCCATTAAGCCACTATAGGCAATACCATCTAGCCACCAGCGATTGCCGCGATAGTGCTTGTGCCAAAACCTGTAAAGACCGCGATGAGAAGAGAGAATCATGCGCACTTTTACTTGCTTAATCGACTGACCATAGTGATGCACCACTTGCGCCCGAGGGGTAAACCAAATTTCCCAGCCAGCTTTCTTGGCGCGAAAACACCAATCCACTTCTTCAAAGAGCATGAAGAAACCTTCATCCAGAGGGCCAATCTCATCTAATAGCTGGCGCTTAATCATCAAGCAAGCGCCTTCCGGCTGATCTACCTGCCGTTCATCATCGTGATTCCAGTCAAGCATTTTGTACTCGCGAAACTTTTGACCATAACTTGAGCCGGCAGGAAACATACGACTGAGACCAATTAACTCAAAAACCATACCTAAGAAAGTTGGAAAGGCCCGACAAGATCTTTGAATTGAACCATCGGTGTTCAATAGCTGCGGCGCTACAACACCCGCCTTGGGGTGGCTATCAAAGAACTGTAAAAGGGTCTTGAGGGCCCCAGGAATGATTTCAGTATCGGGGTTAAGCAGCAAGACAAACTGACCAGTGGCGTCAGCTAAAGCTTGATTATTGCCGGCTGCAAAGCCGCGATTGTCGGCGTTGGCGGTGAGCCTGACCCAGGGATGAGCCTCGGCCACCATCTCGGCAGACTGGTCAGCAGAGGCGTTGTCAACAACGAACACCTCAACGTCTTTCAGCTCAGAAGAGCCGGTCAAGCTAACTAGCTCTTGCTTGAGCGAGGTCAAACAGGCCCGCAAAAGCTCTCTTGTATTCCAACTAACAACAATGACAGATAAAAGCATGCGCTAATTTTATGTCATTCTGCCAGTTAACTGCACTAGCAACTGTTCACAATTGAAATTAGTGGCAAATTAGTCGTTAGGTTTAGGAAACATCTGAATAACATTCGATTTGCCTGGTTCATCCAAAGACTGAGCCAGTTGACTCTGAGCGACCTTGCGCAAGTCAACCAGCTGCCTAAAGACAGTTTGCGCCACAGCCTCAGTAGAATGATTGGCAAAGAAGTCAGCCAGCCACTCTAATTCACGAAATGGTTCAAATCCATCGTTAGGAGGGTGGGGCTTCATCGAATCATCTCTCAATTGATCGCTCGGTAAAATACTACAATTGCGACAAGTACTACGAATATCACGACCGTAGGAAGGGTCGCTCGGTTCCACTTAGAGCGAAATATATTTTATTCTCAGCCAGAATTACCGCACCGGCTACAGTGGCAACAAATCTGTAGCCTGAATACAACTTGTGAAAGGCAGCTAGCGAGCAAAAGTTCAGCTATTGCTGCTCAAGCGTCTCAGCAAACTTGCCTAATTTCTTAGCCAGCTCCACAAACTGCAGCTTCTCATCATAAGTCAAGCCCGCGGTCGCAGCCTCTATAACGGCAGCGTGTTCGGCAAAAATCGGCTCAATCAAGGCGCGACCTTTAGCAGTAAGAGAGACTATTTTCGTACGTCTGTCGCTCTCGCTAGAAACTCTCGCAACCAATCCCTTCGCCTCAAGGCGATCTACCGCTGTAGTCATTGAGCCGTTAGTAAGGAGAATTTTGCTACCAATAGCGCTAATGGGCAAGCTACCTTTATGTAGCAAAACTTCCAAAACAGCAAAATCACTTGGCCCCAGATTAGCCTGCTGGATTTGCTGCCAGGCTGGACGCTGCACCGCAACATTAGAACGGTGAAGCACAGTGAACAACTTTAGTGAAAGTTTGGCATTGCTTAGCTTATTGGGCATGGGCCTCTTTGATTCCTCGCTCTATTTTCGCACCGATCGTCGCTTTAAGATTTCAGCAGTGGCATCCCGCTCCTCTTCCTCCAAAAAGCCAAAGGTCGCACTGCGCCTCTGAGCATTCAACTGCGCAGCTTCTTTGACTTTACCCAACCTGGTTGCACAAACAGATAGAGCAACAATGCACAGATTGCGAATGCGCTCTGGTGGATCGAGAGCCAGGCATTGCCTTGCTAGTTTTTCAGCCTCAGCCCAGCGGCCGCAATCGAGGGAGTTATCCAAGCGCGTGTTGAGCAAACTAATCCGCTCAGCTTTTGTCAGCTTCTTCTGTTTATCTAATTTATTGTAAATGCTAGCGAGAGCCTTATCAGCAGCGGCATAATCGGCAGCCCAAGTCTGCGCCATGCCTATCGCGCAAGCGACTTCAACAGGAGATTTAGTTCTCGCCATGACAAGAGTAAGGCGACGCAGCATTTCTGGCTGATTGAGAAGGTTCTTCAAAACCGCTTGCTTGAGCTGCAAATCAAAGTAATGCGGATCAGAACTTGGTAGTTTCTTTATGGCTGCATCCAAAAACTTCAAGGCACCAGCCCTGTCGCCCACAGCGATAAAACTGCGAGCACGATAGGCATACCTGTCTGGCGTCAGAGTTGCCGGCAATGCCACCTCGCAAATGCGCTGGCTGAGCAGATTGTACTCCTGCCACTCCTTCAAATTAACCTTGGCCAAACTAGCATGATTCGAGTCACAGTCTTCCACCAGTGCCACTAAATACATTTCACTATCAGCTTTCATGGCATTGCTTGCTCGCAATTTTGCTGCCGAGTTGAGCAAACTATCGATATAGGGCAGGGCGTTCAGGCGCTGCTCTTGATGCAGATAGCAAGTAGCAATTTGACACTGCAGTTGCAGCCGCAAATTGGTAGCGTCGTTTGTAATCGCCGCCGCAGCTGAATCTAAGGCTTTTTTATAGTGCAGCAAAGCAGCAGAAAAGTTCTTAGCAAATTCCAGACGAATGCCTTGCTCACGTTCCGTGCGCCAGTCGACCTGGGCCAAAGAACTTTGCATAGCAAACCAAGAGAGGCCAACAAAGATTGAAGCTAAACAAGGTATTTTTAATAGCTTCATCATACAAAAATCGTGCCTTGTTTCTTCAAGCTACAGTTCTATCTATATTTTGCACTATTGTTTTGCCCTAAAATAGCGAGCAACCAAGATTACTAAAGATGATGATTGCCAAGAGACTAACTGATTTTGCCCTTTGTTCAGTCGCCCTTATACTGGGCGCTCCCGTTCTCTTGGCAATAGCCTTAGCGATTAAGCTTGATAGCCGCGGGCCAATTATTTTCAAACAAAAGAGAGTGGGACAAAATGGCCAATTGTTTGAAATTTATAAATTTCGCACGATGCGCACCGGAACGCCAGACCTTCCCACAGACCAGATGTTGCTCTTACCGAGCCCGGTGACAAAAGTAGGTGAACTTTTGCGTAAAACTAGCCTGGATGAACTTCCTCAGCTAGTTAACGTAGTGCTTGGACAGATGAGTTTAGTAGGGCCGCGGCCAGCTCTGTATAATCAGACCGACCTAACCACTAAACGTGAAGCAAGTGGTGTTTTGAAGTTTATGCCGGGAATTACAGGCTGGGCCCAAGTTAACGGACGCGATGAACTTCCTGATGATGTCAAAGTTGCAGCCGATAAGTGGTATTGCGACAACTGGAACTACTGGCTCGATTGGCGCATTATCGCCATGACTTTTAAGGCAGTTCTCAGCAAACGCGGAGTCAATTAAAACAAAGAGGACGGGACGGTATGAAAGGTTTAATTCTGAGTGGCGGCAAAGGCACGCGCATGCGCCCAATCACGCACACAGCGGCGAAACAATTATTACCAGTCGCCAACAAACCCATTCTCTTTTATGGCGTTGAAGCTCTAATTGACGCTGGCATCAGAGAAATAGGCATTATCGTTAGCCCCGAAACCGGCAAAGACGTTCAAGACTGCGTTGGCGATGGCAGCCGCTGGGGCATCCGCATCGAATATATCTTGCAAGACCAGCCCATGGGCCTGGCCCATGCAGTAAAGACCGGTCGTCCCTTCCTGGGCGATTCACCCTTTGTTATGTACCTGGGCGACAACCTCATTAAAGACGGTGTGGGGCCGTTAGTAAAACGCTTCGAAGAGGAAGGCCCTGACGCCTTTATCTTGCTCAAAGAAGTGGCCAACCCAAGCTCATTTGGTGTGGCTGTATTAGACAAAGATGGCCGCATCAATGGCCTAGAAGAAAAGCCAGCCAAACCGAAATCGAACCTGGCCCTGGTTGGCGTTTATTTATTCACTCCCAAAATTCACACGGCCATCGACCAAATCAAACCCAGCAAGCGCGGCGAGCTTGAAATAACTGATGCCATTCAACAGCTAATCACCACTGGCAACCGCGTTGACAGTCATATTTTGCAAAGCTGGTGGCTAGATACTGGGAAGAAAGACGACATGCTAGAGGCCAACCGAGTGGTCTTAGATGAAATGACCGATGTCTCTATGCTTGGCACAATTGATGACGATTCAAGAGTCTCCGGGCGCGTGCACATTGGCAAAGGCAGCAAATTGATCAACTGCACCGTGCGCGGACCAGCTGTAATTGGCGAAGACTGTGTACTCGAACACACATATGTCGGGCCCTTTACCTCAATTGGTGATGGCGCCAGAGTGAGCCATGCCGAAATTGAACACAGCATTCTTAGAGAGAAAGCTCAGATATTAGACTTTCACGGCCGCATCGCTGATAGCTTAATCGGCGTTGGCGTTGAACTGACAAGATCGACGGGAAAACCACAGGCGTTCAGGCTAATGCTGGGTGACGATTCGAAGGTGGAAGTTGTTTAAAGGCAACCGTTGCCTAGCTCACACTTTACAGCTTAAATAAAACAATATTCATATACCCAACCCCTAATATGAAAGAGGTTGGGTTGATCCAAAGCGGCCAAGAGAGGGAAAATCTAGGCATAGTCATGTTTTGAGGAAATTGTCCATGAGACTTCTGATCACCGGCGGCTTGGGATTCATTGGTAGCAACCTGGTACGCCACTTGCTCACGACCTATCCTGATTACGAAATCATCAACCTTGATGCTGAAACCTACGCTGGTCACAGAGAAAATCTCGAAGATGTGGCCAAGAATCCAAAATACAAATTGGTTGTAGGCCGCGTTGAAGATGCCGCACTGGTAGACGAAATTGTCTCAGGCAAGAAGTTTGGACCGATCGATGGCATTATCAACTTGGCGGCAGAGAGCCATGTTGACCGCTCAATTGAAGACTCTTCTGTATTCGTTAAATCGAACACACTAGGAACACAAGTTTTATTAGAAGCCACGCTCAAATATGGCCGCAAAGATGGCGCTCAAATGCCATTCAAGCCCGAAGACTACAAAATTCGCTATACCCAAGTTTCAACCGACGAAGTTTATGGCTCTCTTGGACCAACCGGTCTCTTCACTGAAGAAACACCACTGGCACCAAACAGCCCCTATTCATCAAGCAAAGCCAGCGCCGATTTGTTCTGCCGCGCTTACTTCCACACCTTCGGTATGCCTGTGGTGATCACCCGTTGTTCCAATAACTACGGCCCCTATCAGCATCCAGAGAAACTAATACCTCTATTCATCACCAATCTTCTCAACGGCATCAAAGTACCAGTCTATGGAGACGGCCTCAATGTGCGCGACTGGCTGCACGTTGAAGATCATTGCAGCGCTATTGACCTGGCTTTCCATAAAGGGCAACCGGGAGAAGTATATAACGTTGGCGGCAACAACGAACGCACCAATATGCAAATCACCAAGCTAGTTCTAAAAGAGCTAGGAAAAGGTGAAGAGATGATCAACTACGTGGCCGATCGCCTTGGCCACGATCGCCGCTATGCCATTGATTCCACAAAGATTCAAAAAGAATTGGGCTGGAAACCAAAACATACTTTCGAAACCGGTATTCACGAAACATTGAAATGGTACACCTCTAATACAGCCTGGGTAAAGGCTGTAACCAAACCACACAGCTCTGATCTAGCTGCAAAAAAAGAATTGGTAGCAAACAAATGAAGCTGCTTGTCACCGGGGCTGGTGGCATGCTTGGGCAAACACTCAGCCCGTACTTAGCCAGGCGCGGCCACGATGTGGCCGCCTTTGGCAAAGAAGAATTAGACATTACTGATGGCGACTTGGTGCAACGAGTGGTAGCCGAGCAGCGCCCAGACCTAATTGTGCACTGTGCTGCTTACACTCAAGTTGACCAGGCCGAGACCGAGCAAGAAATGGCCTTTGCTATTAACGAGCGCGGCACCGAGAACGTAGCAGTGGCAGCCAGCAAGCTCAATATTCCAATGCTCTTCGTCAGTACCGACTATGTCTTTGATGGCAGCAGGAACGAACCATACAAAACTGACGACCCCACTGGGCCAATTTCAGTTTACGGGAAATCGAAATTAGCTGGCGAATTAGCCGTGCAGAGGCACTGCCAGAACTACTACATCGTTCGCACGAGCTGGCTCTATGGCCCCTATGGGCGCAATTTTGTTGACACAATCTACAAATTAGCCCAAGAACGCGATCAAATAAAGGTTGTAGCCGATCAGGTCGGGTCGCCAACCAGCACTGCCACGCTCTCTGAAATGATTGCCGACCTCATTGCTAGCGGTCGTTACGGTATCTACCACGCCACCGACGAAGGCGTAACGAGCTGGTTTGACTTTGCCCGCGAGATAGTCAAGGACCTCGAAGCCAAAGGTAAAAAAGTCGAAGTAGTGCCTATCGAAACAAAAGACATGCCAAGACCAGCGCCGAGACCGGCTTACTCAGCCCTCGATAAAAGTGATTTGGTTAAGGCACTAGGAAGACCCCTGACGCCGTGGCAAGAGGCCTTGCATCAATACATGCAAACACAAAGCGTTAAGGCCCCAGCCTGAGACTGGGCCATTTTAGGCTCAAATCTGTTATTCTTAAGGCCATTCAGTACTAGTAATTACAGCTCCGCAATAGAAACACCTCAAAAACGTGCCTCAATCAATGACAATTTTGAAACCACTAACACCCGACGCAATCGGTCAAGAATACAAAAAAGAATTGTCTGTTCAAGACTATTCAAAGAAAACCGTTATTGACGGCGTGCAAATTATCAATTTGCCCATGTTCTACGACGACGGCGGCTCGCTGGCTGAAATAGTGCGTTTCGACGACAATGGTTGTTTGCAGATTCTGCCTGAGTTCAAAGTCAAGCAAACCACGTACTCGCAAATGCTACCTGGCACAATCAAAGCTTTTCACCTGCACTACAACCAAGAAGACGTCTGGTTCGTAATGCCTTACGACAGACTTCTCATTGGTCTATTTGACGCCCGCAAAGAGTCACCCACCTACAACCAAAGCATGCGTTTCATCCTTGGTTCTGGCCGGGCCCAAGCCCTTTACATTCCACGTGGCGTTGCTCATGGCCTCGCTAACGTTTTCCAAAACCCAGCCAACATGATCTACTTCGTCAATCAGTGCTTCGACGCTAATGAACCTGACGAAAGAAGATTGCCATGGGATATCCTTGGCGAAGATTTCTGGACAATCAAAAAAGGCTAAAGCCTTTGCAAATATGATTTGCACAACATGAATACAACCTGGAGGGAAGCATGAGAATCTGTTTCATCTCTCGCGAATACCCACCAGACACAGGCTGGGGCGGCATTGGTGCATACACATATCAACTCTGCCGCGAACTAGCCCGCCAAGGTCATGACGTACACGTAGTTTGCCTCACTAAAAAAACCGTTAGCGGAGCCAATCCGCCAATGTCGAAAGACGATCAGGTGCATGTTCATCGTGTTGTTTGGGCCGATTCATTACGTCTAGCCGCCCTCCTCAACGTCACCCAACCAAACACCCACCACGTCTTACGTGCAGCCTTGCCCATGTGGAAGAAGTTTTTGGAATTGCACCGAGCGCAACCTTTCGATGCTGTCGAGGCACCAGATCACCTGGCCGAGGGTATCTTCTTAGCCATTACTCGCATCGCACCTTTAGTAATTCGTCTGCATACACCTTATTCAAAATTTGTCGCGGAAGGCTATCACAACATAAAGAACGATTTTGATAGCTTTATCGTATCGACCCTTGAGCGTCTAGCCATGTCTGAAGCAGACCTGCTTTCTTCACCTAGCGTCAATCTCGCCGAATATGTGGCAAACGACACCGGAGTGGCACTGGAACAAATTCAAATTGTGCGAAATCCAGTTGACACAGAGAAGTTTTCACCAGAAGGTAAAACTGCTGATTTACAAAGCCCTTTTAATGCCCAATCAGGAAGCAAACTGGTTTACTTTGCCGGACGACTAGAAGAGCGCAAAGGCATTAAGTATCTCATTCAAGCAGTGCCGCAAGTAGTAAAAGCAGTGCCCGAGGCGCGCTTTATCGTCGTGGGCGCTGACACCAATACTGGTGCCGGCAAAACATCAGTTTTAAAATCACTGAAAGAATTTCTAGCGAAAAATTCTTGCCTAGACAAAGTGCATTTTGTCAGCCATGTCGCCCTCGCTCAAATGCCTGAATATTACAGAGTAGCCGACGTTTGCACTGTGCCGTCTCTATTTGACAATGCACCATATACAGTACTAGAAGCGCTGGCCAGCGGCAAACCAGTTATAGGCAGCACCGCTGGCGGCACACCAGAATATATAGAGCCCAATGTCACTGGCCTACACGTACCCAAAGCTGATGCTGCTGCTTTGGCAGAGGCTATTATCGCCATGCTAGCCGACGACAATAAACGCCTAGAAGCGGGCAAGGCCGCCAGACAAGCCGCCCTAAACCAATATGCCTGCGGCGTCATTGCCAAAGAAGCATTGCGAACCTACGCTCTCGCTCAAGAACGGCACAATCTTCGCAAAAGTGATGCCATTTACAAGAAAGCGCCAGAACAATTGGCCCACGACGTGGTGCAATTCGTAAAAGGCTACCACGGCCATATGCATACCTTTGGCGAGAACCTATCGATGCGCTACCGCACCGGGCTCGGCCTAAAACTTCTATTCACCAGGCCAAAACTATCAGCGGTAAAAGTAGCCCTGGCCTCGGGCAAAATCATGAACAAAATTTCCAATCAACCAGCAGGCTTGAACAACTTCGTCTCGCGCCTAGAGAAGACAGTAGAACACAAAAGTCAGGAAGAGTGGGACTAACCTAAATTGCATTGACTAGTCAACAGCTATCCTCTACTTAAAATGCTTTAGGTGAAGCAATCTTTTAGCCAGGAATTTTTCATTTTGATCAGTGAGAAGGTCATCTGGCAAAATTAGTGTGTCCAAGTCCTTAAACTTGGCCACTGACTCAAGACAGCCTTGATCTAGTTTGCCGCACTGATCTAGATTCAGCCTTTTGAGCTTTTGCAAAACAGTTAGCTGCTCCAATTCATCATTAGTGAGCGAACAATTATTCAAAGACAAATCTAGTAACTGCGGCATGGCAGCTAGGTTAGCAATATCAACTGCTGACAAAGTATTATTGACTAAAGAGAGAACAGTAATAGTTTTGGATTTTTTCAAGACTTCTACAACGCCAGAAATATCTTTCACACCATCAGCCCTAAATGAATGCAGTTGCTCTAGGAATTTTTGCTTAGCCAACAGTTCACCCGAAACGTGACAGTGACGTATATCGATGCCTATCAGCTGAGGGAAGCCGTTTAGAGCGACAATATCTTCAGGGAGAAGACTGGCTCGGTTAAAAGCAAGATGCTTAAGTGCACTTAGTTGATGCATACTCGGAAGCAATTGGCGACTAACTGGCGAAACATCGTCTAAATATAGCGTGTGCAGATCATCGGAGCGAAAACTCTTAAATAACGCGGGATATGCCTTGACGGACTCTCCGGCGCTCAATCGCAAAGCGGTGCCAGCCAATATCATCACTTCGCCCTGAGCAGGCAGTGTAATATTCTGCCCGCGCTTATCAACGAATGTAAGCACACCAAGCGAAAAGGTCTTAGGAAAGGAGAATAGACGTCCCCGGCCTGCAGGTGCAAATACAACCCTAGAGTAGAATCCGGGCTTTGCTGATAAGAAGGCTTCTATAGCTTTCTTCTTCTCTTCACCAAGCTCGTCGTCTAGCGGACCAGCGCCTATATATAGCGAGGCCAGCGATTTCTCGTCATTTAGATTGAAATTTTCTTGGGGTTTAGCCGCCGAGGCAGGCAGGCCAGAAGACGATGACACAGACGAAGATTGAGGCGAAGTCTGCAAGGCTTTGTATCTAGAATCGAGCAAGAGATATAGCCCGCCGCAGCCCAGAAGCACGACTGTCAGAGAGAGGGCTAGCAGCAAGGGCAAATGATAGGTATTCTTGCCTCGACGCCCCAGCGAAGTTGATACTACAAATGGTGCAATAGCTGGTGCAATAGATTTACCCTCGCGCACTCGCACCAAATCTAATGCCATCTGCTCAGCCGATTGATAGCGGTCTTGCGGTTGCTTAGCCAAACACTTGGCTATTACAGTATCAATAGAGTCAGGCAAATTAGCTGCTATTGACTGATTGACTTCGCTTAGCAGCGGAGGCTCAGCCTCCTCGTGCAGCAGCGATATATCAAGAGATGTCTTTCCCTCAAACGGCACAAAGCCTGTCAATGCCTCAAATAAGGAGCAACCTACAGAATAAATATCAGAGCGACCGTCAACTTTATCACCACGACACTGCTCCGGACTCATGTAGAAAGGGCTACCAAAAATTTCACCAACAGCGGTTAGTTGCTGGGTTTTAGCGCTAGCATCCACTAGCTTTGAAATGCCAAAATCAAGAATTTTCACTTGCATTTTTTTGCTCTTAGCTCTTTCAGATAAGCTGCCATTGCGGCAAACAAAAATATTGGCTGGTTTGATATCGCGGTGAATGATGTTGTGGCCATGGGCATAGGAAAGTCCATCCAAAACGGCCAGGAACACGTCGATTGCAAAAGTGAGAGGCAATGAACCTTTTTCTACCAATAGCTCTTCTAAGGTAGAGCCAACGAGATAGTCCATCGAATAAAAGGGAATAGACTTTTCGTGCAAGCCCAAGTCGTAAACCTGAACTAAAGTTGGATGTTTAAGCCGAGCCAGAATTTTCGCTTCGGCTTGAAAGCGCAACCAATTTTGTTCATTGACCGCATCTGGGGACAGTACTTTTAGAGCATACTGCTGCCCCAGCGACTGATGCTGCGCCAAGTAAACGACGCCCATACCGCCCTCGCCTATGGGACGAACAATCTTGAAGACCCCACCGACCAGAAAACCAGCAGGCAATTCTCGCATTGCCTCGCTGCCATCGCCCCAGATTTTATTGGCGCTATTAGTTAACTGTTTGCGCTGAGCAAGGCGAACCGAGGTTTTCGAGCGCGTACTGGTCATTCACTAGCCCTGGCAAAAGTGAAGCTAATTTTGACCTAAATACACTGCATTAGCAACAATATTGTCCATTTTCACAGGCCTCAAGCCGCCAGTGAGGCTACCGGCTGAAGCGCAGGAGAGAGCAAATATCTAAGCGAGCAAGAATTTCAGCAAGCCCAGTTTCGTATTTTCCCCACTGCAGCGCCCAGGGTTTGCCCAAAATCGAAGCTTACTATGCTAGCAACCTTGAGCCGCAGAAAAGAATAAATTTGGAGAACTAGATCATGCCGAATCCACAAGAAATAGTAGCTATCGCAAAAGCCGCAGAGAGCGGACTTGCAAAAATGGCACCCAACCTTGCAGAAAAGCTGATGGCTGATCTTCCTGCAATTTTTGGTGGTCGGGGCATGCAAGTAGCAGAGCGGCTAGCACATGCTCCGACAGAAGCGCTACCGGTCGCGCAAATAGCTGAAGCATATCAAGCTAACTTAGCCCGATTTGGTCTACCTAAAGAGGCAACCCTCAAAGACCTTTTTACTGAGGTAAGACTGCAGGGAGCTGAGCCATCAAAGCTATCGAGCCACAGGGGCTTCAGAAATTCTTCAAGCTCGGCAGAGTTTACCTTGTCTGATGGCAGCATTTTGAGAACCCGCGGAAGTGGTACCAGACATGGAATGGAAAGTACCACCGAGTTCTTAACCCCAGGCAATGAAACACGCCTTACCTATTTCACAGCTAATACACGTCTACAAGGAAGAAGCTCAAGCTGGAGCCTCAAATCACCTAATTTCAGCCATACAACCAACCAACACTTGTTCTAGCGAACGTCAAAGCGATAGGCTATTCAGTTTTGACTCAAATACACTGCTTTAGCAACCGCATTTGAGACACTTTCGTGCACTTCGCGGTCTAGAATACTGGGCACAATATTATCCATTTTGGTCTGGCCACAAATAGCATGAGCGGCAGCCAACTTCATAGCATCGGTGAAATGAGTGGCCTGAGCACGCAGAGCGCCTCTGAATAAGCCGGGGAATGAAAGAGCATTATTGATGGTACGTCCGTCAGCAGCAAACAAGGCCCCGCGCTTCATTGCTTCTTCTGGCTTAATCTCAGGGTCTGGGTTAGACAGAGCCAATATAACTTGACCGGGACGAACCATCTCAGGGGTGATTAAACCGGGCTTACCAGTGGTGGCGACCACCACATCACAGTCACTCATGATTTGCGCCAATGGCACAGGCATGCCACCCAGGCTAGCTAAGCGGTTCATGGCATTCTCGCGAATATCGGTACCGAGTACCTGCTTAACACCGTAGCAAAGTAAAAGCTCAGCAATTCCAGAGCCAGCGGCACCAAGGCCGATGATACCGACTTTACTGGCAGTCAGATCGACACCATTGCGCTGCGTGATAGTCATCAGAGCGGCCAGTACAACCACCGCTGTTGCATGCTGGTCATCATGCAGAACGGGTATATTCAGCTCTTCTTGCAAACGCCGCTCAATTTCAAAACATTCAGGGGCGGCAATATCTTCTAAATGTATGGCACCAAATGTAGGGGCAATTGCTTTCACCGTAGCGACAACACTTTCAACATCAGTGTTATCCATCAATATTGGAATGGCGCTGATACCAACCAGTTGCTCATACAAGACCGATTTGCCTTCCATCACAGGCATACCAGCAACAGCACCAATATTGCCCAGTCCCAGCACCGCCGTGCCGTTGGTAACAACTGCTACTGAATTACCAATGCAAGTGTAGGTGCGGCTGGTGGTGATATCTTTCTGGATTAGCTTACAGATTTGAGCAACACCAGGAGTATAGATTTTGCCCATCTCGGCAATACTAGTCAGCGGCGCCTTGCTCTTAATACCAATTTTGCCACCTTCGTGAGCCTGTTCTACCGGGTCGATTACCCCTTCTAGACTGGCATTTGAAAGAGTTTTAAAGCCTTCTACAACAGCCTGCAAATGCTTCTCATCATCGAGATAGAGAGTGATGTCGCGCACCAGAAAATCCGGGCCTTGGGCGACAATATGAATTTCACCGATATTGGCACCAAGCTCACCCAACCGTGTTGCTATCTTGCCTAGATAGCCGGGTTTATCCATCACTCGCACACGAAAAGTGCGGAGAATCTTAGCTTCGGGACGGACTAAAGATGTCATAACCATTTCTATTGCCTAGGGTACCTACAGATAGAAGAAGTCTAACTGCTCAAGCAGAGCCAGTTCACTCTATTTGGTATTTCGTAACAGTGATAGTTACTCACCTTTATGTTCTTCAATTTCTGTCCAGGTACCAAACCAACGAACGACCTCGCCCTGGGAGTCTTTGAGCGGTACCGCCCGACAAAGGTGCCAGAGATAGTCACGTCGGCCTTCTTTAGCTGTAGCGGCCTCGGGCTTGCCAAGCGGCCCAGTGCGCCGTAGCTTTAGACCAAGGGCGCGCTTGAGACGAAAACGCACTTCAAATGGCTCAGCGTTAGACACCGCTTGTCGCCATTTCTGATCATAGGCCCCAAGATCTTCAGTATGAATCAATAGGCGCCAACCACCATGCAAGCTCTGCTGTGCAGTCAAACCAGTATATTCAAACCAGCGATAGTTCCAGAAATCAATGGTTCCCGTGCTGTTAGCCGTCCAGACTATTTGAGGCATGGCATCAGCTATGATGCGCAGCTGTTCTTCGCTAGCCAGTAGTGCTTCAGTGACACGCCGCTGGTCATTAACATCAGTAGCAATCACGAGCCAGCTCATTGAGGCTTGCCCGGGATTGAAAAAAGGCACCACTTTTAGAAGATGCCAGCGGTAGAGGCTTTCATCATAAAGATCAACTGAATTTAAGGCTTTAAGAGCAGAAGACTTGCCACGCAAGCGCACTTCACACTGAAAATCGGCATAAAGCTCGCCCACAGAAAAACCGCTCACATCAAAATTTAGCTTGTCAGTTGGATGCAGCAGGGATGTCCAGTTTAAAGGGTTGTCCAGATTCAAACCAGTAAAGTCGAAGAATCCGCCATTGCCATAAGTTACCAGACCATCTGCGCCACAAACCCAGAGCAGTTGTGGAATTGCTTCAGCCAAGGCATGAAGATTCGACTCTCTAATAGCTAACTCTTTTTGCAATTGCCGCCGCGCACTCAAATCAAAAAAGAACAATAGCCAGTCCTGATCGGCCGGACCATTCTTAGTCAGGCCAGCAATCACAGGTCTCCTTTCGCCATTCTTAGCCAAGACTTCTGTCTCCCAGGGCTCAATGGCAGCGGCCGAAGAGAGATGCTGTTTGGCTTTCTCTAAATGTTTGTGAGCCGATTTAGGGAAGAAGAAACGCAGATCAGCGCCCATATTGAGCTCAGCAAGAGAATAACCGCTCAGAGCAGCAAAAGAAGGATTAGCCTCTAACAATTTGAGATCACTGTCGAACATAACCACTGGTACTGGGTCGCTAATGAATGTAGAGGGAATGGCCAGATAACTGGGATCCGCAGCAATCTCTTGCAGATGAGCAATGCGTTTTTTGGTAGCAGCGATTTCTCGCTTCAGATAGTTATTCTCGACAGCCTGGGCCGAATCTGCCGCCTTCAATCGATCGACGTCCATGTTCCTACCCATTGCGCTATTCCGCCACGATAATTTCTCAGAGCAACAGCCCGAGCCAAGAATTTTACATAAACATCGGGATCTGCCAATGCATTTTTCCGCGCTTTCAAGCGTACATCGGCCTCAAAGGCCTCTCCGGTTTTCACACAATGGCGCCAGCGGCTCATATATTCTTTGCGATCATCTGGATGCATAAACAGAGCAAAATCTAGGCCCACTCGATGTTCCCGAGTCAATCCACTAAAGTCAAACCAGCGATTACTGAAGAAATCGACACGACCATCAGGCCCAGCGGTCCAGACAATCTGAGGTATTTGATCGGCCAGAGACTGGAAGGCATGAGCGCTTTCTAGCACTTCTTCCATTAGCCGTTTGCGGCGGTCAATATCAGTGGCAGTGCCGACCCAGAGACCGGAGCCAACACTAGCTTCATCATCGAAGGCCTCGCTGGTGACGGCGTTCTCAATCGTAATCTTAAGCAGGCCATCAACTTGCCCTACCAGTGGATTAACCAGGGGCAGAGCTCTAACTATGTGCCAGTAGTATTCACCATCACTAGCATTGATTCTAAATTCACCACTAAAGGAAGAGTTACTAGCCACAGCCTTATGCCAGAGTTTGTCCCATTTTTCGAGATCGGCCTCATGAATAGCATCGCGCCAGGCAAAGCCATTATCAGCTGATGGAACCACCCCCGTTAGTTCATAGAAACGTTCATTAAATTGACGCATGCAGCCTTTGCTATTGCTGACAAAAACAATATGCGGCATCTCTTGCACCAGGGCCGAAAATAGAGTCTGCCGCTGCTTTAATTCATCTTCAAGCTGGCGAATTTCTTGCAGATCAAGCAAGAAGACTACGCGATCAGCGCTCTCTTCATCGAGAAGACGCAGGGTTACGCCCACAGCCATTTTCTTACCATTGGCAGTAATTCTTTCACTTTCCCAAACTCGGGAAATCAAATTGCTTGAAAGGTCTTTAATATGCTCAGCATCAATTAAATAGCAGCTACGTGGCGTAATTTGGTCTTCACTGAGGCCGCCAGCAAGTAGTTCTTCGCGACTGTAGCCGAGATAGCCTGATAGGGCTTTATTGCCATAGGTAATTCGGCCGCTTTTGTCGACTTTGTAACTTGGCACAACTGTGCCTTCGATGAAAGATTCGAAGCGCGATTCGGCTTCAAGCAGAACTCTTTTGCGATCCTCAGACTTACTCATATCAAGAAATGAGAAGTCAGCAGGATGAGATTTGCGGTAAGCGAGCTTCGCCAGGGAGTGAGCGACCGATAATTGTCGCTCCTCCTCACGCAGCTGAGCCAGTTCACTGGCCAATAGCTGACGCTCATTTTCCAGAGCCTGTTCGGCTAAGGAAAATTCTTTGTCAGAATCTTCAGTATTGAGACGGGAGCTATCAGACATTCATTACCGAAACAAAAAACAAGCAGTAAGACGGGAATCCAAGACTTACCTATGCAAATGAAACCAGCCTGCGGGACGGACCTTTTAAGGAGTTTCTAAGACTCATATGTGTAGAACCAAACACAGCAGCACTCTCCGCCGAACGCTCATGGAGCATAGCACAACCAGCACCTCCCTCTTAGCAACCTTTATCTATTCTAAAGACCTTACTTTTCCACAAACAGCGGCTCGGTTTTGGAACAAAACCCCCTCTTCTAGGTCACTAGATTTGGCTAACGCCACCGCGACTAAAAAAAAGGAGTGACCATGAGAGGTCTAATGTTTTTCGGGCTGCTCAGCTTTCTAGCTGGAGTATTGCTAGCGCCAAAGAAAGGTTCTGAACTACGCACGCAAATGCGCGAATCGTGGGATCTCTTCAAGTATTCTACGGAAGAGAAAGGCAAAGAAGTCTGGCAAGCAATTGTTCCAGCTGCTGAGCAAGTAAAAGAAGAAGGCAACAATTTGAAATCAGAAGGCAAAGCTCTTCTTAAAGATGCCGGAGAATATCTTGATAAAGCGGTCGGCAATGGCAAACAGACTCTTGAAGAATCTCAAGGGAGAGTCAGTGAGAAGTTTGCTCCAGTTGTCTCGATCATCAAAGAAGACGTCCAAGAACTCGGTGAAGGCGCAACTGGTGCGCTAAATAAAGTTACTGAAAAATTTGACGAGTTAAAAAAGAAAGGCGTTAGCGCCATCGGCGAAAACCGTTTTCTAAACCTCTAGCTTCTAAGCAATAAAAATCGGTACCAGGTTAGGTATTTGAGCAGCCATCAATGCTCGCGTGCCTTGCACTAACCAAAGTTCAAAAGGTCAACTCAACGAGCTGCAGGTATCAGCAAGAAAGCACAATTTTGAGATTTGCAAAGATTCTGTTCCATGGGTAACCGGCGATTTCAAAAAGAGACCAACTAAAAAGAGGCAAAATGACCAAGTCTAATTGGAGCTAATATTAAGATGCTCTTAAACGTCAGTTCGATTGTGTTTCAGCGGTCGTACCTCCAGGCGGAAACGGTCTACAAGCGTTCCCATTTCCGCCCCAGAGCAGTTTAAAAACTGCGCGATGGACTTCATCTTTTTATTGACCATAGTGAGCAAAGATGTCGACCACAAGTAACAGCAACTCAGCAACTAGAATTAGAACAATCCAGAGTTCTATCCTATATTCCTTGTGAAAATAAGTACATTCCGAGAGCCTATCGTTAGCAAGCTCATAGATGTCGGCCACTACTTCTATCACGTCATCCAAATACTGCATACGCGCATCGAATTCAGCTGCTTTCATGAGTTGCAGTAGAAGCTTGTGTTCGTCCGACGTGGAGATACCAAGCCTCGTAAAATATCCATCTAATCGCGTAAGCGCAATCAATTCACGAGCAATCAAAGCTGTCATTTCATTGACGTGTGGTCCCTGCGAAAACTGAGCTTCGGTAACTTGATGGGTAAGCACGACATCACTTTCTGAAGCTGTCAATGCAGCAGAGGCACTTGTTTCTAAGCGAACGAGTTCGTGGTCGAGTAGACTGAACTGAGCAATAATTTTCAGCGCATAATCAAAATGCTCAATTACACCACAATACACGGCTCGTGTTGCATTTTTAGTTATTCGGCCACCGAGTATAGACGCAGATACTTGCGAACTCTTATCACTGTTGCGAACTAGCCAATTTTTCCACTCAAGCGAAGCTGTTGAAGCTGGGCAAAAGAGGACAGTAAGACTGTTTTGAGTGCCATCAGTGCCTAGCCCTTGTGGGTCCTTACCGTCAATCTTTACAGCAATGGAGTTTTCGTAACAAGCTAGCACCGAATTTTCCGCTGCCATGGATTTAGAACAGAATTGAATTGTCAACTCTTGGGAGTCAGCGATTTTCTCTTCTGTCCCAGTTTTTCCGACAAGTTTATTAGGCTCAGCCAAGAGCATATGCGCCACCTATATATTAGTGTAAGTGAATGAATTCCACTCCATCTTCTAGCAGTGGACCTGGAAGATTTATAATTCTGACAGTTTCTTTGCACAAGTGGAAGCAGCCAATGAGAAAATTCCCATCTACATGTTTTAATCCGACAGTTTCTAACTTTTTACTGATACTTGCGTCATAGCCAGTTGCACCAAATTGCAAAGGATCAAACCAATCAGATGCTATGAGAAATCCCCAAGCAGACAGGAATGATGGAATAGTTGTTCGATAACTATGAACTTGTGAAAAAACAGACTTTAATGTCCGCCTTAGAGCGCAGTGCTGCTCAGTATCTTGGTGGGAGAACTCCATGCCTTGAACAGCAACGACTGCATGTTTGTTCAGCTTGGTTGTGAGCAACTCGTAGAACTGCCTTGTGTATAGCCGCTGCGCTGGTCCGTTGTCGAGCATGTCAACGACATCGATAATAGCAATGTCGAATTTTCGATCTTCCTTCTCCAAATATTCGCGCCCATCTTCAAAAACCAATTCAACTCGAGCATCAAAAAAAGCATCTCTATGCCAATCATCTAAATGTTCGATACACAGCTCAACGGCAGCTCGGTCTATGTCGACCATCACAACCTTTTCAACACTTTGGTGCTTTAATATTTCCCGTAGTGTTGCACCTTCACCACCGCCTATGATGAGAACTTGCTTTGGTGCTTCGTGAGCTAGCATGGCCGGTTGCACTAATGCCTCGTGGTAGAGTTCTTCATCATCCTCGGCCGATTGAATTGCACCATCAAGAACAAGTATGCGACCATAGTTGTTAGTGTCAGCTATCAATACTTTCTGAAACTCAGTAGTAGTATTGATTATTACTTCTTCCAAACAATAGCCAAAAAAATCGAATTCATCTGAAGTCTCGCAGAAATACTCTACACCATCTTGCTGAAAAACTACGTTTTCGTGGTGCTCCTTCAACGGAATTTGTGCTATGTGATTGGCTTTAAATAAAGTCATGGATTCTCCTAATAATTTAGTGTTTTATAGCGGCTTAAGCTAACATTGTAGAGACGTTTGATAATGATTGCCCCGCGCTAACAGACAATACTTGGTCGTTGTTCGCCTGCTCCGATGGAGCGAAGCATATGACTTGGTCACGCAAAATCTTCTGGCTCGCAACATTGGCAGGTCGAAGATAGGCACGAAGAGTTGCATCAAATATTTCAGGGCTACATGTAGAGCCACAGGTAAAGATGTCGACAAAGCAAGCACCATGTTCAGGGTAAGTGTGAATACTGGCATGGCTTTCGGATAGCAGCATCACAGCCGTAATGCCGCCATTTTCAAATACATGACAGTTTTGCGCTAGCAGGGTAGCACCGCACTTGGTGATAGCTACGTTCATCGCCGCAATGAGATTTACATTGTCCGAGAGAAGTAACTTATCGCAACCGAGATAGCTTGCCACAAGATGACAGCCTGCAAACTCGTAAGCTGTATTAATTGATTCATTTGCTACCACTCTGAAAACTTCCTCCGATTAATAATTTGCCTATCGTCAGGCACTGGTTGAACAAAGTTAAGCATAGCTACCTCAAGTGAGGATTTCGTGAGCAGGACAATGTCTCTCGCCATCAAATCAATTTGATTAAGATGTAGCTGTTTTCCTCTATGCCTTCACCGAAATTTCACTATTGTGTAAAGTCACGCTCAATCAAAAGAAGAGAAGCATTTGCAAGCACGAGAAATCTCGCGAAGCAATTACTTTCGGTGCCATCTTTTAGATTTTCAAATGCGCGAGAATGCTAATTTCCTGACGCAGGAAAAGCATGCCAGAATCATCAGCATCACCAGTCCCTCACCATCTTGAGGTATATGTAATGGAGAAGCATTACTCGGGGTATCGCTCGAAATATCTGCGGTGAGCAGTAATGCAATGGACAGGTATGTATCGAATAAAAAGCTAGTTATCAACTTCGATGATGAGGTGCTAAGTGAAGAAGTATCTGTATAGGCTTGAAACTGGCAACATGCTAGTCTTTTCTACTGTAATCACAGTCTTTCTAGTAACCGTTTTAGCGTTCTTTGGTCTCTGTTACGTCCGGCTCCTCGGCAGTAACCAGGAACAACGGAGTGCAATTGAGGCAGCCTCACTGTCAGCGGCTCGCGATCTCAGCACGCTTGCAGTAGACACTGATGATTGCGGCTGGATTTCACTTTCAGATTCAGCACCAACTGGAGACGCTACAGCAGCTGGAGACAATTACAATGTGCCAGTTCGAGGTATAAATAGCATACTGGCAACGAACAGGCTTGACCTAATAATTGCCAATGAACTCAATGATGCCAATCTCAAAGAAATCATCAAGTTTGATTTGACCAAAATCAAGGCAGCTCAGAAGACTTTGGCGGCAGAGTTAGAGAAATCAATACAGCCTGGCTACACAGCCAAGAATACACAAGGGAACCCCATCGACATATACGGCAATGCAGAAAAGGCCTACAAAGAGAATCAGATTCGTATGAGTGGATCATCTAGCTATGTCAAAGACTCACTCAAGCTTTATTTGGGAAGCCTGACGAATGGTGGTCCTACGAATACTCCATTGCCGAACCCAAGCAGCAAAGCGTTTGTAGCAAACGAATATCAGCAAAATGATTTCTACAAATCATACGTCAATATTTCCTTCGACAATCAAGATTTTGTATTTGCTGGAATCGGCAATGCAATTCAACTAGTAGATCCCAAACAATGGGTATTTGAAGTGCCCGGCCTGCCATATCAACTTCGAACAATAGTCAAGGCTGAGGCTGATCAGCACTTGAACTCAGTTGAGAACCCAAACGGCTACAACCTTCACGCTGTGGCTTGTGCGCAACCAGCAAACGTAGTCGATCCCAAACCAACCCCGGGTGCGCTAACTTTTAGTTTTCCGGATGGTATTCCACCAGAGATAAGAATACCCAACGACATGATGACTAATTCGCAGCTGAACACCGGTGACAACTGCTCATTTTCAAGTTCGAAAGATGGGGATTATCCTATTGGCAAGCCTGTTACCCACATCAGCGATCTTTCATGGCCTTACCCATCGTTAGACCAGAGCTCTGGCAATGTCTTTAGGCAGGCTCTAGCAGACTGGTGGCGGCGAGCTGGAGCCAAATTGAACATTTCCTCAGCTGTAGCGATGATAACTAATTCGGATTACAAATTTGTAGCACCAGCCCCCGCAAATGTAGACTGGAAGACAGAAGCCATACCGGGTGATAAAACCATCTACAACCTCGGCCCTATTCCTCATGGCTCGATCCACATTTACCGAGTAGACTCAGGTAGTGGAAAGATTAGCTATCAATCACAAGGTTTAACCCCAATCAACTATAGCGTAGCTGGTGAGAACCAACTATATTCAGAAAATATCGATGCCATTAAAAGCAAAATTGACAATCAAATAGTTGGACCATTTACCTTCCCCAACACGGGCTCACCGTTCAATAAAGTGACCTTACTCAACAAGTTTGATGTCTACATCAGAGACCAAGTCTATCAACCGGGCTGCAAATTTGGTGGGCGACATGCGGGCGAGCCGATGGATTTTTTGAAAGTGGTAATTCTTCCAACCGACCTAGGTGGCCACGGTTTTGGAGCTAGACCTGTTGTTAAACCAAAGAGTACCGGGCTTCCTCCGGCAGTAACAAATCAATCCGATTTCGCTGAAACAGCCGGATTTCCTGACACTTTTTACAATTGTTATTCCGTCGGTTCGAGCGGTAAGACAATTAGACCAACTTATCGAAAGAACGGAATGGCGGTTGATATTCGGTTTCGTAGACAAGTAGATACTGGCACCCTTAGTAGCTTGCTAGGCTTCGCAATTGGCTATGTGGGCGAAAAATACGGAAATGATGTACCTGCAATTTTGGTCTCTCCGTCAACAAGTGGCAACAGTGGAGACCATAACGATGATAGCAATAATGGAAACTAGGATTTACTTTGGCAACCTTAATAGAGGCTAAAACATTGCCGTTGGAGGCGTAACGGTTGGCATATGCAGCACAAAGTCATTAAGACGATTAGCATTGGTATAACCGTTAATTGTATTATGAGCACGCCTTTGGCCAAGTGTCATTGTTAGCGGAAGCGCGACAAGCGGAGCCATGGTATTTAGCGCATCCCCTGCAATCATAGCCCCTATGGCAGATCGAGTAATACCACCTTCAGTGCCAAGCAGCGTGGATTTTGGTAGCTTAAAAGAGGTCCGGGGAGAATGAGAGAACGAACTCGCAGTTTGTTGTGCATCTTTGGATGAGACAAAAGCTACAGAAGAATTCTGGCATTTGGTCTCAGTCTTTGTACCGGTGACAGTCTTTGTGTTTGCTAATGGGATAACAAGCCAGTAGCTAAAGGGCGAGTGTATATTTTCAACATCGCTCGAAACAATCGAGACTCGGCCGGACTTAGCGCTTTCAATTGAAAGAGAGCTGCTGCTCACCGAAGAAATCGTCCCAGCATATACTAATCCGTTTGTTGTTTCTACAGACTCATTGATGGAGCCATGGCCCAGACTAGACAAATAATCACCGCTTTTAAAATAAGTGAGACCGCGGAGAAAAGGTTGCGTGCCTTCCTCAGTCAATTTGCACCGAACTAGCACGCCTTCCAATACCACATGCTGATCGTAAAGCCAATCTGGAACAGTACTAACTTGCACTGAATCATTTTCAACAGTGACTTGACCAGACGATAAAAGCACTTGCCCGACACTCTTCACTGGCAACGAAAGAATGCAGTTCGATACTTTTCCGTTTGTTGAAAGATTGAATTCCACAGGGGAAGCGGACGCAACAGGTGGTAAAATCGCAGCAATAACTACAGTATTGAAGCAGGTCAAGATAGCCAGAGTCTTGCGCTTAACTTGTGTTGCTAGTTCCAAAAGTCTTACCCCTTTTTTCTTTTTCTTCTCTACCAACGTTATTGTCTGATTTGGGATTCTTCTAATACGTCATGCTGACTGTCGGAACCAAGTGCCAGTCAAAGAATAGAATATCCCACGCAAGCGAGGAAAGGGTGAGGAATGTTCACACGCCTCTCTGCACCCAACGCTATGACACACCCAAGCTCAAGAAGATCTATGTGCAAGAGAGGATTTTTCCATTCCCAGCATCAATTTCCATCTCATGCTTATCTATTTCAACAGACCAAATCAAGTTACCATCTTCATTTTCAAGATTGACAGCCTTTACCACTCCGCGATACTTAGCAAGCCCTATTTTAGTGGCTTGAACTTTAGTTACTTTGGCCAGCTTGATCAGCCGGGGGGTGTCAGTCTCCTCCGCCGACTCTTTTCCGCGCTTAAAGCTAACCTGAATGCTGCTCTTCAGTTTAGTTGATTTGGCCAGTGCACTTCCCGCTGTCGAGCCAGAAACCAGCGTGGCTATAACCACGCACAGACTAAATTTGTTGAACATATACGGCTTCCTCACTTGCTCTGATGTTAGTAATCTACAACGAGCAGGTGAAGAACAGGTGAAGAGAGAAGACACTAAATTCCACAATTGAAGTATCATGAATGCATGAAAGTGCTTATAATCGAAGACGATGAACGTCTCTCCTTCCCGCTGAAAGAAGATCTAGAAAATCAAAAATATGTTGTATCTCTTGCTGGCGATGGGCAGTTGGGTTTGCAGATGGCGACCCACGAGATATTCGATATTATCGTGCTTGATATTATGCTGCCAATAATAGATGGCGTCACCGTTTGCCGTAATTTGAGGATGAATGGAATCAACTCAATAATTATAATGATCAGCGCGCGTGGCCAAACTGTAAGCAAGATTATTGGTTTAGATTCGGGTGCAGATGACTATATCGCCAAACCATTTGAAGTCGATGAACTCTCTGCCCGAATCAGAGCGATATTGAGACGGAATACTGAGACTAGGAGCCCTTTGTTAACCTATGGCGACCTAGTTCTAGATCCAACTGCAAGCACAGTTACTTATTGCCAGCAAACTCTTGATTTGACACCAACTGAATATCGAATATTAGGTCACTTCATGAGGATCCCTGGGCGCACCCATTCCAAAGAGGAATTAATAGATAGGCTTTGGTCAATTGACGAGATTAACACAAAAGATGTGATCAAGACTCATATCAAGGGCCTAAGGAACAAGCTAGTGGCATGCGGGGCACCAAGGGACTTGATAGTTACGGTCTACGGTTTTGGCTACAGACTCAAAAGTCATGATAAATAAGACTGCAAAAAGGCTGTTTATATTGAATGCTTGGGTGTTTTTACTCGCCCTGACTACCTTCTCAGTTTCAGTATATTTCTTTGTGATGCACAATCTATTTGAGGAAGAGAAGCGAAGCCTATGGAACGTTGCAGATACGGTAATAAATTCAATTGAATCAGATGATGAAGAAGCTGAAGCTGGAGAATTAGAAGAAGGAATGCCTGAACTGCTGCAGCAGGGCAATATAAGAGATATGGGTGAAAGCTACGATAATCTGACAATCCAATGGTTTGATGTTTCAGGTAAATTACTTGCGCACAGAGGTAATCTGGCAGTCACTGTTCCTCTGAAAAAGGCTGTTGGGTTTCAGCAGCAAGTTTCCCTACGCGCCCTTATTTTAACTAGACCAATCATAGAGCAAGGTTCCATTAGAAACTTTTTGCGGGTAGCTATTGTCCTCAAGGAATATGACAAATTTGCGAATAATTTCCGCACAGGTCTTATTTCGGGCACAGCTTCTGCCATAGCTGTATCAAGTCTTCTGGTGCTGTGGCTTGTTCGTCAAGTTTTATTGCCAATTGAACAGGTCATGGCTAAGCTTCGGCAGTTTACCTCAGATGCCTCTCATGAATTAAAGGGACCGTTGATGGCGATCAAGACAAATGCATCGATAGCTCTAAAATATGACACCGGTATGCGCGAAAAAGATCTGGAAAAATTTACAGCTATTCTAAACGCGGCAGATCAAGTTATTGAAACAACCAACGATCTATTACTAATCGCCGAGAGTGAAAGCCAATCTTCATCAACTTACGCTGTAGATGTTTCCATTGCAATTGAGTCCACTAGACTTGAGCTATTGGAACTCGCCCAGGGCAAGGATGTAAAAATATCAATAGCAGCTGATTTTTCTGGCGCACCAATGCTTGTTGCAGCAACCAAGCGAGATTTATCACTTATATTGAGTAATGTCGTTACAAACGCAATCCAATACTCATATATCGGTGGAACGGTTAGCCTAGACGTCAAGAGAGATAGAACCTCAACAAAAGTGACTGTTTCGGACAATGGTATTGGCGTTAAGGAAATCGATCTACCGTACCTTTTTGACAGATTTTGGCGTTCAGACAAAGCTCGTTCCCATAATTCTGGTGGAAATGGTTTAGGACTGGCTATCGCTCAATCCATAGCTATGCGCTTAAATGGAGCGATTTCAGTTAAAAGCACTTTTGGGGAGGGGACTGTCGTTTCAATCTGCCTTCCAAATGCAACTCCCGGCCAATAGTCGCCTGATTCTTGCTCACCAAGTCCTCACCCGGTCAGGTTATTCTATTTTGGTCTTATGCCGATAAGCCTAAGGAGATCTGTGATATGCGAATACTCAAACATAATATTTCTCTGCCGAATTTTCAAACACTTCAAAACTGGCCTGATACCGTTGAAGAGGTTTTGCAGCAACATGAATTGGTGGTGCAAGATCGATACTATCGGTGGAGAAAGCAGGCGATTAGCGGTTCCCAAAATAAGTATATTCTAGAGTTTGATCACCTCAAGAAAATTGTTTTCCTTCCAATTTCGTTTACCAATCGCATTGAGCTCACAGTCAAAGAGCATGAACGCAAACCTTTTTGCTTCCAGCTTATATGGCACCTATCGACGTCGTTACAAGAGAAATGCTATCTCGATATTGTTAACGAAACGAATTCAGCCTTAGAACAGGCCGTCAAAGACAGTTCACATTCATGTGAAGAAAAGGCTTATGGAGCATGCCAAGAAAGCTGTGCGGTTATTGCATGATCTTCTCGTCTCAATTTTGATCATCGGCTTTAAAGCAGTATCACTCAGCTCCGAATTTCTTTTGTATCTAGCATCAGACACACGATTGCCCGAATAAGGAAAATAGCTGCCATCCTTTTTCTAGGACAAATTAAGTGGAATAACCTTCTTTGGGGGAGGGAAATTAATGGAACTGCAAATAGAATATGAATCTTCACAACCGTCACTGCAATTGCCGAGAATTCCCGTTAAAGTTCCTCCAATCTCAATTTGCTTTTGGATTATCAAAGTACTCTGCACTACTGTAGGCAAGACTGCGGCCGATTTCCTAAATTCAACTTTGCACTTTGGTCTCAATGGCACTGAAGTTGTAATGGGCTCTCTTCTATTCGTTGCATTGTCCTGCCAACTTATGCTGAAAACCTATGTCCCATTTTGCTATTGGCTGGTAGTGGTTCTTAGTAGCATTGTAGGATCTTTGATAATCGAAGATCTTACAGACAATTTGAAAGTGCCACTGTTTGTTTCAGCTTTAGGTTTAAGCTTAGCTTTGCTAGCAACATTTGTCATTTGGTATGTTGTAGAAAAGACTCTTTCCGTGAACTCTATTGACTCCTTTCGCAAAGAGTCATTTAGTTGGCTCGCTATTTTGCTGACCTTCGCGCTTGGCACCGCCTTTGGTGATCTTGCTGCTGAGACACTAAATCTAGATTATCTACTGTCTGCGGCCGGCTTCTTGACTCTCATTTCAATTGTGACCTTCACTCACTTAGTTCTTAAGTTAAATCCTATTGTCTGTTTTTGGCTAACTTACGTCTTAACTTGTCCACTTGGTGCGATGTTTGGTGACTATCTTTCGCAATCACCAAGAGGTGGTAGTTTGGGCTTGGGTACGACTGTAACAACCACTATTTTTCTAGCAGTAATCACTATTTTGGTGATCTACCAAACTGTCCAAAAGGAAACAGCGACAAGGTTGCAATAATCCACCTACTTAATTCTTACCGCCCAATTTCATGTCTCTTCATAGCTTATCCCACTTTCCATGAGGCTCAATTTGACAATACAACACTTATCAGTGCGACAGCTAACAAAACTCTTGTTTTTCGTTTTGTTTCTTCTTGTTAGCGAAGCTCAACCAAGCTGTGCTAAGAACGCTCTTGTCCATCGATTAACTCCAGATAGCTCCAATTTGAAAACCTCTCAAATGAGTAACACGGAGAATGCCATCGTACTATCAGGCTGTATCTCTAAGTCTGGTGTGAAAGCAGAATTTGGCAAATTAGTTGCAGATTTGCTAGGTTGTTCACTTGACTTGAATAGTGACTATCGAAAAATTGTAGACGCGAAAAAAGAAAAGCACCCAATCCATTCTGTAGTCTCCAAGATTACAGGTGTTCTAGGAGAAGTTGTAAGTGTGAACGCGAGCGCGGCCTCTAAGGACGGTGCCAAAATTGTTTTGAACGAAACAAAGGATTGGGATGACAAAGACTCTCTGAATCTCCACCAGCAAAAGATGATTGACGAACTACACCCGAAGATTGCTGCAGCCTTGCTTCAAGTGGCACAAGGTAGAGGAAACCCAGTACAGGATTCAAGCAACCAGAGTATTGCCAACCGCGGGATGGATAGACTTATTTCTTTGGCGGGGCCAGCTGCGATCGACAAAATAGGAGATTCTATGAATCGTTGGCAGGCTGAAACAGCTATCTACCGCTCTAGTAAACTTACTT
>CAJXZK010000044.1 GCA_913063055.1 uncultured bacterium
ACCAAGCACCGAAAACGGTGATACTCGATGCTGTGGCCAAGCAAGCTTTGCTTGAGAGATTGCCTCAAGAAACAAAAGATATCTTAGATGAAGCTGCGAAGCGTATTCGTCGTTTTGCTGAGGCCGTAGTGGCTGTGGCTAAGCCTGTGACCGTTGATTGTGGTGAGTATCAGGCTGGCTTCGATTTCAAGCCCGTGGCCCGCGTCGCTTGCTACATTCCAGCTGGCCGCTATCCGCTGCCCTCTACGGCTCTGATGACCGCCGTCACGGCTCAGGTTGCTGGCGTGGAAGACATTTGCATTGTCTCGCCATGTTTGAAAGACGAAATATTATATGCTGGCTCGCTTGCTGGAGTAACCGAGTTCCACGAGGTTGGAGGCGCACAGGCTATAGCTGCTGTGGCCTATGGCACTGAGAGCATCAAATCAGTTGATATGATTGTCGGTCCTGGCAATGCCTACGTCACTGAAGCAAAACGCCAAGTTTACGGACGAGTTGGTATAGATATGCTGGCCGGACCAAGTGAAGTAGCCATTGTCGCTGACTGCGGCGCTAATGCTGAGTGGCTCGCTCTCGATTTGCTGTCACAGGCAGAGCATGACCCTAATGCTCGTTCTTATTTGCTCACTGACAGCGAGGCTTTAGCCCGGGCTGTGGCTGTTCTCATAGTTGAGAAAGTTAGTACCCTTAGTCTGCCTGACTACATTGATATTGCCTTAGCTTCTAGTGCCATTGTTGTTCTCGATTCTTTGGAAGCTTGCGTTGCTGCCGCCAACAATGTTGCCCCGGAGCATTTGCAGCTGCAAGTTAAAGATCCTGCTGCTCTCAAGTCGCAGTTGAAGAACTATGGTGCTCTCTTTATGGGTTACAACGCTACTGTACCTTACGGAGACTATGCTGCCGGGCCTAATCACACACTGCCTACAAATCGAGCTGCACGCTTTGCTGGAGGTTTGAATCCATTCACTTTCTTGCGCGGTCAGAGCTGGTTGCATCTGAGCGGTACCGCCAAGGAATTATCTATGCTCACTGCTGGTTTTGCCGATCTGGAAGGCTTAACGGCTCATGCTGCTGCTGCGAGGGCGCGATTGAACTAGGTGATTGTTTTGTGGTCGCTCGCTTTCTATTCTCCTCGGTAAACTTCGGCTCGATAAACGGTAAAGGATCTGAAAATGACGAATCTAGTGCGAGACGATATAGCGCAAACTGAAGGCTACGCACCCGGTGAGCAGCCGAGCGATACAACTACAATAAAGCTCAATACCAACGAAAACCCTTATCCTCCATCGCCCAAAGCTTTGGCAGCGGTTGCGGCGATTGCGGCTAATGGGGCAGAGCTAGTGCGACGCTATCCGGACCCGACAGCCCGAATTTTTCGGGAAGAGGCGGCGAAGTTGCACGGCGTTCCAGCTGATTGGATTTTGACTTTCAACGGCGGCGATGATTTGCTTAATGTCATAATTCGCACTTGTGCTGGGGAAGGCGACGCCGTAGCTTTTTTGGAGCCTTCGTATTCGCTCTATCCGGTTTTGACAAAGATACAAGCGGCTAGACCGCTGGTCTTGTCTTACGATATTGCTGGCACCGAGTGGAAGCTGCCAGCCGGTATCGAAACTACAGATGCTGCTCTTCTCTTGATAGTAAATCCCAACGCACCATCTGGTCATTTTGAGCCGCTGGAGAGGATTGAAAGCATAGCGAAGAATTTTCGTGGAGTGGTTTTAATTGATGAAGCCTACATCAATTTTGCCAATGATTCGGCACTGCCATTGGTGCATAAATATAGCAATATAGTAATTCTGCGCAGTATGTCTAAGGGCTATTCGCTGGCTGGCTTGCGTTTCGGCTATGCCATTGGACAGGCATCTTTGCTAAAGGAATTGGTCAAGGTGCGCGATTCGTATCCCTGTGATGTGGTTTCGATTGCCGCGGCCACAGCAGCACTTGCAGATCAAGAATATGCTCGCTCTACTTGGAGTAGTGTTTGCTCAGAACGAGAGCGTTTGTATTCAGCTCTTGAGGCCTTGGGATTTAGTATGCCTAGGTCTCATTCTAATTTTCTCTTGGCTGAAGTCCCGGCTGGGGCAAGTGCAGAGAGAATCTACCACGAGTTAAAGAGTCGCTCAATATTAGTGCGCTGGTGGAATCTACCTCGTTTGGCTGCTAGAGTTAGGATAACTGTTGGCACAAAAGAGCAAAACGATAAGCTATTGGCTGCCTTGCAAGATATTCTTAGTAGCGCTAGCAGCAATTAGTAGCAATTAGCAGCAAGAGCTTGTAAATAGAACTAATTAGAATTAGATAGCAATGGAGTAATAAATGAGCGACAAGATGGTGTTAATACCTGGGCCAAGCCACCCAATTACTGTCGAGCACAGCCCTTCGCGGGTCGTCGTTAAGTTCGGTGGTGTAGTTGTGGCCGATACCACTGAGGCCGTTATTCTAAAGCAGCCTAGCAGCCCTGAGCGTTTTGTTATCCCGCGCAAAGACGTTAAGATGGAATTATTGGAGCGTAGTGAGAAGACTAGCTATTGCCCATATAAAGGCGACGTCTCGTACTTCAATCTCAAGAGCGGCGACGCCAGTTCAGCGAATGCGGCCTTTTCTTTTGAGACTCCACATGCGGCTGTTGCCGAGCTAAAAGAACGCATTGGCTTCTATACTGAGAAAGTAGAGTCGATTGTCGAGGAGAAAGTAGGTTAGGACATTCTTTCTGCGTGCTGGAGAGTTTTTAGACGAACCACCGGTCTGGTTCGCTAGATTTGTTTGGTTCTATCCACTCAATTCAATCTGGCTGCTATTCGGATTGCTTTCTATTGTGTGTGTCTGTCCGCCACTTGCTGCCTTCATTCGCGACAATGGCTGGGGGCCGGTTTATCTCTATTACTATTGGACTCCTTTGGTCGTGTTGCTCTTTAGCAGCAGGTGGTTTCGCAGTCAAGTAGCTTTTATGCTATTCGCCTGGTTTTTGAGCTTGATGTTGTTGAACTTGCTGCTTGGTATTACGCAGGGAGCGTATATTAGTGCTATCAGTAAAGCCTTTAGCGCTGCTATTGTGCAAGGAACAAAGTGAAGAAGATTTTGTCAGCAGCTGGATAGCTCATTTCGATCAGCAGGCCGCTGGTGCCAAATCTATTTTTTTTGTTTTTTGTCGCAGTTGTCGTCTGTTACAGTGAGGCGCGGCACAAAGGTATCTGCTTTTTTGTGGTTACCAGGAAATCTTTCTATGATTTCGATGCTAGTTTGGTCTTTTCCCATGCTTAGGTGCGCTGGGAATCTGTAGCTGTGATCCGATTGTTTGGCTGCGTCACCTTTCAATATTGAGTCCCATTGGCACGAACCGGCTTGTAAAAGCATCTTACCTGCGGTAGAGAAGTCGCCTCTCTCAAGCGACTGGTAGAGCTGTTGGCTTGTCTGATTTGTTGCATCTCTATTTTTAGCAGCTTGAATTTGGGCATCAGTTTGTGGTTGGAAAATGGCATTGAAGTCTGTCATTTAATTCTTCTCTCGGTCGGGGGTAACCGTTTGTTTTCATAGATTAAGGCTCTTCTGGAGACTAGTAAATACGTGAATGTACTAGCCTCTATGCCGGGTCTTGGATTTGTCTGCATCATTGCCAAGATTGACGGCGCTTAGGCAGCCGGTTTAAATGTGCCTGGTCTGGCGAACTCGCAGGTTGTCCCTACAGCGTCTCCTGTAGCCATTCCGAGGAGTGAGCCTAGATAGCGGGCCTGTAAATCAATTGGCATTGGTTTATTGCTCTGTTTTTTGTTCAAGTTCGGCTAAACGCTCTGCCAGCTTTGCCTGTACCAAGTTTATCTCTTCTAGTCTGTGCTGAACCGTTTCTTTGATGGTTCTGATATCTTCAAGTGATTTTTCCTCTTGCAGGTAAGCATTTAGGACACCTATTCTTCGTGCTTTTGCCTCTTCTGCCAGAGCTGTATTTTCTTTTAGTTCGGCCATCATCTGTCGTTCTTTCCAAACCGTAGCGCTCTCTCTGTACTTTGCTAGAACTTTGATTGTCTCGTGCTCGGTAATCAGTAGGTTGACGCACCACTTTTCCATTTCCTTGTTAGCTAGGCTAAAATCCGAAAGCGCTTTTTTTGTTTGCGCAGTAGACATAGACTTTGTTTCAACCGCAGGAAGATTTGCAATTATTTCGAAGGAGGCTTTTGCCAGCTCTTCGCGTCTCTCAATGTCCTTCTCCATCGGCATAAACATTGTCGGCGAGAGTGTGATACGGCCTCCATTTATTTTAAGTGCTTCTGTAAGTCTTTCCTCTCTATCTAAGATCTTTTGTTCGGCCTTAGCTATTGCCTGTTCGGTAGCCTCTATGGAGCGGCCGCTACTTTTGATGATGCCATTGGCTCGCTCCTTGCGCACAGCGGATGCTAGTGCTAGTCGTTTTTCTAGTTCTATTCCTTTCTCAAGGTCTTCCGTCTCCAGTCTCAGCAACTTTCTTTCTAGTAGGGCAAGTTTGTGCTTTTGTAGTTCCAAATTCTTTGATGCATTGCGATCTGACCTTATAGCTTGTTGCTGAATCTCAGCCGCCTGCTTAATAATTGGATGATTTGCTTTTTTCTGCCGAGCTGCTCGGCGAATAATCTTGTCTGCTTCCCTTCTCGCCTTTTGTGCCTTGCTCCTAAACTCTTGCTCTTTTGTGCAGGCCTTCTTGATAAGTCTTTTGCAAGCATCTACCTTTAGTGTATGAGTTTGCAATTCTCGCTCTGCAATCATTGCGAGGTCTTCTTGGTTTGGAATTAGACAGCGCCAAATCGCTCTTTCGAGTCTGGCTAATTGTGACTTAGATTCACTGTAGAAATTGAGTATATTTATCGCCTGGCTGGGCTGCCCTTCCATCGTCAATACTTTTGGCAGACTTCTAGTCGCGGTGCTCTTGGAAGACTTGGCTGTTTTCTTGTCCTCATTCTTTCGTGGCAGCCGTCGCTTCTTTAGATCCGATACAGCGCTCGTCTGAGCTGCTTTTTGGAAGCGTTTTATTTCTTGATCCAATTCTCTTTCAAGCGAGAGTACTATGAACACTGACTTGACGTATGTTTCAAGTCGTTCGAGCAGGCTTGCCTCAGGCCTGGTTTTGTCTTTTTCTGCGACCTCTGATTCTCTTTTACTTTTCATTGGCTTTCAGCGGCATAGGCAAAAAAGAACGCTGATGGCGGCCGCCGCGTTTGTCCGCTTCAATAGTGATTATCTCGCGATCGTCCATTTATCGAGCGTATCTTGCAGCTCGTCAGAAGTCAACGTGATCTATTCGATTCAGTCTGAACCAAGCTTTTCTAATAGTTAGCCATTCCAACCACTGGCACCTTGCGATAGACCATCACGTCAGAGAATCCGTTCTTATTCCAGCGGCCATCTTTGTCGTGCATTTTGTCGTTAAAACGATCAAGGCTACCGTCACCGATGATGGTGCCAGTGTCGCTATTGTTTTCGTAGATCTTGCCCTGGCCTTTGTAAATGGCAGCGTGACCGGGCATTCCGTCTGGGCGTTGGCCAATCAGTACATCACCGGGGTTGACGCTGTCACTTTTCAATGCACCATCTTGCGGAACAGCTTCATAGCCGTGTAGTTTCAAGAGTTGGGCAAGTTGCTTATTGTTGTTAGTAATAGGGAAGCTTGGATCTAGTTCGTGCAATGCTCCTGATACAGCTAAAGCGCATCCGAGGCGCGGATTGATTTTAGGATCAAGTTCTAAAATCGATTTGCCTTCTAGTGGTAGCGCAGGAAGGCTGTCGCTAGGGCCGCGGCTTGTTGTATCGTCGCCGTAGCCAGCGCTGCCTCTGGGGCGGGAGATCATTTCAATGTCTTCGTCTGGGACTATTCTGTCCGTCCGATCTGAGTCTTCTGATTCATAAGGAGCCCAACCATTTTGGGGAATTCTGAAATCAATCGATGGATTGCCATTTCCGGTGATATCGTCGGGAATGCCGAGGTCGATAAAGCAATCTGGTTTTGCTGACGGGGTGAGGCCGTAAATGTCATCGCTTCTGAATTGCAGAAAAGGCATGTTGTCGTCTAAGCCCTTGCCGTCAGCGCGAAGAACAGGCATGTTGTCGTCAATGCCCTTGCTGTCGAAACGCAGTACGGGCATATTGTCGTCGAAACCCTTGCTGTCAAAACGCAGCACTGGCATATTGTCTATCAGTTTTAGCCCTGCACCTTTGCCGGTATCCAGACCGTTGATCGAAAAATTGTTATCGAACCCTTGTGGCAGGCTGCCACCACGTGAGCAAGAGTTGTCGCCTCTAAAGAGATCAATAGGGCTAGCGAAAGACTGTGCGTCTGGTGTGGCTTTGACTTGGTCCGAAGCAGCATCATTTGCTAGATTGTTGACTCTAACCATTGAGTTTCACCTTTGGCAGGGCTGACTGTTTGAAAGGATGCTAATTAAGTAGTAATTTGGGCGGTCGGTTGCAAAGTGCTCGACTCCAATAAGATAACTTGCAGTTATTGGCATTTTGAGGGCGCAGTGGGGTAACCCCTAAGCAAGTTGCAAATCTTGCAAATTCTGTACATCTTTTGCATCTTTTACATCTTTTACATCTTTTACATAGTCAATTTGACGCACCCGCTTCTTTCTGTTAAATTACATACCAACTAGTCGGTACTGAATTTTGGGCCTAATCCAAATTTCAAAAAAGAGATATGCCTACCTACTTACTTACCTACTTACTTACCTGCCTACTTACCTAACCAATGGCCCGCACCCGCAATAGCCTTGAAACCCGCACCAAGCTGCTTGACGCCGCTCGTGATCTGATTCGCGCCAAGGGCTACAGCGCCACAACCGTAGACGACATTTGCCTGGCCGCAGGTGTAACCAAAGGCGGCTTCTTCCATCATTTTGAAAGCAAAGACCAGCTTGGCGTTGCTGCTGCTGAGCAATTTAGCAATATGGCTGTGCAGATTTTTGCAGCCGCCCCGTATCAAGCTCTTGAAGATCCACGTGATCGCCTTTTGGGCTACATCGATTTTCGCATCGCCATGTTGGGCGCTGAAATCTCACAGTACACCTGCTTGCTCGGCACCATGGTGCAAGAAGCTTATGCAACCCATCCCGGTGTGCGTGAGGCCTGTGATGCCGGGATGACAGCCCATGTAAGAGAATTGGCGCACGATATTGAGGACGCTAAGTTACTCTACGCACCAAAGGCTAGTTGGACGTCTGAGAGCGTCGGCTATTTCATTCAATCAGTTATACAAGGGGCATTTATTTTTGCCAAAGCTAAGCAAAGCCCAGAGGTTGCGGTGCAAAGCATGATGCATTTGCGTCGTTATTTAGAGTCTTTGTTTGAACACCAATAAGGAGTGACCATGTCAGAAACTACATCGACGGTACCCGAACACAAAGAGACTGCCAACAATATGGAGCGCGAGTTAACTTTGACCCGCATCATTGATGCCCCTCCATCAAAGGTATTTAGAGCTTGGACTGAGCCAGATTTGATCGTTCAATGGTTTACGCCACCACCATATAAGACCATATCTGCGGAAGTAGATTTGCGCGCTGGTGGCTCAAATGTGATTGTGATGCAGGCTCCTGATGGCACACAGATTCCCAATAAGGGCATCTATTTAGAAGTCGTGAAGAATGAGCGTTTAGTTTTTACTGATGCTTATACCAGTGCTTGGGTGCCATCTGAAAAGCCGTTCATGACTGGCATTCTTACCTTTGAAGAGCATGAAGGCAAAACTAAATACACTGCTCGCGTGTTGCATTGGACAGTGGCTGACCGCGAAGCTCACGAGAAAATGGGCTTCTATGAAGGTTGGGGTATAGCTACAGATCAGCTTGCGGCCCTAGTGGCAAAGCTCAAATAGAGAGAGGAAAATTTTTAGATGATTGAAACACCTGTAGTGGTAGATGCCCCTGCGCAAGAGACTGCCTGCATTCATATTGTAGTTCCCAGAGCAGAGATTCAAACGGTTATGGGGCCTGGCATAATGGAGATTTTTGAGGCTCTTGCTGCCCAGGGGATGAAGCCCACTGGCCCCTGGTTTACGCACCACTTAAAGAGGCCAGATGATACTTTCGATTTTGAAATTTGCGTTCCTGTGGCATCACCGGTAACACCAGTTGGACGCGTTAAGGCGGGTCAAATGCCTGCGCATACTGTCGCTCGCACTGTTTATCAGGGCGGATATGAAGGTCTTGGTGAGGCCTGGGGCGAGTTTTTGCAATGGATTGAGGCCGAAGGTCATGAATCTGCTGAAGACCTCTGGGAGGTTTATATGGTTGGCCCAGAGTCTGGCCCCGATCCAAGTCAATGGCGTACTCAGCTCAATCGGCCACTGAATTAATTGAAGTTATTTGAGGAAGAAACTGATGATCAAGAAAATAGCAATAGGTGCTGTCGCCCTTGTCGGGTTGGCGCTGGTGGTGATTTTAGGCATGGCCGCAAGCAAGCCAGATACATTCACCGTTGAACGTTCGGCCGTGATTAAGGCTTCTCCTGAAAAGCTGTTTGGTATGGTAAATGATTTGCATAACTGGACGCAGTGGTCTCCTTATGAAGAAAAAGATCCTAAGATGAAGCGCACCTTTAGTGGAGCTGAGAAGGGCAAAGGCGCTGTTTATGCTTGGGATGGCAATGATGAAGTAGGTTCAGGCAGTATGGAAATTGCTGAGGTGGCAGAGCCTTCCAATGTAAAAATAGATTTGCACTTTCTTAAGCCATTCAAGGGCGACAATAAGGTCAATTTCTCCTTTGTACCTGAAGGCGATATGACCAAGGTTACTTGGGCTATGAGTGGCGATGCTCCCTTCATGTGCAAAGTGATGCAGATCTTCTGCAACATGGATGAGATGTGCGGAAAGGACTTCGCTAAGGGCCTTGCTAAGCTGAAAACGTTAACTGAGAGCTAAAACGGAACTTTCACTCTTCGCTCCCGTCAGCTGGCAGACCACAGAATGAAGAGGAAAAGTAATCATGTCGAATTTGAAGCAGGCATTCGCCCTGGCTGCCGCTTTGTGCGCAGTGCCACTTGGTACTCTCACCTGTTACGCTGGTGAAACACAGTCGAGTAGTATGGCTCAGACTCAAAGCGGCAGTGAAGCGCCGCCCATGGGTTCGACCACCACGACTAGTTCTAGTTCGCAGAACTCCACCCAGGCTGGTACTTCCAACTCGAGCCAATCGGCTACGGTTGATAGGCAATCTTCGTCAGCTAGCAGCAGTCTCGCACCGGGAAATAGCACTAGCACAACCACCACTCAGTCAAGGGTTGCCCCAAGTGTGCCAGTGACCACAACTACGGCTTCAAATCGCTCTAAGACCACTGTGCAGAGGACAGCCGTTCGCCCTAGGCCTAAAGTAAAGACCTGGAAGACCCAAACCTGGAACCACAGAGTAGTCAGACACTAAATCGAGATCCAAAGTTGTCGGGCGGGGTAAACTTAGATCATTAATTGGATAAATTGATGATTCAAGGCTTCGCTCGACAATTTAGGCTGTGCTGCTTGGCGGTGGTGATAACCATCACTGCTGCAACGTCGCAGTCTTTTGCTGCTGGCGGCGTCGATAGTGCTGATCACGCTGGTAGTGCTGGTCAAGCTGGTCAAGCTGGTAGTGCTAAGAAGAAGCTCATTGCTGAGTACAATCATGGCGATTTTAAGCTGGCCGAGGCCAGTGGCCGGTTGGCGTTGACGCTGCAGCCAACCGACATGGAAATTCGATATTATTTGGCCAACACTTTGTCTAAGCTGGGCAAAGCCGAAGAAGCCATTTTTGAGTACCGGCAGTGTTTGAATGGTACTGCCTCTGAGCAACTCAAAGAATTCTCAAGGCAGGGTCTTGAGAAGCTTCTGCAGCAGAAAGAAGCTGCCTTGGCTGCGGCATTGAAATCGCCAGCGCATCAGAAAGAAACTGAGTTGAATGCTTTTCAGAAGCGAATAACCGACGAGCAGAATCAGGCTGAAAGTAAGCTCAGAGATGAGTTGTCCCAGGCGAAAAGGCTGGCGAGTGAACGCTATTCTTCTCGCATGCGTCATAGCCCGCGAGACTATTCACCGACTTCTTATCAGCAGAGCGCCAGTGATGCTAACTTTTACCAGCGAGAGTTGCGAGCCCTCGATGAAGAGTATTTTCGCAAGGTCGCCGACCTGCGCAATCATGCCGCTAACGCTTTGAGTCAGACTAACTGTGGCAAGAGTACAATTCGGGTGATGCCATCGCTGAGCTCTAGCAAAGTAAAGAACTACATAAACTACTCTGATGAGGTTGAAGCACCAGTTAAGCCACTGCCTGAGTCAATGAGCGCTACTGCCTTGTCGCTTGGTAGCAGCGCGAAACCGAAAAAACACGCCGTTGCTTCGGGTAAGTCTAAATGAAGTTAGCGCTGGTGCTTGGCCTTCTGGTAGTTTCAGTCTCCATTTTCGGCTCGTTTGTTGTGGCACCTCCAGCGGATTCAGCTCCGCAGTCAAAAACTAGCGCGTCTGCAAAGTCTTCAACGAGCAGTTCAATAACGCTATCGGGCGAGGTCAATGTTTTGGCTGGTGCCTGCGCTGCTTCTGGAATAACCATAAAAGACAATAAACTGCCCACTGTTATTGAAAAGGTGCGAATGGGTTCCGCCGCTGCCTATGCTGGTTTAGCAGCAGGTGATCGCGTCCTCAACGGTCAGATTGGTCAGAACAAAATGTTTCTAGCTATCGAGCGTGCTGGTAAGAAATACACTGTGGCTTTACAGTACACTCCTGATAATCTGGCAGCTGATGCTGCTCGCGAAGCGGCAAGAAAAAATCCGAATTTAAAGCTTTCCGCTGCTGTCACTTCTCCTGAGCAAGAGCGAAAGCTAGAAGCAGCGCGAGTTCTAGCTGCTGCGGCCACTGAGTCGGTTGATTGGCGTACTTTGAAAAATTATGAAATCGTCGTTATGGTCGACTCATCGGGCTCGATGGACGACAAGCTGAATTCTCCACCAATGACAAAGTGGGAGTGGTGTAGCAAAGAAATTGTCAGTTTGGCCAAAGAAGCTGAGCGACTTGGTAGTGGCGGATTTACTCTCTGCACTTTTGAGAGTAATCATGAGATTTTTACCAATTGCACTGCTGCCAATGTTCGCCAATTCTTGCATAATCGACACCCGGGTGGTGGTACTAATTTAGCTACTCCGCTCAATGAAGTGATTGACAGGCACTTCAAGAATGCCAATCGCAAGCCGCTTTTAGTAGTTGTGATTACCGATGCCCTGGTTTCCAATGACGAGATCGAGAACATTTTGATTGCGGCCTCTAAGCGAGTTCGCTCTCCCCAAGAGGCCCAGTTTCTCTTCTTGCAATTAGGTGATGATGCCGCAGGACAGGAGCTTGCCCAGATTTTGGACGACGAGCTAACTACTCTTGGTGCCCAATACGATATCGTCAGCAGTATCACATCTGATCCACTTGTTTCTTTTGGTCTGCGTCGCGGCATGATTGCCGCCATGACTAAGGCGCCTGAAACCAGGCATACTAAAAAGGCGGCCACACCGGGTGAAGAGCTTGCTCGGGTACGGGAAGAGTTGAGGCGGCTGCGAGCTAGCAAGGTTAAATAGAAGAGGTGCGGGTATCGGTGTCTAATAATTTTGCGACTAAGATCTTATCCCTTTGGGCTACCTGGATTGCTTTCTCTTCTCTGTGTGCCTGCACGCAACCTGTGGTTGAAGAAAATCATGCTTTGCGCGAGCAAGGTGTAGCTCTTTGTCGCGCTGGCAAAATAAAGGAAGCCGCCGCCTTGTTCAACAATAAGCTGGCTGCTGATGATAAGTCTGCTGATGCTCATTATGGTCTCGCGACTGTCTATTCGGCTGAATTTGAAGAAGACAAGGCCATTGCCGAGTACGATCGAGCGATTGAATTGAATCCGCGTTTGGAAGAAGCATACAATGATCGCGGCAATGAGTATTTGGCAAAAGACTTATATGATCAGGCAATTGCAGACTATACCAAAGCTATCAGTTTAGGCCCTCAGCATTATGTGCACTGGTATGGTCGGTCATGCGCTTATCGAAGGAAGGGAGAGTTTGCCAAGGCTAGAATGGATGCCACTGAGGCAATTAGTCGCGCACCTAAGTATGCTCCTTTGTATTTATGTCGAGCAAGAGCAGAGCAAAGTCTGAATCTGCCCAAAGAAGCCCAAGCTGACCTCGGAATAGCCTTGAGTTTGCCAGCTTCTTCGGTTTATGAGTTCAATACTATCGCCGGTTATTTGTGGGATGTCGGCAATCCAAGTTTAGCCCTCAAGCAATACGATAAAGTGATTGCCTTAGACCCTAAAGATCACGAAGCCTACAGTGCGCGCTCTGATTGCTATAAAGCGATGGGTAACTTAGCTAAAGCTCGGGCTGATTTGAATTTAGCCGCTCGCTATGCTCCCGAGCCTGATTGGTATAAAGTGTCATTTCTCACTCTCGATGACCTCGATTACGATGCTGCCCACGGTGTATCTTTGCCAGTGCGTTGGGCTCTTGCCTGCTCAGCTTTGATGTTTACCAACCATGATGAAGGTTGCAATTCATTGCGAGGCGATGCTGCGACAGAGGAGAACAACGACACTGAACGCGAGGCTCTTGCGGAATGGTGGGGGATTGAATCTCGTGATGAATTATTCGACCAGCTAGAAGCCCTGCGGGGAGACGGCGGCTTTAATCACACTTGGAAAGAGTACGTGAAATATCAGACCAATGGTATGCAACTAGACCAACTGTTGGACGTTGCTAGTGATATTACTGGTGGTGACTTTAGTAATCGCATGTCTCTTGTCGAGCAATACGGTAAAGAGTTTGGACCTAGGGGCATTCTTGCCTGGGATCTTTGTCGTTATGTTTGCCTTGTGCGTTGGGGCTTCAGGCTTGGTTTTGTCAGCGAGCAAGAGGCCAATGCTTTGCTTCTGCCTGTAGCAAGAAGATTGCAGAGCACTTACAGCAGTTGGCAGCAGATGGGCGAAGAATATTTGATTGGTCGCAAGTTCTGGAATGAAGAACACTGGAAGAAAGATGAGAAGGAATACAGTCGTATTTATAAGTTGTTGCTGACCGAGAAAAGTAGCCCGTGGATGACAATACCGTGGGATACCGATCTTGGCGCACCGGCTACGTCAAAGGTTCTTGCAGCGCCGGATGGCGTGGCAACTAAAGTTGCTCTGAGGGCCATCGGGGAAATGAAAACTTCTCAAAGAATAATTGGTCAGTTCTTAAAGTTTTTGGCCGCTCGAAAGGATGCGAGAGTTTTGTCCGAGAAGCAGTCGACGGTAGAGACCGCGCCTTTTGTCTGTGATATTAGTGATCCTAAGGTCTTGCTTGATATTGCTCTAGCGGCACAGATGAAAATGAGCATCTACTCCTTCATGCCAGCTTCTGATATGGCTTTATGGAAGGGCTTGTATCGAAATTGTACTCAGAGAAAGAGCGTCCAGTCTGATAGCCAAGCTCAGTTTCTTTTGAAGGAATTCAACTGTCCTATGAAGCGTACCGAAATCTCTTGTTCCAGTGAGCGAAGTGAGATACTTGCACGACAGGGTCAGGCGCTTAAGGTTATGGATTTGTACTTAAATCAAGCAGAGTTAGTAACTGCGAAACTTGGGTCGCGTGGTGCAGATTGGACTGCAATCGCTAGTCCGCTGTTGAACGGTGTTAGCGACATTGATGTTCTCACAGATATTGCAGCCAGTGCTTATTGTAAATGTCAAATGGACGACGGAGCCGCTGGATGCCTTGACTTCACTTTGGTTTGCATTGACCAAGTAATCAAAGGACCAAAAAACAAGGCCTTGGATACCATCGAGTTCTTTTACTGCATTTCGCGGGGTGGTGCCGCTACGTCAGAATATCTTGATGAGGCAGCGGCTAAGGTTCATGGTATGACTGTGTCAGAGTATATGAAATTCCGATTTGGCCGAGACAAGCATTAGTGCTGCGACTCAACTAATCCATTTTTCCTTACTTCGCAGGTACGCCCACAATTGAAACACCAGTTGGACCATCAACAGTGCGTTTGAGGTCAATATCAAAGGTAACTTGATTGGCTGGTGGCTTGGGGAAATCAGGAATTTCAAAGAAGCCCACTTGATCAACAATCTGCACAGCTGTTTCTCTGAACTCTGTTTCTCTTGGTATATTGCGTTCAACATCGGTGGCAGGAATGAATTCGACAACTCGGCCTGAAATGTCGTGATCTGGTTTGATTGTCACTTCAAGTTTTGCTGTTCCTGGACAGACATCGGCTGTCTGCCAGCGAGTGTAGATTGCCTTAGCTACGGCGCGATACCATTGCGGCCAAGTGTCGCAAGGTGGTGCTTGGAACTGAGTGAGTACACGGGTTCTCGCCATCTCACTAACTGGTTCTATCCGTGTGAAAATCCGCTGCGATTGCAGAGTGCCTGGCACAGCGCTCAAGCTAACTGGTGTCGGCTGATTGGCTGACCAGCGGCCGCCCAGGGTCTCTTTACTTTGGCCTGGTGGCGTAATGGTTACTTCGTAACCTGGTGCCGTGGTGATACCGTGTCTGGTGATGTAATGAGTCTCTTCAACTTGAGGAAGACTGGTTCGTAAATTGCTAACTGTGTATATTCCTGGCGCAATCATTTGCAGTGCCGGCTGAATAGCACTTGTTAGCGCACCTAAGGCAGAGCCTACCATGCGTCCGCCAAAAAATGTGGTCGGTTGCGCAGTAACAGGAACTGGCACAGATGAAACTGCTAACTCTGGAGATAGAACTGTTACGCCTCTACCAACTGTCTGGTAGTGACTCGGTGTGGTGTCAACTGACCTGTTACTGCCACTAAATATTGATGTGACATTTGAGCCTGGAATATAGTTGACTACTCCGTGAGCCGGCGTGCTGGTATAGGAAGATATGGGCGCAATCAACCCGTACATTCTGCCGTTACCACCTCTGGCTGTGTCGCCGAGCAGTTCCACTGGCCCGCCGCTTATGCCACCATTGGTGCCACCGGTGTGTACGTTGCCCCGAATTTGTTCTGGAGTGTATGAATCTCTAAGGGGCGACAATGGCCGACCATAGGCGCCATTGCCGTTGACTTGACCTTGAAACTGAGGAAAGAGCCGTAGTGATGGATTTAGTTGTGTTTCGCTTTTGATGCCGCCTTGCAAGGGGCCAGTGCTGCTAACACCTGAAGTTAGCGGTCGTTGATTTGGTACGACTGTTACAGGAGGCGGAAAGTAGTCTGTGACGCCGTTGCTTGCATAGCTGGCGCCAGCAAAGGAGATTTCGGTCGCTACTGAAAGCGCTGAAAGAAGCGACAAGAGAAGCGGTAGTGAAAGAGTGTTTTTGCGGCGCATTTAATGCTTCTCGAATCTCGACTTGGTAAAAGAACCATGAATTTCATCCTAGCAAAAATAGTCATACCCAAATTTGCCCTGCGTCAGCACCGCGCCCCCAGCTAAGCCCACCAATTGACTAGTTGCAGCATTTTAAATTGCCTACGACTGGGTGCAGCCACTCGTTTTTTGTTAATTATTACCGGTGGTAATTGCACCATATGGTATTGTGGTCTAATGAAGGCAACGCTGATTTTTAGAGATAAGTTCGTCTTCGCGGATGGCGCCATTTTAGAGATGGTGCTTTGGCGGCTCCCTAGTAAGTCTATTGAAAGGCCTCACGCCTTGAAGTATCGACTCCATTATGGTCGGGCCGGCGAAACTCTGGTGAGATACGACAATGAGGCAGGCAAAGGAGACCACCGTCATATTAATGGACTAGAAGAGCCTTATCAGTTTGTGGATGTTGAGACACTGCAGGCCGATTTCATCAGAGATGTAGAAGGGATACGAGGTGAGCGCCTTGAGTAAGCAGAAGAAAGAACTAGCTGTGGGTATAGCTGGCGCACGAAAAGTCTCAGCAGGCTTTGTAAAAGCCTGGAAACGTGCAGAGCAAGGTCTTTCTTTGGAGGGGCCAATCAATCGATTACATTTTCAAGATATGGCCACACTCTTTCAGTATTTGTCGCCTAAGCGCTTTGAACTGCTTCAGTATCTTCGGTCATCTGGTCCTTTGAGTATCCGCAAGTTAGCTGCCGAGTTACATCGCGATTACAAGAACGTTCATACAGACGTCAAAGAGCTGCTCCAGGTGGGCTTGATTGAGTTGACGGATGAGCAGCTATTATGTGTACCTTGGGATGCAATAGTGAGTGAATTGCCTCTGTTAGCTAAAGCTCGTTAAAAGCTCTATATCTTGGTCATGTGCATTAGTGCTTCTACCAGTGTGCCATTTGAGTGCAGGCATTAATATCTGGCAATCTTATCGAAGTAACTACCAATGTCGAGACACACCAAAGGGCGATTGCTAGACGCTATCAAGGTATCGAATATCTTGCCTTTCTGCTTGCGAGGTTGTTTCTCTCCGTTGGCATTTTTGACGGCTATTTGTGCATTAGTGATGCCTCCGGCTCTCGGCAAAATTATTACTTATGACTCTAAGCTTGGACCTCCTCGTAATGAAGTTGTATACGACTCGAAGGTTCCAGTGGAGGAATGGAATAGCTTGCCTGTCTGGTCGAACAGTGGACGTTATCTCACTGTTGTTTGGCCGCCGACTGGGCAGATTAATACCAAGGGTTACATCACTGAGGTCCCTCTCAAAAGGCATGAGGTTTGGAATGGAACTGCCCGTGTTGGGGGACCGTTTGCTGCACTAAAGAAGTTACCTGTGCGTATTCGATTGAGCGGTTCTCGCACTGTTTTGTTGAATGCTGATACATTCGAGCGCTTGCCAGTGTCTATACCTCAAGTTTGGCGCGATGCCATCTGGTCGCCCGATGACAGAATGATTGCCGGAAGCTTCGTCGGTCCAGGGATATTTTCGGCTGTGAAGAATGAGATGATTTTGCAGATTCCAGTCAAACGACAAAATTGTTTTTGCCAAGATCTTTCTTGGTCGCCAGATAGCAAATTTCTTGCGTCTGCTGAGATTGCTGGTGTAGGCGTGTGGAGTATAGCCAGCCGCTCTAAGGTTTATACGCTGCCAGATTTGGCAGGGAAGTGTGACTCGCTCAATTGGTCACCCGATGGCACCTTAGTTGTTGCCATTGGAGGCATAGATGAAGAGGATGATTTGAGCACCGAGCTAAGAGTTTGTGACTGGAAGAATAACAAGATTGTTTTCAAAGCCTCGGCAAGCGGTGGCTTTGGTGCGGCTGCTTGGTCAAAGTCAGCATCCGCTAAAAGTCTTTTTGCCTATAGCGATTCAGCTTTGCATCTGATGAATCGCGACTTTTCTAAAGAGCTTGCGCAAATACCTATTGCTGGAGGAGCTGATGCTAAGTTTCAGTGGTCGCCTGATGGGCGCTACATTGCGTATAAGGGCAGTGAGCCTGACCTACACATTTATAGTGTTGAGTCTATGCGTGAAGTCTTGGTAATTCCAGCCGAGCCCAACGGGATTTTTACTTTTCATTGGTCGCCTAATAGTCGCTATTTGGCGCTCGCTGGGAATAGCCAGCTAGCAATTTGCGACGCGCAGACAGGAAATTATTTGGGCAGCAAAAAGATTATTGATGTTCTGCCTCCGCGCTGGAGTCCGGATGGAAAGTCAATTGCTGTTAATAACTACGCCGATGATTCAATTCGGTTATTAAGTCTAAATTTTGAGCCTTCGGCGGTTGTCTTTGCTGGTGGGGCTTCTGGAAATCCCTGGAAGGATCAAGTTAGGCTCCAGAAAGTTGAAGACTGTTTTGCTGAGATTACTAGGATCTATGATCCAGGTTATGTCAAGAAGTTTCGTGAATGTCCGAAGGAAGAGCTGCATAAGTACACTCGTGGAATGTGCGGCATTGGCTTTGGCAGCGACCTGCGTAACATGTGGCAGTTGCGATATCATTCTCCCTTGGTTGAATACTTCAATAAACTTGGTATCGCCGATGGTGAAAATATGTCTAATATAATCATCACTAGTTATTGGCGCCACCTCAATAATCAACCTATAGATCTTGAGCCGCAGCTAGAGGCTGCCAGGATCGATGAAAGACGTCAGTTGCCGATCATCGCTGAAAACAGGAAGCTTTCAGATAGCTTTGTGCAGGGTTTTAAGCTTTCTTCACCAGCCCGCGAAGAGTCGAAAGCACCAGTCACGGTGCTGGCATTCGTTAATGAGGATGACAGCTTGACAATGAGGGGCCTGATAAAGCTTCGTAGCCTGTTTCCCAAAGATCAGGTTGCAATTAAGGTAGTAACGCTTACTTCGGACCTTATGGCCTATGGCAAGGAGCGATCTGGCACGAGAGAGAAAGTTCAGGCTGAGGTACGAGACTCAAAGTACTCAAAACCGTCGAGAAAGTCATCAGGTTTAAATGGTAAAGCACCGACAAAAGACTTCGCTCAAGAGGTCGAAGATTTGCTTGAGCAGCACAAAGCCGAAATCGCATCTCAAAACGCTTCCCTCGCTCAATATGAACTTCTCAAGATAGAAACCGCAGATCAAATCAATCCGAATTCTTTCGGTATGCCTCAGATTCTTGTAATTAAGAACGGCAATTATCTAGCGACTAGATTCAACTATTTCCCGATCGGTGAAGAGCACACAAAGAAGGTGAGAGAAGCAATTAAGACTTGCTTGCCCTAAGGCCCGCACTTACTTCTGCGAATAGCTCTGCATCAAATTGCTGTAGGCCGGTAGGTGATTGGAGAGCAAGGCGCCAAGCCCTTCGATATCGTTGCGCCAGTCGCGGTGCAATTCGCAAGCAACACTGAACCAGTTCATCAATTGCGCACCGTTTTGAGTCATGCGACTCCATGCTGCATCGCGCACTGTGGTGTTAAACGTGCCAGAGGCATCGGTGACAACAAATACTTCAAAGCCTTCTTCCATAGCTGAAAGAGCGGGGAAGGCAACACAAACGTCGGTAACTACTCCGGCAATAATCAATTGTTTGCGTCCCGTTTTCTTTACTGCAGCGACGAAATCGGCGTTGTCCCAAGCGTTAATTTGGCCGGGTCTAGCAATATATGGAGCATCTGGAAACATCGCTTTGAGTTCTGGCACGAGTGGGCCGTTGGGGCCTTGCTCAAAGCTTGTGGTCAGAATTGTCGGTAAGTTGAAAAACTTTGCCAGGTCAGCCAGGGCTAACACGTTGTTCTTGAACTCGTCAGGGGTGAAGTCTCTCACTAGCGAGAGCAAACCAGCTTGATGGTCGACCAATAATACGGCGGCATCATCTTTCGATAATTTATTGTATTTGCTCATAAAATTACGCGAGGCTCCATTAGTAACCAAAATGTTAGTGACTATTTTGGCAATAATGTCAGGCTATTTCAATCAACGTTAACGCGATTGAAGTGCTTGTTTACTCGAATAAACGGTTAGAGCTTATTTCTTGAATGAGCTTTCTAGGTGGTCTTTGCTGGGCATCTCGGCGATGCGGGCCAAGACGTGTGAGCCAACAATTACGCCCAGCTTTATCTGTGGTTTGTAGTTTGAGAGCAAAATAGCTGGTCCAAGGATGTTAGCGCCATGGGTTAGAACGCCAGCCGTTTGGTCGCGGAATGCTAGTTTATCCACGGCCCAGTTGATGCCTACACCAGCGCCTAAGGTAAGCAGGCTGGTTTTCATGAAACTTGCTTGTTCTTGGCCGAGCAAGCTGAATGCTTTGCCTCTTGATTCAATAATTTTGCCAGCATTTTTCTCTAGAGTGGCTGCCATATCTGACAAGCCTTCGCTTTCGATAACTGGATGTTTGCTCAGGCCTTTGAGGGCTGCGAGGTGTTCACCCTGGCTGGTGATGAGCTTTTCAGCACCAGGAGCGTGAGTCTTTTCAATTTGGCCAAGTAGACCTTTTAGTTGCTCTGGGCGTTTCAGCTCAGCAACTTTTTCGGCACTGAGGGCTGGATCAAATTCAAATCTTCTACCTGTTTCGAAGAGCGATGGATTGCTTTTCATCAATTCTTGCATTTCCAAATCAGCAGCGTGTTTGCTCAAGCCAATATTGGCGCGTAGATTCTGCAAGCTGCCATAAAATTCGCGTTCGGCAAGATTGGCGGCGCGACCAGCTTCGGTTAGTTCACTAGCACCGCCAGGGCCAGCTTCTGCTAGTGCCTTCCTGAATTTCTCAGCATTTACATCGAGTTCGGTGGTCCATTTTGTCAAATCTTCTTGTTGCAAAAGTGGGCTCTTGCCGAGGTGTTCAGAGTATTCACTGACTTGTATCAGTTGCTCAGGAGTAAGAGCTGTTTTGGGCACATTGTCGATGGCCTTGAGTACTTCGTCTAGGTCGCCTGGGCGATGGAGTTTCTTGACCAGGTCATCAGCCAGGTTGGCTTTTTCGAATTCGAAGCGATAGCCTTTATCGAGCAGAGAAGGGTCAGCTTGAAAAGCGGCATCTGCTGTTGTGCTGGCCTGGGTGAGTTTGCTTCTCAGTCTGGTGGTCAGGTCTTCACGACTGATATTGAAGTCAGTAGCAAGGTTTTGTGGAATGGCATGGTCGGTTAAGGTGGCAACTTTGGCGCCAGCTGACTCGGCCGCGTTTTGGCTGCCGCGCTTGGCCATCAGGTATCCCGAGAGTACGGCTGATGGAATTTCTATCATATTGCTCAACTCTTGACCGGCAGTGAGTTTGCTGCGGTGTGGGCGGGGAATTTCATCATCTTTGATAGGTGGCGGAACTGGCTTTGGCTCTGGTACTCGACGAAGAATAGTCTCGCTCGGAGCGGCTTGTTCGGTTGTTGCCGGTAAGCGGCGCAGAGTTGTATCAGCCGGAGCGGCTTGCTCGGTTGTTGCTGGCAAGCGGCGCAAGGTTGGTTCTGTCTGTACAGTTAGGCCGGGTAAATCTTTGGCGGTTGATGCCGGAGCGTCTGCAGCTTTGGGCCCGAGACTCTTGTGAATGTCTACGGAGTTTAGATTAAGCCCGCCGCTAAAGCTTTTGAAGACGGGGTTTTCTTTTGGCTGATCAGACATTGCTGGCTCCTGAGTCGATTGCTAATCCATAAGATAAGGCAATCCATCTCTGGTTGTAATGGGGGGAATACGCACACTACATTAAGCTCGTTGCCTCCTGGCGCAATACTGACGGGGGTTGAGTGGCCCATTAGTGCTACGATTTTAGGCTGAGAGTTTAATTTCAAGGCAAGTTTAACTACTAGTTTGAAAACTAGTTTGAGAGCAAGCCGAGCGGCAATTTTATCGGCATAGGGCAATGGCGGCAAAGCAATTATTAGTGATATTAGGAGTGATGTTTGCCTTTTTGGCTTGCACCGGTGCAACCTATTATTGGGGCTGGTTCAATGTCTGGCATTCGGAGCAGCAGAGCCCTGCTATTGGCGCTGAGCCGTTGCGCATTAAGCTAGTAGCTTTGACAAAAGATATTCCTGCTGGGGCTGAAATTGACAGCAGTAATATTGATGAACGCTACGAAACTGTCGATCACATTGCCCTTGATGCTTTTTCTTTTGCTTCTGATTGCATCGGGCGCAAAACCAAGTGGGCGCTGGAGAAAGGTCACCATTTAGCCAAGCATGATATTCTGCCAGACCTCAAGTGAATAGATTAAATGACTGAGAAAGACACAACCCTGAAGCCAATCAAGTATTTCTTGTTCCTCATACCCATCGCTATGGGGGCGGGATACTATGCTGGCAGTGAAATCGCTGTGAGCGAAGTTGCTATGCACAAAGCGGAGAAGCTTGAGGCTAACACGGCTCAAGGGACTGTCATTCGTGTGCTCCAGAATGTGCCACCAAATGTGGTTGTAGACGACTCAATGGTAAAGGCCCAGAGTGCATTTCATAATCGGATAGAACCAGACTTAGTCAATTCAATCGAAATAGTTATTGGCAAGAAAACCAAGTTTGGCCTGAACAAGGGCCAGTTGGTTGTCAAAGATGATTTGGCGAACTAAAAGGAGACCAAAATTGAACAAGCCGAGTATGCACAAGTATTTGACTAATTTTCTTCGCCTCAGTCATCGGTCTGCCCTGGCTCTGTTTGTCATTGCGCTGTTGCAAACTCCGGCTGTGCAGGCGGGTGGAAATGATAGTTTGCAGCGTGACACCGATCAGCTAGTTCGTTCTGTGCAGACCGCTTTGACACTACAAGGTAAGTGGCCACCGCCCGTGGGAAGCCAGGAAATGCAGCTTTGCACAGCGTTGCAAGCCTTTAGCCAGGACGTAAAACGGGCCCCTAACAATTCGAATAATAACCAATATCAGAATGGCCAATTTGGTAATCCCCAGTTTGCTAGTCTGCAAGCCAGTGCAGCCAGTGTTGATAATTTCATCGGCCTGGTCAGTAATTCTCCTGATGTACCATCGCGCTGGATGAACATAAAGAATCAAATCGGCTATTTTGGCGGCAATCCCTATGGTTACCCTAATTCCAATCCTTATGGCAACCCGAGTATTAATTCCAATATTAATCCCTACGGAAATCCCTATTATCAAGCCTCAGTTAATCAAGCAGGCTTCAACCCCGCTTTTAATCAAGGTTTCAATCCAGCCTTTAATCCTGCTTTCAATGGCAACAATAGTTTCAACAATTTTGGCACCAATAGTTTTGGTAGCAGCAGCAGTGGATTTAATAATCCTGGTTTCAACAACAACTTTGGCAATCAGTTTGCCAACACCAGCGTTAATGTAAGTGGTCGCGTCAGCGATTTGAACAATGCCATGCGCGATTTCTCTAGCTTCGCTCAGAAGTCGGTGGGTTCGGGTGGATTTAATGCCAGCAATCCATCAGCTATTTTTGCCATGGCCAATGCCTTGCAGCAATTGCAGTCAACCGTTAAGTCTGCTGGCAACAGTTTGGCCCGCTCCAATAGTTTTGGCCAGCAGCAGATGCAGGTGCAATTGATGGCGACGGCCTTTAGCAACTTTGAGACCCAGTTTAACCAGGCTGGCCCCAATGCCGCTGTACAGATGCGCTACGGCCAGCTCAAGCAACAGTTCTCGATTTTGCAGCATTCAGTATTTATGAGTTCCGGTCGCATGCGTTAAGGTCCGAAATCGAAAAAATAACTAAGTCGTGATTTTTTAGTCACGTCTTTTTCACGTTGTTGCCATTAGTTTAATAGAGCAAACGCACCGCACCCAAGTCGCTAATCGAAAGCACTGAGTTCTGCGAAGAGCACAATTTTATAAAGTTACCGTGGGGGTAGAGACGAATCCCGGTAGGTTGAGGCCATCAACCTTCCGGGAGTCGACTCTTTAAGGGGTCTAAGTCGGAGCAGCGGAAGTGATTTATCCGCCGATCAACCGATTACTTCTTTGCGCTGCCATTGCTACGATGCTATTAGGTTGTTAATTGAGCTTTGAGCCGTTCAGGGAGGGTCTATGGACTCGCTTTTGTTCTTAGATTTGGCTGGCATAAAATTGCCGCTCAGCGTCTTGATTGTTCAGAGCAATCGGCAAATTGGCGAGAATCACCCGGTTGACAATCATGCAGAAAGAGCCGTCCGTGAACTACAAAGGGGATTAGTCGATGTTGGACGAGTAACTAACCTCGACGATGGCTTGAAAGTGCTTACCGCGCGGCATTTTGATGCTTTGGTTTTAGACTTGCCTTTACTCGATAATTCTAGCTTGAATGACCTTGCCCGAGTTCACGCGCTCTTTCCCGACACACCGATTGTGGTTCTGACCAACTTAACCGACGGTGAACTAGCTTTGCAGGTTCTGCAGAATGGCGCGCAAGATTGTATCACCAGTGACAATCTTACCGGTGCAAACCTGGTGCGTGCCGTTCGCTTCGCTGTTGAGCGTGGGCGCTTAGAGAAAACAAAGGCTCAAGCTGTTAAACGCGATGGTGACACTGCCAGGCAGATTATTGAATATTCTCCGATTGCTACTGCCAAGTTGTCTACTACTTTGTTTGTGACTGAAGCCAATCAAGCTTTTGTGGAAGGTTTTTCTTATCTTGGCGAGAATTTGAAGGGCAAGCGCATCTTCAATTTCATTCCCCAGTTACCTGTTGTTTGTATTGAAAAAGTCTTGCGCACAGCCAAGCCCTGTCGCATTGCTAACTTTGAAGTGAGAGTAGATAGCGTTAGTAGCGAGCGCTCTGAGTATTGGGATATTGCCATTTGGCCGATTAAGGACAGCAGGCGAGATATAGTCACCGGCTTGATTTTGATTGCCACTAACGTTACCGAGAGAGTCGAACGCACACAAGAAATGGAAGCACTGAATATGGCTATGATGAATGAAATGAAAGTCCCTTTGATCGGCGCCGACAGGGTACTGGGCGCGATCGCTAACGGTCAGTTTGGTGAGCTAAGCGATAAGCTTGAAGAGGCAATCTTGAAGCTCCGCGGAAGCAACCAGAAGATGATCAGTATGGTCAGCAATTTGCTTTACGTACATAAAGATGAAGTGGCTGAGAGTAAGCCATATATAGCTATTCAAGACCTCGTCGATATTGTCGCTTCTTGCTTGCAAGAGTTAGAACCATTCTTTGTCGAGCGCAATCTTACTGCTTCAATAAAAATCGCTGATGATTGCAATTTTGTCTATTGCGATTCATGTGGTCTACATCGAGTTTTAATCAATCTTTTGCACAATGCCTGCACCCATGCCCAGTATGGTAGCGAAATTGTTCTCTCCGCTGATCTAGATAGCGATAATGCCCTTGTGCTTCAAGTCATTGATGATGGCGATGGTGTTGATCCAGAACTTTTGGCTGGTCTGTTTGAGCGGGTAACACCGTCTCGCTCTTCCACTCGCAAGCCTTCTGGTTTGGGCCTTTATGTTGCTGCTCGGATCGTCGAGAGTGCAGGGGGCTCAATAGCTTGTATATCGGCACCATTTGCTGGTGCCACATTTAGAGTGAGGTTGCCTAATAAAAAGCCATGACCTCATGAAACGTTGCTGTGAGCGACATTATTATCAATTTTGAAAATTTTAATCTTGTTTAATATGTTAATTTTGGGAACTTTTATTGCGTCCCCACGGTCGCAAGGCCGGTCGACTCACTTCGGAGCGATCGTGCTCGAAGGAAGGAAGGTCTTTATGTCTAAGAAGAAAACGCAAAATGCTTCTGCATTTCAAATGATCAAAGTTCGTTTGAGGGCAGAACGCGCTCGACTGGCTCGTTCGGGCCGTTCTGTCTCGGCAAGCAGTTGGCTGCGTGTTTTTTATAAGAATGCTTCAGTGTTGCGAACCAACACTGTTAAAGAACAGTTGTTCTTGCCAGCCCGTGACGCTAATTTGCTGGTTTCAGTGGTCGAGAACCTCGGCGATGCACCTGAAGTCTTGGCGCGGATGGCCGCAGATAAGCATCCTGAGGTTCGCACTGCCGTAGCCGATAACCCTGCGGCCCCAGTGGGCATCCTGATGGCCCTGGCCCACGACCCAGACGCCGATGTCCGCTATTCGTTGGCTGAAAACCACAACATGCCATCACCAGTGCTCAGTGAGCTGGCGCTTGATGAGAATCCGTATGTGGCCACTCGGGCGCAAGACACTTTGGGGCGAAGGATTAAGGCTGCGGCTAGAGTCAATATTCACGCGCCGTTCATTGATGTCTTCAGCACCAGCGGCACTAACTGGGCAACAGTTTAGGCGGGTTTTTAGCTTTCAATAGAGCTGCTCTTGCTGTTTTCTTAAACTAAGTGGGATGATCTCTGTTGTTAAGTCTTACGGCTGATGCTGCGGAGTTCTGCCTCTTCTAAAGTAGGGGAGAGGCAGAATTCTGCTTTTCGTGTTCGTTTAAGTGTTGGAACATGACTTCGGATATATGTTGGCCGTAAGAAAAGAGATGATATTCCGTGATAGAACCGATGCTGGTTCTAAACTGGCAGAAGGTGTCTTTAGTTACCTAGAGCGCCATCCTAATTTTAGCCATCACTCTCAACTAGTGGTGGTGGGCTTGCCGCGAGGCGGCGTGATAACGGCTCTAGAAGTAGCGCGCAAACTTTCTTGCCCTCTTGAGATTCTTTGTTCGAAAAAACTGCCTTATCCTGGTCAACCCGAATATGCAATTGGAGCTGTCACTGCTGACGGGATTGTCGTCACTAATCCTGGTATTCCGCAGCGGCCAGAGTGGGAAGATTACCTGAGCGAGCAAAGCCAGTTGTTGTTGCAGCAGACTCGTTCAAGAGAAAAGGCGATTCGCCACTCAGGTAGCCATGAAGAGATTTCTTTAGAAAACAAAATAGTGATTATCGTTGATGATGGTATCGCCACTGGTATGACAGCTTTAGCGGCAATTAAGTCAGCTAAGCAGCGGCGGGCGGCCGCTATTATACTTGCCGTACCAGTCATAAGCTTTTCTAGCTATTCTGAGTTGCGTTTAGTTTGTGATGATGTTGTTGCCCTGACTATGCCAAGAGATTTTGCTGCAGTGGGCCAGTATTACGTTAATTTCGAGCAAGTTACTGACGCTGCTGTAGCTGCTGCTCTGCAAGAGAGTCATTCGTTTATTGCCGATCGGGCTGTTAATTGCCGTAATACAAACTGAAGGAGCAAGACATGAAATTCGGTTCGCGAACCCAGGAATTGAGAACATCCCTCACTATTCACGCTGGTAAAACAAGTTTGACCGCCGACTTAGTCGTGCCTGAGCATGCTTCTGGTCTAGTAATTTTTGCTCACGGTAGCGCTAGTAGTCGCTTTAGTCCGAGAAATCAGTTTGTGGCAAGTGCGCTTAATAACAAAGGCTTGGGAACTTTGCTAGTTGATCTGCTCAGTCAAGTAGAGGAGCATCATGATACTGCTAGTGGTGCGCATCGTTTTGACATAGACTTTCTCTCTGAGCGTCTCGTTGCCGTGATCGACGCCATGGTCGTTGACGAGAACACGAAGGGCTTGAAGATTGGATTGTTTGGGGCTAGTACTGGCGCTGCTGCTGCTCTTGTTGCTGCTGAGAGACGAAGTAAATTTGTTAGTGCAGTGGTTTCTCGCGGCGGTAGGGTCGACCTAGCAGCTGATGTGCTTGAGGATGTTCACGCTCCGACTTTGCTCATTGTCGGTGCTAATGATCATGATGTGCTAAAGCTCAACCAAGAAGCAGTTTCGCGATTGGCCTGCGCTAAACACTTAGCTGTGGTCGATGGCGCGGCTCATCTGTTTGAGGAACCAGGCTCTCTGGAACAGGTGGCGCACTTGGCCCAAGACTGGTTCGCCAAGTACCTGAAGTAAGATCTTGAAGTAAGAACTTGAAGTTCTCACCTTGCCTTCGCGGTTCGACTCAGCGGGCCTTCAAACCGTCAATCAACAAGCTCAGGGTGAGCTTAGCTTGCTTCAGCAGTTGAGGCTTTTTGATTGTGGTTTCAGACTCAGTGTAGTTGTTGAAATATGGCGGATACAGTGTAGATGTGGTCATCAAAATTGTTATGGCCATTTCTTCGCTGGCCTTTTCTGGTGCAATTTCACCGGCTTTTACTGCCAGTTCAAGCAACTGCAGAACCGCGTTGCGCTTGAAGACAAAGAAGTGGGCGAAGCGACTTTTCATTGTTAATGACGTATGGAGCAATGCTTCGGGTGTATGAATGTCGCGAGTGACATTGTCATAAACCATAGCAATACTTTGCTCAAGAATTTCTTTCAAGGTAGCCAGTGGTGAGCTACCGACATTGTCAAGTTTGTCTTGCATGAGCTGTTTCATAGACTCAGCATGTTTAGAGATGACGGTGAAAAGAATGTCGTCTTTGGTACGGAAATCTAGATAAATAGAGCCTTTGCCAATACCAAGGTGGCGGGCAATATCGTCAATACTAGTACGCTCATAGCCATAACGCGCAAATAATTCCTCGGCGGCGCCGATGATCAGTTCAGCTCTATTGGGAATAGTTTTTGGTCTTGCCATGCGTCCTCCTAGAAGTTCATTATTGACCAATGACAATTGGCAGTCAATAATTGGCGTGGTCTTTTGACGCAAGTCTGCTTATCCGTTTTTTATTCTTTGACGCTTCTAGATCTTGACACCCTGTGTCAAACCGCTGGCCGATATTAAGCCGACATCATGCAACAGTTGCGATTGAGCGACATTGAAATCTACTAGCGCTTTGGCTTTGTTGATGCCGGCTTGGGTTAAGTCGCGCTGGGCATTGAGTACGTCTATATTCAGTCCGATTCCTGCTTTCATGCGCTTGACGGCGATTCGCAGTTCCTCTTCTGCCGCGCGAATTTGAGCACTAGCATGTTCTATTCTTTTGTCTGCAGCTAAGCTTTGATCGTAGGCGACTCTAACCTGTTGAAAGACGTCAAGAAAGGCTCGTTTCGCCTGAATAGCACTTTGCCTGGCCTGCCAGCGGGCGGCTTGAATGTTGGCTAAGTCAGTGGTGCCTAGGGCGCCAAGTTTCCAGTTTATGCCGAAGTTCAAGACGTATATTGGGTCTAAACTCTTGCCGTTTGCGCCGATGCCATATACAGAGCCAGCCAAACTAACATTTGGTTGCAGGGGGGCTGCGGCGACGACCATAGCTCGTTTCGCAGCTAAGCGTAGTTCTTCGTACTGTTTCAACTCGGGCCTTTTATCAATGGCAATTTGTAGCAATTGTTCAATGGGGATGGTTTTGTCAATTAGTCTTCTCTTTTGTAGTGTCTTTTCTGCACAAGTGACATCCTGGGCGAAGCTAGTATTCATAAGATAAGCAAGTTGAATTGCCGCTTGTCTGCGGGTGCTCTGTTGATCTACCAAGTTCTGTTGATCGCTTGCTAATTGTGCCTGTGATTGCAAAACATCGAGTCCTGTAGCCGTTCCCGCTTTTTCTTGCGATGAGTTGATACGTACTTGTTCTTCTGAAATTTCTACAGCTCTAACGCGAATATCGAGTAAGGCTTCGTTATAAAGTAAGTTGTAATATCGCTGTGCGGTGCTGAGCAAAACATCGTTGACACTGCCTTTTAGAGCTGCACGGGAGGCCCTGAAGCGATGTCTTTGCTCAAGACTACCGAAAAGCACTCGGCCACCTTGGTAGGCCTTGTAAGTGAAGCCCGCGTTAAGCAGTTGAATGCTCGAGGGCAATTTACTCGATGTCGCAGCCGCGCCGGTATTGCTGCCACCGAAAAGCGCCGAAGGAATGCTACCGTGCAGTCCAGCGAGTGTATAGCCACCAGCAAGGTCGGGCAGGAATTGAGAGGCAGCAGAGAGATATTTGAATTTCTGGTTGCGCATGCCAGCATAGCTGCTGTCTATGTCTAAGTTCTGGGCTAGAGCTGCTTCTAGCGAATCTTCTAAGCTTATTTTTTCCCAGTATCTGGCATCAAGGGCGATGGGGTTGAGATTATTTTGCACTGTTATAAGTGCTTTGAGAGGGGGCCTTGTTAGCGCAACCCCAGTATCATCAGTGTTGCCATCGCTGCTGCCATTACCATTGCTATTGGCACTGAGATTGCTTCCGTTTAGGTCGTCTGCTGAAATTCTCTGCGCTGGTATTTCTACCGCTTGTACATCGCTTTTGCCAATAGGTTTTACGCGCTGTGAGTATTCTAGTTCTTTTATGTACGGCGCTGGCTTTTTGTCTTTGCTGCTTGGGAGCCTTGTTTTAGAGGGCTTGTCTGTATCGACGACGGCCGCCATGTTATCTCTGATTTGGGCGCTGCCTGTAGAGGCTGTGGCTGTGGCACTAAAAGTGGTGCCATAGCTTAGGGCTGCTAGAGTGAGCAAAGACATCGTTTTTGCTGCACAAGTACGGGTTTCCATAAATACCTTTATTACTTATCTACGTGCACTTCTGGTCGGGCTGACATGCCCGGGGTTAATCTATCTTCGTAGCCTTTGATGCTCTCTGGTTCAAATACAATTTTTACCGGCACTCGCTGCACTACTTTTGTGAAGTTGCCGCTAGCGTTATCTGGTGGCAACAGAGCAAATTGAGCCCCGGAAGCTGGTGCCATTGAATCGACGTGGCCTTTGAATATTTTCTGAGGCAAGGCATCAACGTGAATTTCTACTTCTTGCCCTGGGCGCATCTTGCTCAGTTGCGTTTCTTTGAAATTGGCGACAATCCATTTTTCGTCTGATACCACGCTTAGGAGAGCCTGCCCGCGCTCAATTTGCTGGCCAACTTCTACGGTGCGGTGGCCGACACGTCCTGATATTGGGGCGACTATGCTGGTATAAGAAAGTTGATTGGCAGCGTTTGTGGTTTCACTTTGAGCTTGTTTAAAGGCTGCTTGTTGCATCGACAGGGCGTGCTTGCTGCTTTCTGTTTCTGCTTGGGCGGCCAGAGCGCTTTGGGCCGCACCTTTGGCCCGCTCAACGTTTGATTGGGCATCTAGTAGAGCCTGCTTGGCCTGGTCTACTCGCAACTTGGCCTGCTTATAATTTTCTTGTGCCGCTTGCAAGTTTGTTTCTGCTACATCTTTATCTTGCTTGGCTTTTTCGTAAGCTTGAGTCGTCGCTGCGCGGTCTTCAACTAACGATTGGTAGCGCTGGAAGTCGCTGTCTGCGCGCACTAACTCGGCCTGACGCTGCTTGATTTGCACCCCTGCTAGAGTTACACCCAGCGTTGTTTCTGACAGTATTGATTTAGCTCTATCAACTTGCTGTCTCTTATACACATCTGACGCTGCCGACGAATAGAGAGGTGTAGAT
>CAJXZK010000045.1 GCA_913063055.1 uncultured bacterium
TCATAATGAGTGGCAAAAGTGGCATGAATCGGCTCGGCAAAATAAAAAACCTGGGGCTCCTCGAAAATTACTTGGCTTGGATGAGTAAATTTCATCGGCAACTGATCAGGATTTCGCAAAGCTAAAGCATGCCTGAAAGGGGCATTACGCAAGACCCAAAGGGCATAGTTATACTGCATGGTTGTGCTGAACAAAAGCTTTTGATTCTTTATCGAAATAGCGGCAATATAAGGCCCGGCCAGAAGAGTAAAAGCCGCCACCACACTCAATACTGCTCGCCGCTTCGCCAACTTAGACTGAGGCGACAAAGCCAGCAAGAATATATAGACAAAAGTAAGGGGAAACATTACGGCCTTGCAGAGATAGCCGGCAGCAAGTGAAAAGCCGATCAGAAAAGGTTTTACACCACCCAATTGACCACGCCAGAAAGCTAAGGTAAGGGCAGTGGCAGCATAGAGAAAACCACTCATAAGAAGGTCGGGAGTGTCTTTCCATACGGCCCCAACCGACAAAGACATTAGAATAAAAACCACATAAGACCACAGCTCAAGGCGCGCTGGGCCGACTTTCAAAAGCGGCAGGCCCTTGATCTCCACGTCTTCGCCGTACCAAGCTATCACTTGATCGAGAAGCAATTCAAAAGCAAATATGACAAAGAGAAAGGAAGCAAAATTGACCAGTTTGAGAAGCACAAATTTTTCACAAACCGGTGGATGAAACAGCAGCAAAGACAAGGCGATAAGCCAGCTATAGAGAGGGCTCCAGTAAGAACTCAAAGCACTGGCAAAATCGCCACGTAGATAATTGTCAGCAATATCTAAGTACGACCAGGCATCCTCCATATAGACGAGATAGCGATAGGCCCAGGCCTGCAGCAAACCCAGAGCCAATGCGCAAAAGCGCAGTATCCATCTTGCTTTACTGGTCTTGAGCTGAAAAATCATTGGGGATTCACGTAAACCTCAACCACCAATCCATCTTTGCAGGCATGGGGGAACGAGAACTTCTTCACCAAGCGGAAGCGTCGACCCAACTCTTCACAGGCTTTCATTAAGGCGCGATTACCACTGGGCCGCCCCATGCGCCAGAGTTTTTCTAGCCTCGTCATTTCCTCATCAGAAGAGCGGTAGTAAACCAAGACCTTAGGGGGATGCTCTAACAATAGCTTAGCGTCTTTTTCTGACAGCCCATCAGACACTGTGTCCATGTTATGACCCATAGAAAAAGTAGAGCAGCGGCGCTCAGCCAGGGGATAGAAGAGTGCGCCTTCCGGATAAACATAAATGAGGTCGTCGGGTTTACTATTCTCTTGAATAATTTTGGTGGTTTCATCAAGAAAGTCAGCCATATCCGCCGGTAGAAGGTAACCAGCCATCTGTGGAGCCTGCATTGTTTTTGTGGCAATAGCCACGGGAGACTCGAGCCAATCTTCAAAATAGTAGGGCAGGCGCAATTTCAAAGTCGGTCCGGAACCAATAATGATGAAAGCGAAAAGAGCGAAAATCAAGGTTTTTAGGCGAGATAGTTGATTCAGTACCAGAGCCAATAAGAGGGCTAGACCAGGAGTAATCATGGCCTCATAAAAGGGGAACGAGAGACAAACCATAAAGGTGTCACCGAAAGCTATTGAAGCAAAGACAAAAGCCTGGGCCTGAAAGCGATCGATGGTACCGCGCCACAATCGCATAGTATAAAAAAGACAGAGAGCAAAGAGGCCATACAAAGTCGAGATCATGCAAATGCTTCGCAGCAGGGCTCCAAGCATCAAAAAAGTATTAGAAGCAGCACTGGCCTGGTAGCCAAAATAGGTGCCGACCGCCAATGCAGCAGCTGCCAGCACCGCTGTCGGAAGCAAATCAACAATTCTTTCGCTAGTTGGAGCTGTCAATTGATCGGGATAAGTCTTGATCAGTTTCTTCCAACAAAGGGCCAGCAAACCAAGGGCCATGGCCACGCTATAACTCAACTGCAGATTGCGATCGACAAAGCGCCAGACGAAGTCACCAAGATTGCCCGCTTTGGCTGCCGGACCAGTGACAAAGGCCTGCATTAAAAAGTGATAGAGAATACCGTTTGCACCCAACCAGGCGACAAATGCAGCAATACAGAGAACAAGACCAGAGACATAGGCGAAAAAATACTGCCGTGCTTGGGCTAGACTATTCAACCGCCACAAACAGAGGGAGACAGCCACTGGCGCAGCTACAACGCAGGCCAATCCAATCGTCTGCTTGGTAAATAATGAAAGCCCCGCGGCCACACCAGATAGTGCCGCCAGTAGTATCAAGCGAGAGCGTGATACTTGTTTGTCAAATACAGCAACACCACAAGCAATGCTGCAGACAGAGAAAAACAGAGCTTCCTGAGTATAAACATCGAGTGGATCAGCGCAATCGCAAGAGCCAGCAACAACAGTGATAATCGTTGGCAAAGCAGCCACTCTCTTGGGGAAGAGACGGGCCAGAATTAGAAATATCAGTATTCCCAGTACGAGACGCTCAACCATGCCACAGGCACGCATCGAAATAAAGTGGTTGCCAAAAAGCGAAAGTAGGGCCGAACCGCGCAGCAAATAAAATACAGGGGCATGACAAAAGAAGTCGCGATAGGGCAAATAGCCATGATTGATCATCCACGACCAGCCAATAAAAAGCCCAGCACCACCGCGATAGGTGACGCAGTGATTCCAATAGAGCAAGAAGAAGGAAGCTAGACTAGCAGCCACAACTGCGGCACCGGCCAAGAGCATGCCGAGAGCATTTTTAGGCTCCGACACTGGCAAGTCTTCTTTGGCTGACATTGCTGTCCTTTCTTGTGGGGTTCCGAGCATTTATCCCAATGATGTTAAACTATGCAGGGCAATTTTGCCGAAGTCTTCAGAGGTCTATCAATGGAACGCAGCCAACTGCTCACCCTGGTGCTGGAACAAATAGAAGAGCATTTGCAACAAACACAAATAGGTAATGATGCCAGCCAGCCCCTGCCGAAAATCAGCGAAGACACTCCACTGTACGGCAAAGATGGCTTAGTAGATTCTTTGGGCCTGGTTTCAATCGTTCTCAGCGTCGAACAAGCCATTAATGATGAACTTGACAGCGAAATTGTCATAGCTGATGACCGAGCAATGTCGCAGAAGTCAAGCCCCTTTGGCACCCCGGGACGACTAGTCGACTACACCATGCTTTTAATCAATGAGCGAAAATAGACCGCTAGCACTAGTAACGGGCAGCAGCCGAGGAATCGGCAAGTTCATTTGCGAAAAACTAATTGTCGATGGCTATGATGTTGTTGGCTGTAGCCGCAACGCAAGCGAACTTGTGAACGCACATTATCAGCATATTGCCGCCGATGTCAGCGACCAGAGCAGCGTTCTTAACCTGTTCAAACAGATACGCAAAGAGCATGGCAGCTTAAGTGTGATTATTAACAACGCTGGCATCGCCTCGATGAATCACTGCTTGCTGACAACCGTCGATGCCTTCGATCGCGTCCTCAATGTCAATCTTAAAGGTACCTTTCTCGTTTCGCGAGAGGGGGCCAAACTAATGCGCCGCCATAATTTCGGCCGCATCGTCAATCTCTCAACCGTGGCCGTACCGATGTCTCTTGAAGGCGAATCGGCCTATGTGGCCTCCAAGAGCGGCGTCGAAGCCCTAACAAAAGTGCTGGCAAGAGAACTGGCCGAATACGGCATCACAGTCAACGCCCTCGGCCCCTCTCCTATAGAAACAGACCTGATTAAAGGTGTAGGCGCTGATAAGATTGCGAAAATTGTCAACAGACTTGCCCTAAAGAGATTGGGCCGGGTAGAAGATGTGTACAACGTAATCGAGTTTTTCATTCGCCCGGCCAGCGACTACATAACTGGCCAAGTTATCTATCTAGGTGGAATTTAAATGAGTAATCTCAAGTGGTTGCACGAGCGCTTTGAACAGAATGCCCACAAACAGTTCATTATTTGGAACGGCACACCATATCTGTACAAAGATCTCAGCGCCGAAATTGCCCAGTGGAGCGAAAAACTCAAAGCCAATAATGTTGTAGCCGGCAATACCGTTTCTATTGAGGGCGACTACAGCCCTAACACCGTAGCGCTGCTGTTAGCTTTGATAGAACTCGATACTATCATCATTCCCCTGACTTCAAGCATTGAGATGCACAAAGATGAGTTCAGAGAAATTGCCCAAGTGCAGGTCTGCATTAACGTTTCCGATGACGACAGCAGCACAATTACTCATACAAAAAGAAGCATAGAAAATCCACTGCTCAAACAGTTAGTTGAGCAAGGCCATCCCGGCCTGGTGCTATTTTCATCTGGCTCAACCGGTAAGAGCAAAGCCGCCTTACACGATTTTTCGCCCTTACTAGAAAAATTCAAGAAGCCTCGACACACCTTTGTCAGCCTTACTTTCTTACTACTCGATCACATTGGTGGCATCAACACCCTGCTCTATATTCTCTCTAATACCGGCACCATAGTCACGGTACCAGAGCGCAATCCAGACACTGTCCTGCGAGTAATCGAAAAAGAGAAAGTAGAGCTGTTACCCACATCTCCCACTTTTCTCAACTTGATTCTTATTTCAGAGGCCTACACCCGCTACGATCTTTCTTGCCTGAAACGCGTCACCTATGGCACTGAAGTAATGCCACAAAGCACCCTCGACAAGCTTTGCGAAATCCTGCCCAATGTAGAATTTCAACAAACTTATGGGCTATCAGAACTTGGCATTTTGCGCTCTAAATCAAGAGAACCAAAATCACTTTGGGTAAAAGTAGGTGGCGAAGGTTTTGAAACTAAAGTCGAAAATGGTGTGCTTTTGATCAAAGCTCAATCAGCCATGCTCGGCTATCTCAATGCCCCATCACCATTTGACGCTGAAGGCTGGTTTAATACCGATGATGCTGTAGAAGTAGATGGTGAGTGGATAAAAATATTGGGCCGCCAGTCTGAAATGATTAATGTGGGCGGTCTTAAGGTCTATCCAGTCGAAGTTGAAAACGTACTCTTGGGCATGCCCAACGTCAAAGACGTAGCAGTCATGAGCGAAAAGAACCCAATCACCGGACAAATAGTTGTCGCTACTTTCAATCTGTTTGAGAATGAAGACCTTCCCAGCCTGAGAAAGCGCGTGCGCGAGTATTGCAAAGACCGGCTGGCATCATACAAAGTACCTGCCAAAATTGTTATTGTCGACAACGACCAATACAGCCAACGCTTTAAAAAGATGCGAAGAGCAACTCAAAACGTCTAAAGAATTCGACCGAAGTCAAAGTCATCAGTTACTTTTTCGAGCACCCGCAGTGGCGAACCGCAAGCGAAGACACCGGCCGAGACGTCTTTGTGCACCACTGAGCCAGCACCGATGATAGTACCATTGCCAATTTTAACGCGCTGCAAAATAACCGAATTCATACCGACAAAAACTGAATGTCCGACTTCCACGCGACCACCAGCAATCACTCCAGGCGACAAGCTAGCAAAGTCGTGGACTACAGTGTCGTGCTCTACGATGGCGCAGGTATTCACAATCACACTACATTCAATTACAGCGTTTGAATTAATCACCGCTCCGGCACAAATCATGTTGCCCTTGCCAATCTGCGCCGTTGAAACAATGACGGCCGTTGGATGAATAGCATTGATCAAATTCAACCCAGACTCTTCGATCCTCTTTACAAGACGCTGGCGATAATGGGGATGACCTATGGCCGGAAGAACACCAAATTGTGACGGGTCCTGTTGCAAAAGATATTGAAAATTCCCGGCGACAAGAGCCCCATTGATACTAGTTCCAAGTAAATCGGGGTTTTCATCAATGAACTGAAAAGAAGCCCACTTTGCCTCAGCTCTGAGCACATCGAGAACCACCCGACCATGAGCTCCGGCACCAATAATATAAGCAGTCGCCCCCTTGGTAGTAGCGCCAGTATCTAAGTCTGAACCTATCAAGTTAATATCTCCAAGGCTTGCAATATAGCTTTCACTTTTAGTCATCATGTACAATCAGCAAAGTTTACTACGACAGTTGAAAGAAAGCGGTAAGAGTTGCTGGTGTCACCACGAAACAAAGTAGCTATTTTGGGCGGACCTCCCATCTTCAACACGCCGTTGAATATTGTGCGGCCACGCTTTCCCCAAGACGAAATCATTTTCGACCGCTTCAAAGCAGCTCTTCGCTCAGGGCAGGTTACCAACAACTCCCCCTGGGTGGTTGAATTTGAAGCACAATTATCTAAGTACCTTGATGTCCCTACACTAAACTTCTGCAATGGCCAAGCAGCTTTGCTGGCTATGATGAAAGCAGCGGACATAGAGGGTAAAGAAGTAATAGTTCCTTCCTTCACTTTTTCAGCGACCCCGCATGCCGTGCGCTGGTGCGGTGGTATACCGATCTTCGCCGACATAAAAAACGACGGTTCACTCACCATTGACCCTGAAGACGTAGAAAGAAAAATTAGCAGCAAAACTGCTGCCATTATGGGAGTTTGCCCTTACGGGATTGCTGCCGACTATGAAGCTCTTCATGACATTGGCAAACGCCACGGCATCAAAGTCTATTTCGACAGCGCCCCAGCTTTTGGCACAAAAGTAGATGGCAAATTGGTAGGCGGTTTCGGCGATGCCCAAATATTTAGCTTCCACGCCACCAAGGCCTTTTCAACCATGGAAGGAGGCTGCGTCTGCTCTAACGATAAAGCCTTTATGGAACGCGTCAAAAATATTCGCAATTTCGGCTTGATGGCCAATGGCGATTGCGAAGAGCCCGGCTTCAATGGCAAGATGCCAGAAATCGCAGCCTTAATAGGTATCGAGCAACTGAAGACTTTCCATGAGGCAGCCGCGGTGCGTCGCCAGGCCGTTGCCAGAATCAGAAAAGGTCTAGAAAACATTCCCGGTCTGACAGTAGCCCAAGCGCCAGCCAATCAAGAACCAATCTGGCTCTACTTGCCAGTGATTGTTGATGCCGCACAATACGGCCTCAATCGCGATCAAGTTGCTGCTGTTTTCGAAAAAGAAAATCTCTTTGTGCGTAAGTACTACAGCCCACCCTGCCACCACCTGACTACTTACAAGCAGGCCGGCGAAGTTTTACCCCACACAGAGACGGCTGCTTACAATGTGGTCGCCCTACCTGTGTACAATGACATGACCGAAGATGAGTGTGACGGAATAGTGCAAGCCTTCGTCGATGCCCATCGCTCGGCAGCGCAGATAGCCGAACTGCGAATATAATTTCGTGCCACCATCAACTTTCAGCTAAGGAGCCGAGAATGGCAAAGGTGTTGGTATCAGGAGCAGGCGGTTACATTGGAATACCGCTCTGCCGCAAAATACTAGAGCAAGGACATGAACTAATTGCCCTTGATCGCTATTTTTTTGGCAAGCAACGCCTGGCCGATATTGAGGCCAACCCCAAAGCCAAAGTAGTGGTTGACGACATTAGAAGTTTTGACCCAGGCCTGCTTAAAGGCGTTGAAATAGTGCTAGATCTTGCCGGTCTTAGCAACGATGCCTCAGCTGAAATAGATCCACAACTAACTCAGTCAATTAACTGCGACGGTGGCCGACGCTTAGCCAGAATTGCCAAAGAAGCAGGGGTGCGTCGATATATTTATTCCAGTTCGGCCTCAGTATATGGCAACGGCGTGCAAGATCAGCTCAAAGAAACCGATGAATGTCGCCCTCTGACGCTATACGCCGAAAGCAAACTACGCGTAGAAGAAGAGCTAGCCAAACTCAATGGCTCAGGCTTTGAACCAGTAATTTTCCGCACTTCCACAGTCTTCGGCTTGGCCCCACGCATGCGCTTTGATCTAGCGATTAATGTCATGACCTTGCGAGCCTGGAAAGAGCGAGTGGTTTATATCATGGGCGGTGGCCAACAGTGGCGCCCCTTCATCCACGTCAATGATGTGGTGCGCGCCTTTGTTATGGCCACCGAGCAACCAGCAGAAAAAGTAAGCGGCCAGACCTTCAATCTTGGCAGTGACGATATGGTATTTCAAATCGGTCAGTTGGCTCAGTTTGTCCTTGACGTCATTCCTAATGTTACTGTCCATCGCATTCCTGATGACACTGACAAGCGTTCATACAATGTCTCATTCACTAAAATTCGCGACCAACTTGGCTTCATTTCGCAAACAAGAGTGCACGAAGGAGTGGTTGAGATCAAACAAGCCTTAGAGCGAGGCACCATAGAAAGCGATTCACCAACACAGTACACCTTGCAATGGTATCGCTCGCTGCTCGACTGGGAAGCACGAATAAAAGAGCTGAGCCTAAACGGCAAGGTTCTCTAATGCTGTCGCCCGATGCAGAAAAAGAATCAATTAGAGTAGGGCCTGAAAGACCAGAGGTCAGCATTGTCTGCCCGGTTTTTAATGAAAAAGAGATAGTGCCGAAACTACTCGATCTCTTTCAGCAAGTTTTGTCGACTCTTGACCGCAGCTACGAACTAATCATGGTGGACGACGGCTCCCAAGACGGCACCCTTGAACTTCTCAAAGCCCGTCTCGGCATAATTCCTGATTTAAAGATCGTGCAGCTCTATCGCAATTACGGACAGGTAGCGGCCGCCAGTGCTGGTATGAGCATTGCCAAAGGCGACTGGATCATCATGCTAGACGGTGATCTGCAGCATGATCCCAGTGACATCGCCCGTCTCGTTGCCGAAATTTCTAATGGCTTCGACATGGTGGCCACCTATCGCAGCAAGAGAGAAGAAACAGCTCTGCGCTTGCTGATCACATTTGTTGCCAATCGGGTTAATCGTTTCGCCACGGGTGTAAAAGTCAAAGACTTTGGCTCAGGCTATCGTTTATTTAGTGCCCGTATCTTAGACATGATTACCGATGCTAGAGGTTACGTCCACTACAACACGCCGGCTCTCTACCTCTATGCTCGCGCCATTGTAGAAATTCCCATTGTGCAATCACGCCGCGTCCACGGCTCTAGTAAGTGGACCTTCAACCAGTTCATACTCTTCAATCTCGACTTCTTCCTCCACTCGAAAAAAGCAATTCAAGTCTTGCTATCACTAGGCTTTCTCGGCATCTTCATTGGTGCGTCTATGTATGTGCTCTGCCTTCTAGGCCTAGGCGTAGCAAAATCTATTTCAGCACCAATTACTATTTGCTTCACTTCCTTTTTAAGTTTTTTACTGGCCGTGATCTGGCGCGAAGTCTTGCAAACACAGCGTTTTGCCTTGGGCTTGCCGGACTTTCTCATTGCTGCCATCTGGGCCCAGGACAAAGACAATAAAACAACCACAATATTAGACGCCACGGTGAGGGCCGATAAGCCTCTTACTGCACTGATTCGTCAAACAGCCTGTGCTCCGGCACGAACACAACCTCAGGTCAAGGAGATAGGAAAATGAGTGACACTGCCGACAAGTCAGCAGAACAAGAGCGGATTCAGGGTCAGCGCTTTCCCCACGACAAAGAGATGGAGAAGCAACTCCAAGATTTCGCCAGCAAGCACGAGCCCTCCGCTAGCGATCTGATTCACAGTTTTCCGCTCCTGGCGCGCCGCACATCATTAAGACGATTTCTAGCTCACTATGAGCTTTTTCGCCTCACTACCGAACTGCCTGGCGACATAGTTGAAGTGGGCGTCTTTCGTGGGCACAGCTTGATGAGCTTTGCTAACTTTCTTGAAATTCGCAACATGGGCGATCGCGCCAAAACAGTTTGGGGCTTTGACAATTTCGCCGGCTTCACCGAACTTAGCGCCGAAGATGGACCGGCAACTCCAGGAGTTGATAAGGTCAAAGGCGGCTACAACCCAAGCAAGCACTTAGTCGAGCTGCAAGAAGCTATCAAAATTTTCGACAAAGATCGCTTCGTGCCTTTCAAGCCACGGGTAGAACTGGTGATTGGCGACGTTGACCAAACCATACCGGCCTTCATAGAAAAGCAGCCCGGACTGCGCATATCACTACTCAATCTCGATGTGGATTTATACAAACCAACCATGGTGGCACTAGAACATTTCTTTCCAAGGGTGGTTTCAGGCGGCGTTGTAATCTTTGATGAATATGCGCTACTCGACTGGGGCGGCGAGAGTCAGGCCGTCGAAGAGTATCTCGGGGAGCGGGGCTACACCATCAAAAGATTCGAATGGACCTCAAGCCCTGGGGGCTATTTAATTAAACGCTGAGACGACAAAGAACAGACCAGGTGACCGAATGTAGTTTCTGAAGGTGCACTAATGAACGAGTCGAATGTCAGCGAAACACTGACTGCCACGCCAGGAACCTATACAGGACTGTTGCTAATCTCCCTGGCCACATTGGCATTTGAGATTTTACTGACCAGACTATTTAGTGCCACCATGTTCTATCACTTCACCTTCATGGTGCTGTCACTAGCCATGTTTGGACTCGCCGTGGGAGCCACCCTGGTATACCTAGCCCCACGCTACTTTACTGAAAAAAATGCAACAGCAAATCTCAGTCTATTTTCTTTGACTTTTAGCCTATCCACTACCGCCTGCATGCTCTTTTATTTGTTTGTCTTACCTGGGGTAATCAAAAGCGAATCAGTCTCATTGTTCACTGTGATGTTGATGTTTTCCTATCTCACCTACACGATTCCCTTTATCTGTTCGGGTATCTGCACCTGCGTTGCCCTCACCCGTTTCAAAGCTCAAACAGGCAAACTCTACGCCGCTGATTTACTAGGTGCAGCACTGGCATGCTTGTTTGTCATCGCCATGCTTTTTACCATTGACGCACCATCGGCAATACTAATCAATTCAGCAGTAAGTGCCATTGCTGCTCTCGCCTTTGCCATGGCAGGCAAGCTCAAGCGTTTAAAAGCAATCTCCATAGGCTCGGCCGCGCTCTTTGCCGTTGTTGCCGCCGTCAACTTATTCACCTTTGCTCAAAGCAAGCCTATCCTAGGCCTGGAAGGCCTGACTCCAGGGCTGTTGTATCAGAAATGGACGCCAATGTCGTTTGTTACAGTGCAGCCAGGGGATGATACCGCCTGGGGCTGGAGCATCGACCCCGAACTAGTAAAAGAAGTAAAGGCTCCACATAAATCACTTTTGATGGACCGTTGGGCTGGCACACCGCTCTATGAATTTAACGGCGATTTGAGCAAGATGGAATTTCTTAAACTCGATATCTCCAATATCGTGCATTCCATAAGGCCCACTGGCTCTATATTCATTATCGGCATCGGCGGAGGCAGAGACATTATTGCCTCACTCTTATATAAGTACAACTCAATTGTCGGAGCTGAATTCAACAATGCCATCATCAATGTGGTCAAGCACCAGTTTGCTGACTACACCGGCCACATAGATAAATTTCCTGGCGTAGAGATGGTCAATGACGAAGCCCGTTGTTTTCTCACTAGCTCTGGCAGAAAGTTTGACGTGATACAAGCCTCACTTATCGATACCTTTGCCGCCACTGCCGGCGGTGGCTTGGCCCTGACCGAAAACTCAATCTACACCGCCGATGGCTGGAAACTCTTCATCTCGCACCTGACTGATACTGGAGTACTCAGCTTCACCTATCCTTACTCAACAGAAGACCCTTCTATGGCCTACAGGTTATGCTGTATGGCCTGTCAAGCCCTAGAGGCTAACGGCATCACTGATGTGCGACCACGCATGGCTGTGATTGGCAGCACCAAAATGTTTGTCAATCAATCTTGGCCCCATAGTCAAGCAACTCTGCTGCTAAGCAAGACACCATTTACCGAGGAAGAACTAGCCACCCTAGAACAATCGGCCCAGAGAACCCACCACAAAGTTATTCTCAATCCACACGTATGTATTGATGATGGTTTTCTCAAAATCCTAGACAAGCAGCAGAGAGCTAGCTTTGTAGAAAACTATTGGGCTGATATCTCAGCTCCCACTGACGACCGCCCATTCTTTCTCTACATGGCCAAAGTTTCTGACTATTTTGGCTCCAAGCAAGGTTTAAAAGCTACCAATAGTGCTGGCTCTCAAACAGTGCCAGAGCTCTTAAACCCACTACCGCTTTTATTCGAGCTCCTAAAGATGGTAGCCCTACTGACAGTATTAGGCATATTACTGCCCCTCACTGTACGCACAAAAGTAAGCGAGCTAACCAAATCACTACCGCTGCTGATTTTCTTCTCTAGTATTGGCTTTGGCTTTATGCTAGTTGAAATCTCGCAATTAACTCGCCTCTCTATCTTCCTCGGCCATCCGGTTTTCGGTCTCACCGTTGTGCTTTTCACCCTTTTGGTATCTTCTGGTCTAGGCAGCCTTACCATGGCTGGTGAACTGAAAGAGCGCGACTGGCTGCGCCTCGTCTTAGCGGTAGTAGCTCTGATCATTGTCGCCGTAGCTACACCTTTTATAACAGCTAGCACAGCAGGCTCACCTCTATTAGTGCGAATTCTGTTGTCAGCGCTGGTACTATCTGTTCCCGGCTTCTTTATGGGCATGGCTCTGCCTCTGGGAATGCTTGCAGCCAACAACAAAGCACCTCAGTTAGCACCCTGGCTTTGGGGAATGAATGGCGCAACATCGGTACTCGGTTCAGTGATTGCCACTCTCATTTGTGTGGCCATGGGCGTGCAAGCGACATTTGTAGCAGGAATCGCCTGCTATGTAATCTGCTTGCTCTCTTTCCTCTACATTCGCCGCTCTTGCAAGCCATAAACTATGCACTCACTAAAACCCTATTGGCTAACAGCAATTAGTATTCTCGGGTTCTTAGTGCTGCGTGTCTTAATACTACCCAGCAATATCATCAATCCTGACTGTTCCATGTTTCTTCGAGCGGGCCAACTAGTCTTAGCTGGCGCCCGCCCGTACATAGACTTTGTTGAGCTCAATCCACCACTGATCTTCTACTTCAATGTCATTCCCTCTCTATTTGCCCAGCTATCTGGTCTCTCGCCTGAAAGCAGCCTCTATCTCTTTACCTTGCTGCTTTTTAGCGTTTCACTATTACTCTCCTGGAAGTTATTGAAAGATTGCAACGATTCAAGTGCTATCTACTTTGGACCGATCATCATCGCTTTTTGCCTGGGCAACCTGATTTGCTATGAATGGGTGCAGTTTGGCCAAAGACAACAACTGCTCGCCAACGCTCTGCTGCCATTTTTCATATGCCGCTACCTGCGGTGGCACGGCAGCAAAGTCAACACGGCAATAGCTTCACTAAGCGGGCTTCTTTGCGGCGCCATGACTGGCCTTTTGCCCCAGTACGCCGCCATTGTCGTTAGCCTAGAGTTGTTCTATGTTTGGCGCCAACGCCAGCTGCGTCCGCTAATGGCGCCAGAAACTCTGAGCTTTATCATCAGCGTTTTAGCTTACGGTCTCTTTGTTTTAGGGCAAGAATCAATTCGCCTAGAATTTCTCGGCCGCTGGATGCCCATGGTGAGCGAAGGCTATGCTCTCTACAACTGGCCCTGGCCCATGCAAATCACCCAACTGATAGTGAGCGGCATCTTGCCAGTTATAGCCATTGCACTATTGCTATTGTTCAAGACAAAAGCACTTCAACAAGAGCAGAAAGACTTGCTCGCCACTACTGGCGTATTTTGCCTGGGTAGTTTCGTGGCCTTACTTTTGCAGGGCAAATGCATTCTCAACCAAACCATCCCGCTTATGTACGGCAGCCTCATGTTGGCCTGCTCAGTGAACCTAAGCAATAAATTAGGGGGCAGCAGCTTTAAGCGAACAGTCTTAGTCTCACTAGTCACTCTATTAGCCTTTCTTCTACCGGTATATGCATTGCCAGGCGTGATTTCACAAAATGCTCTCTGGCAAAAAATGACGGCCCAAATAGCCGCAGTGATAGACAAAGAAAGCAGCCCCAGCGACCGCGTCAGCGTAATCTCGTTGTCACTGCCCGACTCTTATCCAGCCCTAGAACAGGCTCATCGAGCCAGCGGCAATCGCTATTTCTTTGTCTTTCCTATGCTCATGAGCGACTACCTGGCAAAAAAACATGCAGGCACCGCCCTCGAAGCAAAATGGCAAGAGCAATCGCAAAAATTCATCGCCGACCTAGAAGCGGATCTGCACAACAACAATCCTCGAATTGTTTTGATTCAAGAGAATACCATTCCTACGGCAAACATATCAGTGCGAAAGTATTTAGAGAAAACATCATTCTGGCAGAGCCTGAGCCAAAACTATCAATATGCCTACCCGGTAAAAGCTGGCATTAGTGAATTATCGCTGTGGAAGCACCGCTAAAGCTTGCACTTAGAACTAGCTCTTAGCAGTAACTGTTTGGACATGGCGGCCCTGTAACAAGTAGGGCATGATGCTGTCACGCTGGAACTGCTCGCGGAAGCGCCAGAAGAAAGCGTCTTGGAAATAGTGAATGTTCGACATTGCCACACTAAAACCAAGCAAACACTTGAAGCCAACGCTACCGGGAGTAAGATCAAGGCGAATAGCATGGGTAGTCAAATAAATTGCTAGAGAGCCAAGGCAAAGCACGGTCATCAGTAGCTGAGCATTTAATGGCAGATCAAATTTTCTATTTTCGTCTTGATACTTGTGGCGAATAAGAATTATATTGAGGCCAATATACTGACACCAGTGCATTGTTCCAGGAATGAGAAAAGCAGTCTCAACCCTCTGACCAGGCCAGACAAAGGGTACGAAGTAAAGCACCGAAGTGACCCAGAAGACAAAGGCTGGCACATTAATACTGGCTCCAGCGCTGACTTGTTTGAAAATATTATTCAAATAGCGGCCAATATCATAAATAGCCAAAAGCGCCAGAGCCACAAAAGCTGCTAGGACCCAATAATTCTCGACACCGGGAAAAAGTTGACGATAGAAGAACACTGAGACGAAGAATATAGACGGTGTCCACAAACTGCGCGATAACAAATCGCGATTGGGCAGAGCCTCATTTGCATTTTTGTTGTGATAGAGCAGAACAATGCCAAGGTTCTGCTGCACAAAATGCTGCACTCCCCACAGTGTCGTTATGGTCACACCGAGCCAGGGCGTGGTCACAGCCAAGAACACTGTGACAATACCAACTAACACTGGTGCTACATAATAAAGCGCCACCCGCTTAGGGTCTTGAGCCCAATACTGACTGTTTTTCTTATCGAAATAGAAAAACCAGGTCGGACCTTGGTGCATGGGCCCGATACCAAAGGCATTGACGATAAACAAGAAAAGCAAACTAGGAGAAGCGGCCGCTGGCAATTGCAGCAAAATAGTGGCAGCAAAGGCAAGCAAAAGCGGTGCGAAGAACCAGAGCAAATCAAACTCTCGACTGGCCATCCAGGGAAAGCAGAACTTGCTACTCTTAACTGCTTGGGAAGACGCGGTCATAAACTCCTAAAATGAGACCTTAAACCTCATCATGATCTATACCCATGTTAAACCATGGTATAAAAATTGAAGAACAAACATTGCAGAGATAGTAGCGATTGATACAGGCCGCAGACAGCGCAGATTCACTTAAGCAAGCGGCTTCCAAGCGAAATGGCTGGCTCTTCTGGTTGATTCTTGGCGCTGTGATAGCTCTCACAGTGGTTCGCACCCTGCCCTGGATTCCTCGCGTCATCCCGGTTTCAGAAGATGATTCTTGGGACCTGGCGCTCAATCTCTTTGCCAAACGCGGGGCCCTGAGCGGCATTGACTATATTTTCACCTTTGGCCCCCTGGGCTTTATCTACAACAAGACTTACTTTCCTGATACTTACAGTCTCAAACTTTTACTTCAGGGCTTGTTTTGCGCCCTGACCACGGCTGTTATGGTGCTGCAAAGTAGACGCCTGCTGCCTAATTGGCCCCTATCAATTGCCTGGATCTTTTGCCTGGTTTCCCTCTACGGCTTCTTTGGCGATGTTTTCTTTTTAGCCATACCAGTGCTGCTCGTCAACCAATACTTTCTGCTTGACGACAAAGAAAACCAATACAAACTTTCAATTGAAACTATTATTCTGCTTGCCCTTTTAGCCCTGACCGCCTTGGTGAAATTTACCTTTTTCGTCGCTGCAGTTTGGCTGATTGCTTTCATTGCTTTAGACGAAGTGCTGAAGAAGAAACTGCCCATTAGACTATTTCTTTTTGCGGCGGTATTTCTTGCGGGCTGGATGGTCAGCGGCCAACCTCTGACCAATTTGCCCACCTATATCAGTACATCTCTAGCGGTGGCAGCCGGTCACAGCGAGGCCATGTCCTGGTCTGAAGCTAATTGGCAATGGCCCATAGTCGCCACCATGGTATCCACCGGTCTGCTACTTTTGGGCTTCACCTATCTGGCTCAAAAACGAATGGCCAAGGCCTTCCCCATAGCTCTATTAGCTGAAAGCGGGCTTTTTTTTTGACCTTTAAGGCTGCCTACGTGCGCCAGACCCTCGATCATCAAGTGATTGCCCCATCGGTCTTTGGCTTTGCCGCCCTAGCCCTGGCGCCCTTCTTCATCCAGACAAAAAGCAAATCGCTTAAGGCCATGGCCCTGTTCTCGGTGGCCAGTATGTTGTTTATTGCCATTCCAGCCAACATGCCCATGCCTGGCATTCCGCCGCTGCTCATCTACCCCACCATGCTCTTCGGCAACGCCTACGATACCGTCATCAGGCTGCCTCAATGTCTCTTAGTGCTGCAAGGCAAATCAAGTGGCCCAGAGGCCTACAAGGTGCGCATGGAGAAAATCAAAAACGAAAATCACCTGCCAGTCCTTAGTGGCAGCGTCGACCTCTTACCAGCCGATCTCAATGTAGTAATTGCTAACAACTACAATTATCAGCCGCGGCCAGTGATTCAAAGCTACCTGGCCTACAAAGAATCTCTCCTCGAGACTAACAAAAATTACTGGGCACGTGATAAAGCCGCAGACTACGTTGTCTTGCAAGAAATGAAAGATTGCTACGGCTACTATCCCACCCTTCACGATGGGCCCTCCTGGCCAGAGTTGCTCAGTCGCTATCAACCCGAAAATTGTCAAAGCAGTGGCTTAGTTGTGAAAAAACGAGCCGAACAGCGCCAACTTAAGCTAGAACCCTTAGAGACCATTGAAGCAATACTAGGACAACCCATCGATATTGCCTCCTCTAGGGCTGGCAAAGACAAAATTATCTATGCCAAAATAAACCTGAAAGTGACAGCCCTTGGCTCTTTGCAAAAGCTCTTCTTTCGCATTTACCCAGCTGACATCTCAGTACAACTGAAAAACGGCCAGCAAGAAAGTTATGTAGCCCCTTCAGACAATCTCAGGGCAGGTTTCATACTCTCGCCGTTTGTCGCCACACCTGAAGAAATAAAAGCCCTCTATTCAGGCACTGACAGCCTTCACCGGAGCAATGATGTGACAAGCGTCAAGATCTCTGAAAGGAAGAATGACTTCCCGTGGCATATACTGTCTGACCACTACACCATCGAACTATTTTCACTGGAAGACCAGAATTGAATCACGACGCCCTACACGTAGACCTTTTTGTGGTCTTACTCATGGTCACCGCCACGGTTGCCATGTCAGTGAAGTGGATAAAACTGCCCTATTCAATTGCCCTTGTTATTGTTGGCTTACTGATTGGCATCTGCCATTTATTGCCGCCAGTAGAGCTCACACCAGATCTAATCTTGCTGATTTTTCTACCAGCCGTGCTATTTGAAGCCTCCTGGAACATTCCCCTGCGCGAGTTAAAAGAAGGCTGGTTACCAATTACGGTGCTGGCAACCTTGGGAGTGGTAGTTAATACAGTGGTGGTGGCCTATGGCATGAATTATTTTGCCGGAGTGGCTCTCGGACCAGCTTTTCTCTTCGGCGCTATGATTGCAGCCACCGACCCTATTTCGGTACTAGCTCTATTTCGCAAACTCGGCATTAACAGCAGCTTGACCATGCTTCTGGAGGGCGTGAGTCTAGCCAATGACGGCACGGCTGTTGTACTTTTCAAGCTGGTACTAGCCATAGTGCTAAGTGGTGCTTCTTTCTCGGCCACCTCAACTCTAGGAAACTTCGTCTTGGTTGTAGTTGGTGGTGCGGCCATAGGCGCTATCATTGGCTATGCCGCTTCGCGCATCACCAGTCTCTTTGACGACCACCTGCTAGAAATTACACTGACTACCATAGTGGCCTATGGCTCATATATATTAGCCGAGCAATTACACCTCTCGGCAGTACTAAGTGTGGTGGCAGCAGGGGTGGTAATTGGCAACTACGGTAGCCGCAATTCAATGTCAGTCGGCACGCGTATGGCTGTTAACTCCTTTTGGGAATACACAGCATTTCTTGTCAATTCACTGATTTTTCTGCTAATTGGTTTGCAGGTAAAATACGATTTGCTTTGCAAATACTCACTGCAAATAGCAGTAGGCATAGCAGTGGTTATCGTTGCTCGTATCATTGTGGTTTACGGCATGACGCCGTTTCTACGGCAACACAATGAAAAGATTCCATGGAAATGGCGCCACCTCCTCTTCTGGGGGGCACTGCGCGGCTCTATCTGTATGGCATTAGCCCTGAGCCTGCCCGATAGCCTGGCGGCCAAAGAAATGATTACCATCACCACCTTTGGTGTCGTTCTATTCACCTTGCTAGTGCCTGGTTTAACTATTGAACCTTTAGTCAAACTACTGGGCATGAATCTGGTAGACCCAGTAAAAGAACAATACAAAGAATTGAAAGCACGCTTAATTACCAAGAAGAGAGCCGCCAATTTTCTCGCTGCTCAATTTAAGAGCGGTGCGGTATCATCGGCCTGCTTCGAGCTACTAAACGCCGATCTGCAAGAACAAAAAGACTCACTAAAGAAGCAAATAGAAAACCTGCACATTGAAGACGCCTCAGTTAAAGAACTCGAAATAGAAGAAGTAAGACACCGCCTGGCCGAGCTTGAAAAAGACTGCCTGAAAGAGTTAACCAAAGAAGGATTCATTACCGAAGACGGCCGCCAGCGCATACAGTTAGACCTGCCTGAACAAGGTGAGAAGCTAGCGGAGCAGTAGAATAAAACAGTAAGTGAGGACAAATTTTTGCCGCTTCACCATTACAACCAAATCCTCAAACCCCATTTAATTGCCCCTATTGCAGGGCTTACTTTTCTTGTCGGACAAGCGCAGCCAAGCCAAGCTCTTCCTAATCAAGCTATAGCCAAACAAACTGTAGCCAAACCAGCTACTGCCAAACAAAGCACGACCTCAAGCTATAACCTCGGCGTGCAAGCCTATCAACAAGGCCGCTTCAAAGAAGCTACTAGTTTTATGTACGATGCCATCGTCAAAGAAAAAGCTGGGGCCAATGCCTGGCTCTATATGGCCCATGCCCAATTCGCTTCAGGCAACAAACAACTGGCGCTGACCACCTATCAACGCATCAAAGACGGCTTCCCTGGAACCGCCCAGGGTCAGGCTGCCGCACAATATCTACAAAAATTCAGCACTTCAAGTGATACAAAAAAAGACAGCAGCGACAGCGATGCCTCGGCGACAAAAGCCACTGGTGAGCCGGTAATTCCTCCGGCAAAGATTCTCAAAGAATTGCGCGCCCGCATAACCCTAGTCAAACCGGTAATTGGACACGATCCAGTCAGCAACCGCACCATAAATGCTGTCAATGCCTGTTTCGACAAAATACCAGCCAAAGTTCAGGCAATCCTATTTCAGAACAACATAAAATTTGTCATCACTCCCACCATGATAGATAAATATCCAGAGGGCGCTTACCAGGAAGTGCGCGGTTATGACGGCGGGACAAGCAAGAGCTGTCCTGGTCTCTTTCACGGCGATACCATTGTCTTGGCTCAAAGCACGGTAAACGAAGATACAAACGTCGTAGAAAAGCCCGCCAGCGCAGACGAACTAGTAGGCACTTTTCTCCACGAAACTGGCCACGCACTAGACGCCTGCCTAAACTCCTATTCTTGCACCAAAGAGTATCGCCACAACTACTACTTAGACATCGCCCACGTCCCCGATAGTGTTGCTCCTAAAATTAGTTATTACCTGCAAAAATCTGACACCGGTCAAATTGAGAGCTGCGCCGAACTGACTTCGATACTACTGGGCAATGACCGAGAGCAAGCAGCCGAGCTCACTACCTACTTTCCTAACACCATGAAATACATCAAGCAAAAACTCGGCCTCTGACAATTTGAATCTAGCGATTTGGGGTAAAATCAATAATATGAGTCAGTTAGCCCCCAAGCTTGAAGATGCCCGCTCATTCTGGCCTGCTCTATCATTAAGCGGCGGCATAGACGTCGCCCGCCTGCTGGTAGAAGTACAAGAATTTGCCCTTACCACTTTTGACCGTCTAGACAGCGACGGCAATGGCTTCATATCAAAAGAAGAACTAGAAGAAGCGAAAACAAAATACAAACTCTCCGGACGTGAGCTGAGTTACGTGCGCTTTCTCTGCGCCAATGTCTCTAAAATTAGCGCGGCATTTGATGACCATGAAGGCCCTCCTGATGCTGGAATTTCGCGCAACGATATTATTCATGGTATCTCTCGACGCGATTTGATCAAGTTTTTCGGCGGCATGGCCGGCTAGAACTATTTCAAATAGGCCTATTTCACAGTCACCTTAGGCAAGCCAGCAGCAAACATATCGCGCACAGCAGTAGCTTTATTGTTAGGCATCACTTGCAACACCTTTAAGCCCTTAAACTGCTTAAGAACAGGAATAGCCCTTTTATCTAAGCCGCACTCAACAACACTCAGGGTATGAAGGCGATTGAGCTTGCTTAAGGTCTTAAGCTGAGCAAGAGTAACTTTGCTATAACTCAAGTTCAAATATTGCAGTGTTGATAGCTCTGAAAGAGCTTTAAAATCTTGTGCGGACAAGCAAGTATGATGCAAATTGATAAATTCAAGTTTTTTAGCAGACTTAAGTTTAGTGAGAATGGCAGTGCAGTTATCACCGCGTCCTAGCTGGAAATCTCTTATGTTATTCCAACAGTTTGCTTTGGCCAGCATGGCACCGTCTAAGGTGCAGTTATTGCCATCAAACTTGCTGATTTGAGTAAACTTGTTGAGCGATGGAATGCACTTAGCCGTGAGATGGTGAGTGTCATAAATCTGCAATTCATCAATGCCGGGAATGGCTGTACAAGCTTCAAGAACAGCGTCACTATCGGAGCCATCCACAAGACGCACGGCAGCCACATCACCTTTGCTAAAGCGCAAGACATAGCTTGGATGCTGCCCAACAAGACGCGAAGGTAAATACATGAGCCATTCGCTCTCGCCAAACTCTACTTTGCCCCGAGCTTTAACAATCTGCTCTTTCTTTGTTTTCCAGTCATAGGAATAAATATTGCCAATTGAACAATCAGTAGGAAAATTGAAAACTCGCCCTTTGCTAGAACTAGCTTTGGCATCAAAGTACGGGCTAGTATCAACCAGTGACTCAGTGGGCTCAATGTCTTCATCTGGTTCTATTTTGAGCTTCTCTGCTTTTGGCTTTGTCACAAGCAGAACTTGTCTTGGTGGCGACTTAGGCTTAGCATTTGCTGACTGAATGTTCTGCCAGACAACAAGACCCAAGCTGACAGCCCCGAGAACAATACCGCCCGCTCCAACGGCCAGCAAAACCTTCTTAACTCTCTGTACTTGATCTTTTGAAGCCTGGGAATTGCTGTTATGCCTGTCCCGCTCTTGGGCCTGGATATTGGCCGCCTCTTCACTAAGCGAAATCCCATTGCGCACCAGCGCCTCCCGCACCAAGGCCTTGCCCTCCTCGGCCAGGGACGGAGTAATAGCGCTTTCTTTGGCAACAGGAGCTCCCTTAAAAGGCTGGAAATCAGGACTTTGAGCGGCAGTGTTAACAGTGCGACTAGGTGGGATGGGCATCGGATTGAGAGCCGGCGCCACTACTGTACTGCGAGTATGCTGAATGTAAATATTGCCGCTGCCTTCCACCACTGGCGCACTGTAGCAATAGAAGGGTTCATCTCCTTGCAAAATAGCAATTAAATCGCTGCAGACATTCTCCATGGTCTGATAACGCATGTCAGGATCTTTAGCCATCATCCGCTCTAATACCGCTTGCACCGCTGGCGGGAAATTGCCTCCCTCTACCACTTCGTTCAAGATTGGCGTCGGCTCCGACTGGTGCATATGCTTAATTTCAACGGCACTTCTGGCGACGAAAGGTGGCTCGCCGGTAAGGGTCTCAAAAAAGGTCACACCCAGTGAATAAATATCGCTGCGAGCATCTACTGTGCGGCCGAGACACTGTTCAGGACTCATGTAATAGGGACTGCCCAAATTTTCTTCGTCGTTGCCCAGGTGGTCGCCATCAATTTCAGCATCAAAGGTGAGCTTAACAATGCCAAAATCAACTATTTTGATAGTTGAGCCAGTAGCATCGGGCTGGTCAAGCAAAACAATGTTGGCGGGCTTCACATCGCGGTGAATAATGCCTTTGCTATGGGCATAGCCAAAGCCGCTGGCAGCCTGAAGAAATATATACAAAACTGTGTTGACAGGCGGTGGATCATAATCGCGCAAGCGCTCCATCAAGTTGCAACCGCGCAGAAAATCCATCACATAAAACGGTCGCTCCAGACCATCAGGGGTCTTATGTAAGCCAAAATTGTGCAAACCGACAATATTAGGGTGAAACAATTTGGCAATCGCCTGAGCTTCAATCTGAAAGCGCACCCAGGCAACCTCGGTGATTTGTTCAGTACTTAAAGTCTTCAAGGCATATTCTTTGGGCAAGCGCACGTGATGAGCGTGGTAAACGTAACCCATCGCTCCCCGACCGATATAGTCGACGATCTGATAACTATTGCCAACAATGTCACCGATATTAAACTCAGCACCGGGTGGCAGCGGTCGAGGCTGCGCTGGAGGCTGTAGAACTAAATCGTCTGGTAATTGTTCGTTCACTATCTCTGGCAATTCAAGTAGCGATTGTTAAAGCCAAGGGCTCAAAATGCTGTCCAACATGGGCTCTATATACCAAGCAAGAAGGCAAGGTAATCAGCTAGTACACAACTAAAACAAATAGCTAAGCTAATTATCTGAACTGAAGAACTTAGCATGGTGTTCGAGAAAAGTAGATAGCCTTGAATTATGGGTAAAATATGGTCTGAATTTAGCAGGAAGAACTGGCAATAAGAGACGGTCGATAAAGCAAACCATGTACAACACACAGGGAAAGACTTTCTTTGAACTAGCCACTGACCGGCAATTCTGGTTACATCTCAATCCTCAGCTGCATATTACTGAAAAAGGCTCACCGGCTACAGTTTCGCGCCCGAAATTCAGCTCCGACCTCGGGCATGTTAGCAAAGAAAATATGCAACAGGAAGGCTATTTCAAAATCGAAAACGCCGTTGACAAGGCAGATCTCGCTGCCCTGGTAAAAGCAGTAGAAAACATTCGCGACGACCATTGGCCAGTGACATTTTCCTTTGTCTATGACGAATTTTGGTTAAAGTTTCACGAGTTATCGTCGTTGCTGAGCGTCATCCTCGGCCCCGACTACAAAATGATGCCCACCCTTTACACTTTCTGTGTCGCTCCCGGAGGCGCTGGCGCTGGTTTCCTCCCCCATCGCGACCGCTCCAGGCGCAAACTTTTGCGGCCAGACGGCCAAAGCGTGGCCATGAATATCTGGATATCTCTGACTGATGCCACACCAGACACTGGTTGCATTTATATTTTGCCAGTGCAATACGACCCCAACTTCCCCAATAACCTCACCACCTACGGCGTTACCAATTACCAAGATATCCGCGCTCTGCCAACCAAAGCCGGCGACATCCTCGGCTGGAACGAAGGGGTATACCACTGGGGTGGCCGCAGCAGCAAACACGGCACTTACTCAAGAATTAGCATTGCTGCCAGTTTTCAAAGAGGCGATAGTGGCCCACTTGAAACTCCTCTGCTAGCCCCTAATAGACTGCCAACCCTGAAACAGCGCCTCTCGATCATTGCCGCTCAACTCCTGCGCTACCAGGCTCAGGCTGGCCTCTCCCCAGTATTGCGCCAACTAGCAGTAGAGTTACAAGCTCTCGACGAAAGACTTGTCGTAAACGACGATGGCGGCCCCTATATTTACGATGAAGCTGGGGAAAAAGTACTAAAACGCAAATAAGAGCAAGGACTATTGCGGGAAAGCAAGTAAAGACACTAATCAGAAGGTGCAATTAATGACTGAAAATAAAGAAAGGCAACCCCAGGTCAAAATTAGTCGCAGAATATTCTTGGCTGGCGGCCTGGGTGCTGCTAGTTCAATCTTTGTTGGCAGCATAAACCCCGAAAAAGTCTTGGCCGCAACAAAAAAAGCCAGCTTTGACGTGGAGGCCTTGCGAAAAGCCGTCACCTGCGACATTTCGCTACCCAGCGATAAAGATTTCAAAGACAAAGTATATGGCGGCCTGTGGAACAGATACTATGCCAACCGTGCACCGCAAGTAGCCGTGCAAGTAAAAACCGACGCCGATGTTATTGCCGCGGTCAAATTTGCCAAAGCTAACAACATGAAAGTAGCCGTTCGCGGCGGCGGTCACAACTGGTGCGCCCCATCACTGCGCAATGGCGGCATGATGATCGACCTCACAAACATGAACAAAGTGATATCGATTGATCCAGTAACGAAAATCGCAGTGTGTGAGCCGATCATTAGCAACCGCGAAATTCAACAAAAACTCAAAGCACACAACCTGGCCTTTCCTTCTGGCCACTGCCCCCAGGTGAAACTGAGTGGTTATCTACTTAGCGGCGGCATGTCATGGAATCAAGGAGTCTGGGGACACGGAGTTGAGAGCGTCGAAAAAATCGAAATGGTCACCGCCGATGGTGAGTTAATTGTGGCCGACAAAGACCACAATCAAGACTACTACTGGGCAGCCCGTGGGGCTGGTCCAGGCCTCTTCGCCGTATGCTTGCGCTACCACCTCAAGCTCTATGACATTCCCAAAGCTTTCACCTGCAGTGCCTATAACTATTCAATGGAGCAATACAAAGAAGTTGCTCAATGGATCAGTGAGATAGCACCGAAGCTAGACCCTTGCGTTGAGCTGTCACTATGGATGGTGACAGCCCCAGCGGAACTAGCAGAAAAGACCAAAGACCAGGGCGGCAAAGTCTGCATGGTGACTGGTACTGCATTCACAGATAGCCAAGAAAAAGGCAAGGCGGCCATGGCCCTGCTCGACACCTGCCCGGTCATCAGCAAATGTCTATCAAAATCAGTCAACCAGCCCTCTGACTTTGAAGGTTTGTTTGACGCCTCTGGCGCTCTCTGGCCGGAAAATATGCGCAACCAGGTAGAGGCAATGTTCTCAAACAACAATCCGGCTGAAATACTGGATGCCACCGCTGAGCATTTCAAGAAATGCCCATCACCAGCCACTGTATTTATGTTCGCCGTCTTCACCGGCCCCAACGTGCCAACGCCGCCACCAAAAGACACGGCTTTCTCCATGACTGGCAAACTCTACGGCGGCCCCTGGACAATGTGGAAAGACCAGGCCGATGACGCGGCCAATCTAAAATGGCACAAAGAGATGATCACTCTGCTAAAGCCCTTTACGGTCGGTCACTATGTGGCCGAATCTGACACAGTGACCTATCCAGAACATGCCGTTCATGCCTATTCAAAAGCTAACTGGCAGAAACTGGCTGAACTGCGCAAGAAATACGACCCCAAAGGTGTCTTCTTTAATTTCACTGATGGACTAGCTTAACGGATTAGCCTAAAAGGAATTAGCCTAGAGAGTAACTAATTGGTTGCTCTCATCAATTCGAGCAACTCAGCATCGAGTTGTTCGATCGTCCATTGCACGTCGTAGAGCATGCGAATACGATCACCTAAAAGCTTGATATCTTCACGATATTTAGTGCCCGGTGGTGTCACCACAGCAAGCTTATTCAAATGTTCTTCGCTATGATTTTTCAAATACTGCCCTTTCTTCCAAGCCTCAATCAAAGCTTCTTTGCGAGTTTTATGCTCGATAGAATTGGGTGGCACAGAATTCAAAAATTTCATAACCACAATTGGATCGTGTTCGCCAGGACTAGACAATGGCGTCCCAGGCTGATTGAGGCTATAAACATCAGCTAAGACAGTTTGCTCGCCATCCATTTTCTTTGTCCCGCTGCGGCTTGCTACCAGAGACAAAGACGAAAGCAAAAGGCCTACACTGCTAGCGACCAGCAACAATTCGCCGCCAGTATTAGGGTGATGATCCAGAAACTGCGGACCGGACAAGACACCGAGTATGCCACCTTGCATAAAGTTAGCAGTAAACAAATAGTTGAGCCGCTTCTGCCGCCGTGCTTCGAGCATGCCCTTGCCAGTGTAAGTCCAGGCTAATTCGCGGTCAATGCGATCGGCTACAACCCTAACTTCTAACGACTGCTCTAAAATTTTGTCTAAGAGCTGTACACGCAAAGCCAGCTGTTCATCACTCATCACGCCTGGCTCACTATTCCCCGTGGCCTTCAGCTCATAGAGCTTTTGTACATAGGGCATTAGACCAAGCAATTGAGCCGCTTCTTTCGCACCTGGAGTAAGCGGAATGGCACTTCCCAATTGACTAGAGCCTGAGGATTGTATGCGCTCAAGAGCACAAACTGGTTGTGCCAGAAAAATACTCAAGGCACAAACGACAGCAGTAATGTTTTTTATCATGGGTAAGAACATAAATTTCTCAGTTGGACCGTATTGCTTTGTGTAATTCATAGAGGGCACCATCGACTTCTTCAACGTGTGTCTTTAAGTCGTGCAGCAATTCAATACGCAACGACAAAACATTGATATTCTCAGCCATGTCTTCATTGGGCTCAGGGCTAGCAGAGAGCTTACGCATTAGCTTGTGATCTTCTGGATTTAAGTGCTTAAACGCTTGCCAATGCTTCAAAAGAATCTCGCGCCGGGTCAAGTGATTAGTCGACCCAGGTATCTCACTAGTGAAGAATTTGAACAGATAACTGTGATCAGCGTCCGGCGGACGATAACTGGTATTGATAAAGTGCGAAAGAATATTCTGCGACTGAGTAATTTTGCTCTTCCACACGGCCGGTAGCAGCAAGTTGGTCAGTGACAAACCAGTACTCAAGCTCGCACTAATCATGATTGGCATCTGCGAACTATTGAAAAAATGACTCAACAAAAGAGATTGCTTGGTAATACCAAGAACTCCACCCTGAGCAAAGTTGACGGTATTGAGCATGTTGCTAGTAGCATCACGCTTTCCAGTCAAATCAGCCAAAACCACATTTGATGAGGCCAGGTCACAGTCGATGGCGGCACTATAGCGTCGCACTTCTTCGGCGAGAACAAGAATGCGCCAGAGACACAAAACCTTAGCATTGAGAAGTGGCTTAGGTAGCTCACTAGTTGAAGAAGGATTGTTTTTCTTGTGCTCGCGCAAACGCTCAACGTAGGGCATAATTTCTAACAAATCAGCGATTTCAGCAGCATCAGCCCGCAATTGACCAGCGGCCGCAGCTCCATGATCGATATCAGGAGTCATCTTAATATCATAAAAAGAGCCAGCACCGTGCCCGGAAACAGTTCCACCGTCGGGACTACTAGCAGAGTTACTAGTGGCCGATTTAGCCGCCTGTAGTGCTACCGATGGTGGCACAGCCAGAGCAATGGCCGAGAAAAGACCCAGCACTATACATGTAGGTTTAGATTCGCGAACAGCTCTCACATGAAACCCTGCTTTAACGCTGCAATCATAGCTCAAATTGCGCTAGAGTAGGCGCGCGCAAGCTTTTCAAGCGATGGCGATTTTAGTATACTTCGGCCATTTATTAGCCGCGATTAATCCGCCAAGACTTCGCGCATTGGTGTCAAAAAATTTCTTTTTCATGGCTGGCAAGGGTTTCAGCCTTTCATTAGTATTTTTACCAGTGACGATGTAAAGAGATGCAACTACTATCGATTTGTACCTGGGGCGCAGGCAAGAAATCAAAAAGGAGATTGCTCTTGAAAGACAAATCCTCGAGCACAAATGTGCCAGAAGCAAAACTCCGTCAACTAACGGAAGCTGCCGAAAATGGGCAGTATGGTGTCTTAACTAAATTCCTCAATAGCCTACCGAATGCAGTTGATCGCGTCGAAGTGCTGCAATCAATCGAAAGATTGAACCGCGAAAACCGCTACAAAACTGGAAAACTACCGAGACTGGCATTCGTCAGCAACACATATAGTGATAGCGACTTCGTCGATATCGCCCTAACTAAGAAAAGCTCTGACTGGTTGTTCCAAGATGATGTTCTTTATCGCGAATCAATCATCTGGGACATCTGTGCTGTAGCAGAAATCACAGCCCAGACAGATCGAGAGATCAACCATGCTGTCACCCATACATTCCAACAACAAATAGCTCGCTCGGCTTAAAGTCGAGAGCAAGCTTAAGTGCCACCAAACTCGACGGCGACCCACTCAATCAAACTCCCAACATCACTACCCACGCCACTACAACCAAGTAATTAGACTATAATCTACAACCGTGTCCTCATTGAGCTACCCTGATTCAGGCTGCTTAGTGAGGACATTATGCTAACGGCTCAAAGTTAGGACAGAAATATCAAGGAATGCAATGAAGAACCACTATCTGCTCGCCCTGTGCACTGTCATCATTTCGACCACAAGCGCCTTCGCCGCACCACCAGCAAAGACAGCAAAGAAGCCACCACCCCCAGATTATTTTCCCGCCCGCTGGAAATACTCATGGAAATATCAGACCACAACTGCTGACGGCAAGCAGACCGCCTTTTCAATGAAAGATATTCACGATGACAAACAAAGCGATGGCAGCATTTGGCATCAAATGCAGGTTGAAACTTCACCCACACAAAAATTCAGCGATTGGTACAGCAAAGGCAACGGCCTGGTATTAGACCACCACCTCGAATACGAAGCCAGCGGTATGAAAGCTGACTATTTACCGCCCAAACAAATACTGAAACACCCACTAGAAAATGGCGATAGCTGGCAGTGGGCCGGAACAGGCATGATGAACACAGCTTCAAGCGAAAGCTATACAGTGAGCGGTCCAGAAGAAGTAATTGTTCCAGCCGGAAAATTCAATGCCATGAAAGTGGTGAGCGCAGTCAACACTGGCGGCAATAAAGCAACCAAGACCTATTGGTATGGCCCCAATGTCGGTCTAGTAAAATCTATCACCGAGAGCGGCCCAGTGAAATCGACAACAGAACTAGTCTCTTACGATTTTCCCAAGCTGCTGCCCGGCGAATTAGAAGCGGAAATAAACAGGGCAAGATAGCCCTAACCCAAATAGAGCTAACTATTTAGGTGATGTGGTCTTCTTCACTTTCACTGTGGATTTCTTAGTCGAAGCTTTGGTGACGGTTTTGACAGCCGGAGCTGAAGCTTTCGAACCTGAAGATGTTGAAGCAGTGGAAAGAGAAGCATTGAGCTTGGTCACGGCTTTCTCTAAATGATCAACTTGGCTCTCGGGCCAGCCCGCAGCTTCAGCTGATGAAGTCTCACGCACTAGAGCGTCGGCTTCGCTTCTGAAACCAGATGCTTGGGAACTATTAATCCAGCCTTTGGCAACGGCTGTATCAATCTGGGTGTGCAAATCATGCAGCCGCTCGCGGAATTTGAACTTTACTCCTTTTTTTACATCGATAGTCTCGCTGCTGCTCGATGAACTTGAAGTATGCTCGATGCTGTCAGCAAAGGCTGGTAAGGAAACAAACATTGGTGTTGCCACTGATACCAATACTAAATTGGCCACCATGAGACTGACTAGATTTTTCATTTGTACCTTCGCTTATTTGGGCGCCTATTTGGGCGTTAATTTGTGACTTAGTTGAACATAGTGCTAGTTTTAGCGTTGATACCCTAGTAATACTTATATTCTCTTTGCAAGACTTTGGCTTAAAAAAGGCGATAATTGGCAGAAAAGGGCCGGCCCCTACATCGCAAGCTTCGAGTGAGGCATTGGA
>CAJXZK010000046.1 GCA_913063055.1 uncultured bacterium
TTTTTTCAAGCAGAAGACGGCATACGATATCTAGTACGGTCTCGTGGGCTCGGAGATGTGTATAAGAGACAGGTCTTCAGCCTGTCTTGCCAGGGGCGCATCTGGGCTAGCTGAAGCCAGACCGTAAAGTGCCACTGTGCCGATGGCGCCATATTTACCGCGGGTAAAGAGAGCGGCCGTCTTAATCAGTTCGGTGCCGTAGTGGTCTACTTCTTTGCGAGTTTTTTCGTCTGAGATGACCAAGCTGACAGCTTTGTCCACCCCTTTCTCTAGATAACTTTGCCCCAAAAGATGGGCAGTGTCAGGCGCTTGCCCTTCTGCTGATGGTTTTTCGACGTCGGCGGTAAATTTTGGCATGCAACCTGAGCTTACTTGACAAGTGCATACTACTTACTAGCTCTTTACAAGGCAATGGTAGAAGTACTAAGAAGAAAAGTACTAAGAAGAAAAGCACTAATTAGAGATCTGCTAATTGGAGCAATTAGCGCCTTATTGCAAAGAGGCGCTCTACTTTTCCAGGTCGCGCAGATTTTTCAGGAAGATAGTGGAGGCGCTATACAAAGAGGCTTGACCCCAGGCCAAAGGTGTATTTGCCCCGGCAACGGCATTTTGCTTGTCTCCGCTGCCATCGCCAAGATTGAGGGCGGAAACCATTTCATAGGCTTCTGGAATGGCATAACCAGGGCAGGGCATGCCATTGGCTTTGTAATGCGCGAGTGCAGATGGGTCATTGCCAGGAGTAATGCGGGCATAGGAACGGTTAATCAAGCGAGTCGCCTGGATCTGACCGTGAGTAATCAACCCTGCTACTTCCTGCTCGTTGAGGTTGCCTTGGGCGGAGCCTTTCATGTTGATTAACTTCTCAACTTGACGGCAATATCCTTCTGCCAACACTGAAACGAAGCACCATTGGGCTTCACTGCCTGGTCTGGCTTGTTTTACCCGAGCTAGATACTCTTCGTTAGTGCTGCAATCACTGGAGCCGTAGTCTTTCAAATGAGACGAATGCCCTGAGATTTTTGCCCGTAGCTCTGGTAAAAGCCAGTAATTGTCAGCTAAATAACTATCGAAAACCAGCTCTGACTGCCCGTTGGCGAGGGGGAGGTCGAAGGGAGCGTAGCGCACAATGCCGTGATCACGCACTAACAATTGTTCTATTGCATTTAAGAGGCGATACTGCAAACGCACATCTTCGATGGGATGATCGTGCATTTTTATTGTGGATGTGGTGATGAATGCTAGAGAACAATCGCTTGGCCTGTGCGGATTTTCTATGGGCTGCGCTGAGGCAAAAAGGCGCTCTAAAATTTTTGTTCGGGCGGCTTTGAGCAACTCTGTTAGTGTGTTTTTTTGACTCTGGGAATAGAGCCAGTCACCATGCTTGTTTTGGCTGATCTTGCTTAGGATGGCATCAACTTTGGTATTAGACAGAGTCATCAATGTCTGTAGACTTTCAAAGCCACTGCGGATTGCTTCAGTATCCCAGGTCAGGCCGAGGGGAAATGGTATCTCTTCCCAGGGACCAGCCGACGGTGCATTGAAGTCGAATTCTCCGGCCTCGTTGGTGTTTATTGCTTTTAAGTAGGATGCCACCATGACTATAGTGGTTGCTATCAGTTCGCTGTTGCTGGAAATGTCTTCATCACTAAAGCCATATTCTTCGCCATTGCTCGAAGCTATTACAGTGTCGCAAATGGCTTTCAGTGCTAAACCGTGTGATTCAAGGCGCTTGTTGTTAAACCAGGTGGCATCGCGCTTCAGTGTCTCCGGTAGAAAAATGTGGGCCACTCCATCAAGTAGACCACCGGAGCGATAAAATTCAGGGTTGGCAATCGATTTTTCTATGGCTTCGACTTCTTCGCTCTGGCCGTAAAAGCGACACAGTGTAAGCATTGCTTTGCGCCAGGCTAAAGGTTTAAGAGTGCGTTCCATGTCGCCGCAACGTACTGTATCGGTCACCCACTGGCGTCCGCTCATGTCCCAGTTTTCTTCTGCTTCAGCTGTGCGTACAAGGCCATTTTGGTCATTGACAGATAATGCAAAAACTTGTCTGGCCTGACAAAAATCGAAGAGAGCAGTAAAGCTTTCTGGTGAATAGCTCGTCTTTAGGTAGTTAGCCACTTCACGATTGTGAACAGGCAAATTGTGGGAATCTTCAGCAAGGTAGGCTGGTTGATGGGTTGAGGCGCAAAGCATGGCTTTGAGACTAGTTTTGAACTTTTGCAGAATTTTAAGCAGTGGCTGCTGAGTTTCGGCTTTCGCTGCCTCTTGCCAGTTGAGCAAACTTTCAGCTTTGAGCAAATCGACTATTTGCCCTTCCAGGTCAATCGGTAAAGTTTCTATAGCTAAACTCTTGCCAAGGTCTGATAGCCATTTCTGGTCACTTAATGCCAGGGGATGGCGTCCGCTCGCTACTTCTTCAAGTTGGCTCAAGGCCTCGGCAATTTGCTTGTAAGACTGGCCAGGGCTGGTCTGCTTCACTTTAGCAATAATCTCCATCTTAATCTGAGCAGTTCAAGTTGACCTGCCTTTCAATATCCGGCCTAATGCTAACGCAAACTCCTTGTACTAACTGAGCTGAGTGCATTAATATTGTCCTCTTAGTTACCTCCGACCATAACGTGCCATGCCTTCAGATCCAAACGGACAGAACGAACCGCAAAACTATGCTTCCAGTCGTGGCGGCAGTTCGTATGTAGGTTTGCCAGCCATTACCCCTCCTGCTGCTACGTCTAAAGGGCCTATCTATAAAGCCTTTGCCTTTTGGATTTACCCCTTTACTCGCTTCCATAGAATTCCTGTATTTAAGCGGGTATGGCTCTACTTGACCTTTATGGCGGTCTATTCTTTTGTTGTCGATATTGTTGTCACGCAGAACTTTTCCAACCACCTTTTTAAAGAAGCCGGTGCCGCTGGCTATACCAGCGTCATTCTTGGCTTGCTTCTGGTCTTTCGCACCAACACTGCCTACGAACGTTGGTGGGAAGGGCGTAAGCTCTGGGGCCAATTGGTCAACGATTCGCGCAACCTTTGCTTGAAAGTGCGCACTTACGTGGCCACTAGCCCTGGCGATAAAGCTGAGCTGGGTGAACTTGTTGTTTCTTTCGCTTACGCTTTGAAACATCATTTGCGTGACTCTCAAGCAAGTCGCAGTTTGCCCGGCTTAGGTGATATTCCTGAAGGGGTGAAGATTAACGCCCCAGTGCATCTGGCCGGTAAGATGTATGAGAAGGTTTTAGAGTGGAAAAAGGACGATCTTTTTGACGGCTTTGTCATGCTGCAGCTTGATAGCCATTTGCGTTCGTTCATGGATATCTGTGGCGCCTGCGAGCGCATAAGAAACAGCCCACTGGCTCTTTCTTATCGGGCCTTTATGCGTCAAGGTATTGCCCTCAATTTGTTAGCGCTGCCCTGGTATATTGAGCCCGAGTTCAATTACTGGATGAGTCTGCCACTGATTCTAATTGGCTCGTACTTTCTCATTGGCCTTGAGTTAATTGCTGAAGACATTGAGGAACCATTTGGAAAAGATGGCGATGATCTGCCGCTTGATACCATATGTGCCACCATCGAGGGCACGGTCAATGATATCTTGCAACTCAACCGATCGCAGAAGTTCACTACTTCATTCCGCAAACCAAGAATTGACCCACTCAAAGAGACAAAAGGGAACCCTATTTGAGTCTTTGCTGGCATCAAGAAAGTATCAATAATGCCTCTATGCATCAGGTATTTGATATTATTGCTAGGTGAGAAGAGAACGAACTTTATTTTTACGCTTGTGGCTAGCAGTTTTAGCTGCCGTCCCCTGCGTTCTTTTTCTCAATAGCCCAAGTGCTCAGGCTGCCGATCCTAACGACGACATTGATACTAATCGGCCGAGCTTTATGTTCTCGCCAATTGTTCTGCCGAAAGGTAGTCTTCAACTTGAAAATGGTGGTCTTGATTCGGGTGCAAGGCGCGGCCGCTGGGGAATTGACTTGCCTGAAACCCAGGTACGTATCGGTCTGGCTCGCTCTACTGAATTTCAGGTCTTTGTTCCTAACTATGTTCTCAGTCGCGAAGCCGGGGATTCAACATCGGGAGTCACTGATCTTTCCGAAATAGGCATCAAGCAGCAGCTGCCCACATCAGGTAAATTTACAGCGGCAATCATTGCCGCTGTAACAGCGCCAACTGGAGCTACACGCCTTAGTCTTGGTGGCACCTCGGGAATTTTGCGCCTGCCCTATACCTATGCCATCAATAATAAATGGTGCATTGGTGGCATGCAGTCTCTGCTTCTAATTGATCATGGTCGTTCTCTGCAATGGCAGCCAGATATTTTGATCTCACGAAGTCTCGGTACTAAAGCTTGCACTTTTCTTGAATACGGCGGCTATTTTACATCGAATAACTATCCCATTAATCTCATTCACTTAGGTGCTATGTACAAGTTAACTCGTCATCAGCAGATTGATACTCACTGCGGCTTTGGCCTCAATCAAAATGCACCATCAGCCTTTGTTGGCTTAGGCTATTCATTTAGAGTCGATGGTCTTTTCTAAAATGCCAGAAATAAGCAAACTACAAAAGTGGCTCTTTGCCGGTGCTGTCAAAGAGAAGAAAGTCGAACCAAGTCAGAGTCATTGGTTTAAGGTCATGTGCCTAACTGGCCTTGACTATTTTTCTACCATTGGTTTTCAGCCTGGTATTGCTTTTATTGCTGCCGGGATACTTTCGCCGTTCGCCACCCTGGTTCTTGTTCTTGTCACCTTATTTGGGGCTGTGCCTGTTTATATGCGGGTGGCCAAGGAAAGCCCCCATGGTCAGGGCAGTGTGGCTATGCTTGAGCGGCTCCTTCCTGGTTGGCAGGGCAAGACTTTAGTGCTGGTGCTACTTGGCTTTGCTGCTACCGATTTTGTTATTACTATGACTCTCTGCGCCGCTGATGCTACCACTCACTTGATTGAAAATCCATTTATTCATAACAACCAATATTTGCCTTTTATGCAGAGCAAAATTGGTGTCACCCTGGTTCTACTTTTCTTTCTTGGTGCTCTCTTCTTAAATGGCTTTTCTGAAGCCATTGGTGTAGCTGTTGCCCTTGTTACCTCCTATCTGTTGCTTAATACCATCTTGCTTGTGCCTTGCATTTCTCAACTATTGCAGCATCTAGAATTGACTGAAAACTGGTGGCAAAAATTGTCTCAGGTTTATCATTCTCCTCTCAACATTTTGGGTCTATCTTTAGTTGTCTTTCCGCAGCTAGCCTTAGGTTTGTCTGGCTTTGAGACCGGGGTGGCGGTGATGCCACTGGTGCAGGGCAGTGAATCTGATGACGCCGCTCAGCCTCTGGGTAGAATTAAAAATACAGGCAAGCTCTTAATTGTCTCTGCTTTGATCATGACTGTTCTTCTTGTCTGTAGTGCTTTTGTCACAACAGTTTTGATACCGGCCGAACTCTTTCAACCAGGTGGAGCCGCCAATGGCCGAGCTTTGGCCTACCTCGCTCATAAATATATGGGTGATATTTTTGGCTCAGTTTATGACTTTAGTACTATTTTAATGCTGTGGTTTGCGGGGGCTTCAGCTCTGGCTGCGCTACTTAGTTTGATACCACGTTATCTCCCTCGCTATGGTATGGCTCCCGATTGGGCTACTGCCATACGGCCATTGGTGATTGTCTTCACCGCTATCAATGTTGTCGTCACTCTTATTTTTAAAGCCGATGTAGACGCCCAGGCGGGAGCTTTTGCCACTGGTCTCTTGGTGCTTTTTACTTCGGCCGCTTTCGCCGTTATGCTTTGCACCTGGCGCGAATCAATGGCTAAGCGCTGCTATTTTACTTTCGTCTTCTTTGTCTTTATCTATACCTCTGTTTTGAATATGATTGAAAGGCCCGAAGGTCTTCATATTTCTATGTTCTTCATTGGCTTGATTCTGTTTACTTCTTTGGTCTCAAGAATGATCCGCTCAACCGAGCTTAGAGTGACAGAAGTAGAGTTTGATCAGGAGGCCTTGAAGCTAATTGATGAAGTGACTCATGAACTCTGGGGCGATATTTTAGTGCTTTCCAATAGACCTGATCGGAGTACCAGTGACCATGAGCGCCAGCAACACTATAAGAAGAAAGAAGTACAGGCAAGGCGTAATCATAGTATCCAATCGAACGAAGGTAATTTTATTTTTCTAGAGGTTGAATTAGGTGACGCCTCTGACTTCGTGGAAGATCGACTGATGGTGCGTGGAGAGAGAGTAGGCAATTTTAGAATATTGCGTTGTACTAGCCCGGCAATTCCAAATGCCGTTGCCGCAATCTTGTTAAAGATGCGTGACCAGACAGGAAAAGTACCTAAGGTGTTTATGGGCTGGACCGAGGGACACCCTCTTAGTTATGTCTTCAAGTATATTTTCTTGGGTGAAGGCGAAACGGCACCAATCACAAGAGAAATTTTGCGTTCAGCTGTGTCAGACCCAGAAGTCAGGCCGGAAGTGCACGTTAGCTAATTTGCTTTGGAGCGCTTTAAGCTTAGCGATGATGCATCTTCAAGATCACATCAGCGTATTGCTGTCTGGTTTGTGCCAGTCTTGGATCTGATGCCAATAGTGTTCTCTGCTGAATGGCTAGAGCCTGTTCATAATAAAGTTTGGCTTCAGCTAGGCGACCGGTAGAAGCATAGAGTGCTCCTAAACAGTTATAGCTATCAGCTACAAAGGGGCTATTGCCGTCAAGCTTATTTTTGCGAATGGCTAAAGCGCGCTTGTAGAGCGGCTCAGCAGCTTTGAAATTAGAGGCTAGCTGGTAGGCTTGACCAAGGTCGTTTAAGGCGCTGGCTGTGCTCTGGCTGTCAGCCCCGCGTTCTTTTTCAGTTAGATCAAGGGCGCTCTTCAGAACTTTTATGGCATCTTGAATCTTGCCCTGGCGCATATACAAATAACCAAGGCCTGTTAGCGAATCGGCCATGGCATAACTGTTGCTACCACCCGCTTTTGTGCGCAATTCAAGTGAGTGTTTCAGATCTTTCTCTGCCTCGGCAAACTGACCTACAGCAGTTTCAGCTCGGCCAATGAAAGCCTCGCATTCGGCAATACGTAGGGGATCATTACCATTGGCTGTGTATAAAGATTTGGCTGTTTCTAAGTTGGCTTGAGCATCGTCATATTCGCCTTGGGCATATTGAATCATGCCGAGCAAATAACGATTGCCAGCGTTCTTTGGCGAATTGGTTTTCTCTGCCATTTTAATAGCAGTTCTAATTTTTTGTTTTGCTAGGGCGTAGGCACCCTTGTTGTAGTCCGTTTGTGCGTCAAGCTGCAGCTGCTCAATTTCTTTCTCGCCCTTGCTGCCACCAGAATTTTGATTGAGAGCAAATGAGATGCCAATCAGTAAAACTGCACCAACGGCAATGAGCAGCATCTTCTTATTAGCTAAAATGCTGTTTGCTACTGTCGGGGCGCTGACATTGCCGCTGGTACTGCTGCTAACAGCTTCTTTAGCAGGGCTTTCTGGCGCGGCGTTTGCTGGAGCAGTCAGAATTTTCTCTTGGCTAGATTCGTTGTTTTCAACAACGGGAATCTCTAAGCGCGGAATGTCTGTTCTTGTTAGCGAATCACCGGGAATTCCTTGATAGACATGATCGAGAGCCTCTCTCAGTTCTCCCATAGACTGATAGCGGTCGTCGGGTTGCTTGGCCATAGCCTTGAAAATTATTGCTTCAAGATCAGCGGGAATATTTAGTTCGGGGCAGACGATGCTAAATGCTGCTGGCGTTTCGTTGACGTGCTTGTAGAGATACTCGATTAAGTCATGGCCAGTGATTGGCTGTTTGCCAGAAACCGTGCGATACATGACACAGCCAAGAGCATAGATGTCAGAGCGAGCGTCTACTTTTAAGGCACGACACTGTTCGGGGCTCATATAAGGCGGGCTGCCGAAGACTTCACCGGTTCTGGTTAAATTATCAGTCTCCCCTTCTGTGGGGGTGAGTAGTTTGGCGATGCCAAAGTCGACGATTTTGACAAAGTCTGGGTCGTTATCAAGCTGTACCAGCATGATATTGCTTGGCTTGAGATCGCGGTGTACCACCCCATTCTCATGGGCGTGGGCCAGGCCAAGGCTGACTTGCTTGAAAATATGGACGCTGCGCTTTAGCTCTAGGTTAGTACCGCCAGCTATTTGCTCGGCCAAGCTTGTGCCTTCTAAGAAAGCCATGACCAGATAAGGCACGCCACCGTCGGTCACGCCAAAATCGTAAACGGTGAGAATATTGGGATGATTTAAGGCGCTGGCCAGTTCTGCTTCTTTTTGAAAACGCTTAAGTGCTGCCGCCCCCGATACTAAATTAGGGTGCATCATTTTGACTGCCACAATGCGCTTGAGCAACCGGTGTTTGGCCTTGTAAACCTGGCCCATGGCGCCATCGCCAATTAATTCCAAGATTTCGTAGCGGTCGCCAAGTACAGTGCCGACCAAATCAGTTTCTTTTAAGGGAGTGAGAGTTGTGCCATCTGCTGGGCAGACTGTCATCTCACCAACATATTCTTTGCTGCAGGCCACACATATTTTTTTCTGGTTTCCAGCGTTTCCTGAGCCCGTATCTGGCATCTAACTCTAAACTCTTCTTTTTAATGATCCGTGATTCGTCAATTTACCGATTATAGACCCTTCTCTGGGGGGAAGGTCAAAATGTACGGTAGCGTAAGCTTGAGGTTAATCAACCTGGGTTGGGAATAAATATTTTGTGCACTAATTTCATGGTTTAGTACTGGGAGAGTAAGACTTGGAAACCAACAGCAGCCAGTCAGAAAAGAAGCAGATAGATACAGCACGGCTCCATGACAACACTGTCTCACCTCGCGATGATAGACGCGATCGGGGCAAAATTTTGCACGAGGCAGTGCCCCACGAACTGTTGGCTCGTTTTAAGCCTGAAAGTAACCGCCCCGACCCGATTGAGCTGATTGAACAGTCAAATGTTGGTCGCCGGCCAGAACTGATACCCATTCGCTATGGTCGCATGTTGGTGTCGCCATTTACCTTCTATAGAGGAACGGCCGCTCTCTTTGCTTCTGACGTCGGTGAATCGTTTGTCACTAAAGTCAAAGTGCAAACTTGCGGTGATGCCCACCTTCTAAACTTTGGCGCTTTCGCTACACCTGAACGTAATATTGTTTTTGATTTGAACGATTTCGATGAAACTTTGCCTGCTCCGTGGGAATGGGACGTAAAGCGGCTTGCCGCTAGCTTTGTCTTGGCCGGTCGCAACAATGATGTTAAACCTAAGCACTGTCAACAAGCGGCTGAAGCTGTGGCTCGGGGCTATCGGCTGAAGATGCTCGAATACTCCAAGATGAGCATTCTTGATATTTGGTATGACCGCTTCGACTGGAGCGCTGTGGCGCAGAACACGTCTGATCCTCGTTTACAGAAACGTATTAAGGATAAGACCGAAAAAGCAATTAAGCGCACTATTCAGTCATACTATTTCCCCAAAATGACAGAAGAGAGAGATGGTGACTATCATATTAAGGATACTCCGCCAGCTGTTTACCACCTCAAAGGCCGTGAAGCTGATATTTTCCGCGAGCAGACTCTGAAGGCTTTTGAGCTCTATAAGCAGTCTTTGCAAGACGACCGTCAGCGCTTGTTTGACCGCTATAAAATGGTCGATGTTGCCATCAAAGTTGTTGGCATTGGTAGTGTTGGCACTACTTGTGCGGTTGCTCTAATGCTGGCACCGGATGCAGAGCCTTTGATGTTGCAATTGAAAGAAGCCCGTGCCTCTGTTTTGGAGGCTTATGCCGGACATAGTGAATTTAAGAATCACGGGCAAAGAGTTGTTGCTGGCCAGCGCATTATTCAGTCTGCTAGCGATATTTTCTTAGGTTGGACAGAATTTGATGACGGAAAACACTATTACGTTCGTCAGTTGCGTGATACCAAAGTTAAATTAGAGCCTGATTTGTGGGATGGCCCGCGCTTAGTTGAAAGTGCTGAAGTAATGGGAGCTGTTCTTGCTCGGGCCCATGCTCGCTCTGGTGATGCGGCGGTTTTGAGCGGCTATCTTGGTGAAGAAACGACCTTTGAAGAAGCCATTGGTTTGTTTTCTATCGCCTACGCCGATCAAGCAGAGAAAGATTATGAGCTGTTTTTAGATGCAGTGCGCAAGGGCCGGATGAGTGCAGCTGAGGATTGCGGCTACTAGAATTAGTAGGCTATCTTGAGAAGTCAGTTAGCGCCTTTCTACAAAGGCAAAGTCGATATAGGCATTTTCTGGATCTGTTGATACCAGTCGCACTCTGACGCGATCTCCGACGTCAAGGGAACGTGAGCCGCCATGACGCTTATTTGCATGCTGGCTAGTTACGAGTTTGCCTTCGACTGGTGGTCGGAAGGTGCGCACGTACGTAGCTTCTGGCTTGACACCGGTGATGATACCATCAAAAATATCGCCAATGCGACTTGATAGCAGAACTGCAGCAGAGATCTTGCGCATTGTGCGCTCTACTTTCTTTGCCTGTCCCTCTAGTCTTGTACAATTGGCTGCGATTTCACTCAGTTCATCAGTGCTATAAGGAGTTGGCTCTCCCGCTAGAACTGCTTTCAATAGCCTCTGGGTGATCAGATCGGGATAGCGCCGATTCGGAGCTGTAGAATGGGTGTATTCGTTCACTGCTAGTGCGAAGTGGCCGGGCACGTGTTGCCCAGGCACTTTGACGATATATTCGCCCCGCCCTAGTAGCTTGACGATTGTCAAAGATAATTCACTGAAGCCCTCTGGGTCAGCTTCTTTCTGCCTGATGAGAAATGCTGCCAGTGCTTTGGCATCGGGAGCTTCAGGAAGGGAGTCGCCATAAGATTCCGCTACTTCGATTATTCGCGGCCAGCGCTCTGGGGTTTTCACTGTGCGCATAATTGATGGAAAGCCTTTTGCTTCTAAAAATTTAGAAGTGGCTATGTTGGCTGCGATCATGCAGTTCTCGATTAAGTCGCGAGCCGGATTGCTCTCTACTAGCTCTAAATCGAGCACATGTCCATCTTTTACTACAGCACGTGCTTCTTGAGTATGTAGGGCAAGAGCGCCGCCACTTTGTCGCAGAGCGTGTATGTGATCTTTGGCTATGCTTTGAATAGCAAGCTGCTTTTCTAGACCGGCTATTTGTGCCAACTTAGCTGGTTCGCCATGATCTAGCCACTGGCCAATCGAGTTGTAATCAAGCTTAGCTTTGTTTCGGATAATGGCTCTGTAGGCGTCACTCTTTAAGACATTGCCTGCGCGATCAAGAGTTAGCTCCATACACATTGCTAGCCGATCTTTGTCAGGCAGAAGTGAGGTGAGATTATAAGAAAGCTCTTCTGGCAACATCGGATAAGTGACAACGCCTGTATACACTGTTGTGGTGTTGCGTTGGGCGTGCAAGTCAATGGCACTTTCTTTCGGCACCATTGAATCGACATCGGCTATGCCAATGATCAGGCGAATTTCTCCGCCCGGCAATTGCTCGGCATATTCAACTTGGTCTAGGTCTTGCGACTCGCGATTGTCGATTGAAGACCAAAGCAAATCGCGCAAATCTTGAATGGGGTGGTCGCTTTCTGAAATCTGCTGTGAAATCTTCTTAGTAGATAATAGACCGAGCTGTTCAATTACTTCAGGCTCGAAAACTGGTGTGAAACCTGCTGCCAGCACTTCTTTGTCTGCCCTGGCGACCAGGTCAAAGTTCTCTGCCGCGTTTCTATCACTATTGGCTTCAGTGCGATGGCTTTCGCTTTTGTCGTTAACGGAACTAGAGCGAGAACTAGAGCGAGAACTAGAACTTGTTTCGCCCCGACTAAAATCAGAATGATCTTTGGGCTGCTGCTTACTGTCTTTAGAGTGTCTCTTGGGGTGATTTTTTCTTGGCATTTTTTCTTGCTTAATTGGCCTAACCAAAATAGCAATCTTTGGGGTTAATGTCCAAATTCGACCGATAGGTTAAACTTTGCCCTCTGGCATTACCGATGGCAATGTGGGTTAGCAATGTGGTTTAGAAAGATGAAATTAGCGCGGGCGCTTGCTGCAGAGACTTTAGGAACGGCATTCCTCCTTGCAACTGTGGTTGGTTCGGGGGCTTTGGCGGATAAGCTGGACCTGGGCAACCTGGCCGTTTCTGTTTTGTGTGTTGCTTTTGCCACCGGCGCTGTTTTAATCGCTTTGATAGCTGCCTTTGGTTCGATTTCGGCTCATTTCAATCCAATAGTTAGTCTGGTATGTGCTCTTCGTGGTGAGTTCAAATGGAAACTTGTGGCACCCTACATTGTTGCTCAGTTAACTGGGGCAATATTAGGTGTGGTGGTCGCTAATTTGATGTTCGATTTGCCAGCCGTTACTATCTCTACCACCGCTCGCAGCGGAATGGGGCAATGGCTAGGCGAGTTTGTGGCGAGCTTTGGCCTGATCGGTATTATCCTTGGTAGCGCTCGCTCTAATTCTAATACTGGTATTGCTGTGCCGGCCTATGTAGCTGGGGCAATTTACTTTACTTCCTCAACCTGTTTTGCTAACCCTGCTGTCACCGTCGCTCGCATCTTTACTGGCACCCTAACTGGTATTTTGCCCGCTGACGTACCAGCTTTTATACTGTCGCAGCTTGTCGGCGCTCTCTGTGCTGCTGTTGTGTTCGGTTGGTTGTTCGCTGCCGACAAGGGTGAAGAGCAAACCTCGGCTGGGCAAAATATTGAACAAGAACGGGTAAGTGAATTAGAGCCAGAAGTGCTTGCCACCCTAGAGCGAGAACTTGCTGCTGCAAATAAGTAGAACGTTTATACAAGTCGATAATTAGAAATAGTAGATAAGTAGGAAAAATAGATGTCGAGAAAAGATGATCCTTTGGGCGTGACTCAGAGCATCAAGTTCAACACCAGATTGAAGGCAATGGATAGTCCCGAGGACATTCCTGCTAACTGGATAGGAAGCCCTATTGCTGACTTGATTGGCTCCCACAATTTTGGTCAGAAAATTGAAGTTACTGGCGAGCCCCGCATGTTGATTTCGACCTGCATTGAGTTTCGTTATCATCCAGCTGTTCCTAGTCAGTATGCCTATGTTATTCGACGGGCCAGTGGTCGCTTAATCGGCTCTGAGTTTGCCTTAGTCTATGCACTTTCTCGCGGAGTGAAGCATGTGGTGCTAATCGCTCACAATGACTGTGGCATGACCAAAGTGACCCAGCACAAACCAGCTATGATCGCCACTCTTGTTGAGCAGGGCTGGGACTCTGAACGCGCTGAAGAATTTGTTGCCATGCATGCTGGTCGTTATCATATTGAAGATGAAGTTGATTCTCTCAAGCGTGAATTTTATCGCCTCAAGCGTTTGTTTAAGAACGTAGAGATAGCGCCGCTGTTCGTCTCACTTTCAAGCAACCGCTTGCATGTTCCCAACTGGTATCTCGATTTTGTTAAGAAGCCAGATCTGGGTAATGCTAATGAAAGCGTGCCAGCCGAAGAATATTTGATGCTGCCTTAGGGTTAGTCGAATCTATTGCTTAGCTGCCAAGTCGGTAATGATTTTCCATTCTTTAGCTGTCACTGGCTGTACTGACAGCCTGCTACCTTTTTGCAGCAGTGCCATCTCGCTCAGGCCTGGTATTTGACGTAGAAGTTCTAAAGGCAAAGGCTTTTTGAAAGTCTCAACATGTCTGATGTCAATCATGTACCAGGTCGGTTTAGCTTTGTCGCTTTTAGGATCGAAGTGCACATCATCAGGATCAAAAGCTGTGTGATCGGGATAGCCTTCTTTTACTACTTCGGCAATACCGGCTATGGCAGAGGGTTCTGAATTGCTATGGTAGAAGAAAACGAGATCGCCTAGCTTGAAGGAGTCACGCAGGAAATTGCGAGCTTGATAGTTGCGCACACCGTCCCAGTAGGTTGTTTTCTTTGGTGCCTTGGCTAAGTCTTGAATGGAGAACACTTCTTCTTCACTCTTGAGCAGCCAATAGTTGCCGCTAGATTTATTGGTTGTTGTAGATTCAGCTTTAGACTTTGTTGTTGTGCTAGCTGCAGATTTAGCCGTCGCTTTTGACTTCACTATCGCTTTTGACTTCACTTCAGTAGAACTACTTTTGGCTGCCATTTGGTTCCTCGTTAGATTTTTCGTTTGTTTTTTCGCTTGTTGTTTCTTTTGGCTTTTCTACAGGCTTTTCTTTGGGTTTTTCGCTGATTTTGCCTGCCATAATGTCGTTGATTTGCGCGTACAAAGCGTTTGCTTCAGTTTGCTTACCGTCTTTCAGGTACATTTTTGCGTAGGCCTGCATAGTCTTTATTTTAGCTTGGGGCTTAAGGTTGGGCATATCGATAACTAACTTGAAGCGCTTTTCGGCCTCAACTTTGTCGCCTTTTGCCAAATACATTTCGCCCAGGTCGCACTGTGTTTGCGCTACTTCAGCTGACTCCTCGCCGTTGGCCACTTTGCGAATGGCCAGGGCGCGGTTAAAGTTTTTCTCGGCACTGGCATAATCTCCGATTTCTTTGTATTCGTTAGCGAGGAAATTTATGCTTTCCGAAAGTTTGGCGTGATTAGGTCCAAGCACTTTTTCGGCGCCAGTGATGCGCTCCTTCATTATCTTGATGGTATTCATGTGAATTGTTCGTCGTTGAGCAATTTTGCGCTCAACGTCTGAGCCGCCGCCGACTACATCAGGCGATGAGAATGAAGCGGAGCCACTGTTGGTATCGCAGCGAAAAGTTGCATTGATAATAATAAAGGGCTTACCCTCGAATCTGATGAAGCCAGCACTGTCTACCGCTGTGCGACACGCAACATCGAAAGAGCCATCGCCAGAGCCTCTCTTCATCACCCAGTCGCTGTAGCTACCGTCAGGCAATAGGCGAAAGCTGGCATAGGCTGTTCTCGCCGCTGGCCTTTGCCGGCCTAAGGTGCGCATACGGTTATCTACCATTTTTTCGTCATGACGCATGACTTCTGATAGTACTTCTTGCAAGTCAGCTCTAGCCATCGGCGTTGCCATAATCGCTGTCAAAAGCATGGCTATTGCTGGCAGCAGTTTAATTGGTCTTGCGGTTGCAAATACGCGCATAAGCATCCTTGAATCTATGATGGTCAATTTTAGCACTGTGCGGTTTTTCAGATAGATGTTTACAAGATTGCTGCTTCTTAGTAGCCTTACCAGATGAAAACAATAAGCACAGAAGAACAGAAGCTCCTTGCTCGCGTATCTTGGCGACTACTTCCCTTCTTGCTGGTGCTATATATCGTCTCCTATTTAGACCGCATCAACCTCTCTTTTGCGGCTCTTGAAATGAACGCTCAGCTCAAATTTAGTGACCAGGTCTTTAGTCTGGGCGCTGGAATATTCTTCTTGGGTTATTGCCTTTTTGGTATACCGAGCAATGTTGTGATCAAGCGCCTTGGGCCGCGGCGCTGGATAAGCACAATCATGGTGGCCTGGGGCATTGTTACAGTGGCCATGTGCCTGGTCAAAGATGCCCTTACTTTCTACATCTTGCGCTTTACCCTGGGGGCTACAGAAGCTGGCTTCTTTCCTGGTATGTTGCTTTATCTGACCTTCTGGTTTCCCCCCAAGCAGTACGGAACAGCGGTAGCTCGTTTTATGTCGGCCATTCCCTTGGCCGGCCTCTTGGGAAGCTTCGTTGCAGCCAAGGCATTTGAGATTAATGGCCTATGGGGTTTAGAAGGGTGGAAATGGCTCTTTATAGTCACCGGAGTGCCAGCCATTGCCCTTGGTATTGCCGTGCTCTTTTTGCTGCCTGATAGACCGCACCAAGCACGGTGGCTAAATGATTCGCAGAAGAGCATGCTTGAGAATTTGCTAGCTAGTTCTGGTGACGAGAAAAAGAGCGAAAATAAAGATGAGCAGCAGCTCTCGGTTGTGGCTACCCTAAAGAATTTAGTTGTCTGGCGCTTCGCTCTGCTCTATTTCTCAACGACAGTTTGTATGTATGGCTTTCAACTTTGGTTGCCGCAAATAATCAAGACTTTTGGCAGCGCCACTAATACTAGTAATTCTTTGGTGGCCTTGCTCTCTGCTATTCCTGCGCTGATGCAAGCTTTGGGAATGCTCGTTATTGCGGCTAGTTCAGATCGCAGTGGTGAGCGTCGCTATCATGTGGTGGCTTCTTCGGCTATCACAGTGTTTGGTCTGGTGGCGGCTACTTACTTGCCTGACAATCTCAAATTGGCCGGATTGAGTTTGGCTGCCTTTGGCATATGGGGCACTGTTGGCCCCTTCTGGGCTTTGACTAGAGCCTCGCTCTCAGTGCCAGCGCAACCAACAGGCCTAGCTTTTATCAACTCAGTCGGTAATCTTGGTGGTTTTGTTGGGCCGATGTTGATCGGTCTGATTAAGCATTTGACTGGTTCTTATGCTGGCGGTGAGTTTGGCTCAGCTTTGTTGCTTTTAGCTAGCACTGCTGTCTTTACCGCATTTTTGGCTATTACTACTAAAGTACAAAATAAATAGGAGTTACCAGTGACATTAAGAGTTTGCGTTGCTGGTGTCAGCGGCTGGACTGGCAAAGCTGTAGCAGAAGGCATCTGCGCTGCTGCCGATATGACTCTTGTGGCAGCGGTGAGCCGCAGCTCTGCCGGTAAGAGTCTGCTAGAGCTTGGACTTAGAGTCGAAAGTGATTGTGATGTGGTTGTGGTAGCTACTGTTGAAGAAGCACTAAGTCAGCCAATTGATGTATTTGTTGATTACACCAGCGCTGCTGCGGTGAAACAACACACTCTCTGCGCTGTCGACAAAGGTATTTCAGTTATTGTAGGCAGCTCTGGTTTAACTGCCGATGATTTTGCTGAAATTGAAAAACTAGCTGTGAGCAAGAATGTTGGCGTAATTGCGTGCGGTAATTTTAGTATTACTGCCGCTCTGGCTAAGCATTTTGCTTTACTGGCTGCGGAATACTTACCGAGCTGGGAAATCTTAGATTATGCTGGTTCGACTAAGATGGACGCTCCTAGTGGCACAGCGAGAGAACTAGCTGAGTGCTTAGAAGCAGTTAGACAAAATAAGCTTGGCCGGGAAATCAAAGACGTAGTAGGTGACAGTGCCGCCCGCGGTGCGCAGATTAAAGGCACCCCTGTGCATAGTCTGCGCTTACCTGGCTATGTTTTATCGTTTGAGACCATATTTGGTTTGCCAGAAGAAAGGCTCACTGTGCGCCATGATGCCGGTACAAGCGCTTTGCCATACGTTGACGGCACCTTGCTGGCATTGCGCCAGGTTGGTGCCGTCAAGGGTTTGATTCGAGGGCTCGACCAATTGATGTTTGGCAAGAGATAATCACAATCTTTCTCTCTACAGAAAAGCCTTTTGCGATTTTTCCGCAGAAGGGGAGTCAGTTGTAGCTATCGAGTCTGACTCTGTTGTGCTGAAGCTACAAGATGGAAATATTTTGAAAATTAGCTCCCGCACTATCCTTGCTATGTTTTTGCGCATTCTTACTGACCATGGCTTTCGCATGATTGATCGTGGTATTTCGCAGATTGGAATTTATCAAGGTCAAGTTAAGCTGCTTGACCCATTTGCTGTTGCCAAAGACTAAAGAAGATTACGGGCTGCCGAATCTACCTATTGAGAGCAGTATCTTGCCCCCAAAGTGAATCAAGCAAACTGGCATGGTTATGGCTAAGAAATATGCTGTGCGCAGTTCTAGTTTGTTTGAGGTATCAATCCACCTTGTGGGCAGCATAACTATCGGAATTGCCGATAGCAGAATGGCCAGCACTTGCAGCATAGTTGATGCGTATGAATATGCATTGCAGGGCGTTCCGATCTCGTAAACGATTCTGAAGGCGGCTACCATAGCAATGGTGCATATAACTAGCATAATCTTCATGGCGCGGCCCTGCATTGTGAATATTAGAGAATATACCTCTCTCAATGAGTCTTGGCCATACGTGTTGTTACTGATGTAATTAGGACCTAGAGCTAGCTAACTAGGGCCTGGCTCTATCTTTAATGTCGTGTTTTACTCATCCGCTTGGTCTGTTGGGTTACGACCATTTTCGTTTTCTTCTGGTTTCGTTGGATAGACCAACTCGCGCCAGGTCGGTTTTTTCTTGGCTTCCGGTGACTTTGCCTTTCTGGGCTTTTGTGAATCCGAAATAGAATTTCGAGGTCTGTTATTTGTTGTCCTGAGCTTTCTTATCGAATCTCTCTCAATTTGACGAATTCTCTCTGGGCTAACCCCGAGGAACAGACTCACTTCCTTTATTGACCGTTGGACGCCGTCAGCAAGGCCAAATCGTAGGTTCAGTACATCGCGTTCTCGTAGCGATAAACCGGCCATTACTTCGGCCAGGTCTTCCCTCAATAATTCCTGGGTAATAGATAGAGAAACTAAATTGTCATCGCCATCTTTTGTCATGTCGGTCATGCTCGAACCTCCATATGACAATCATACCCGAGCTTAACCTCGCCTTAGTAAGTGGCCATTAGAATATTGCCGTGTTCAATGCAATTTCCTCTAGTGAGGCTCGTGTGAATATGAACTCTAAGGAACGATACGAGTTGGAGCGCATGACCAAAGACCAGCGTTATAACTATGAGCACCTGAGTCAGCAGGATCAAGCTAGTTATGAGCGGATGAGTAACGATGAGCGCAGCTTATACAATCGCCTAAATAGCCAGGAGCAATGGGATTACCGGCGCATGACGCCAGAGCAGCGCTATGAGTTTGAGCAAGAGAGTTAGAAGGTTAACTTGCTGGTCATGTTAAAGCTGATCTTCGAAATTAAGATTCGTTGGTTCGGCTAGCAGACCGGTTAGCGGTACGGTCTTGTCCACTACTTCGAATTTCACTTCGTCGAGCCACATTTTACCTACGCCGATTAAAAACAATCCGAAATTCATGCTGGTGCTTTCTTCCGGCACGTCTACCACGAGAGCATACTGCTGCCAATCTGTATCCGCTAAGATTGGTCTGTCGCTCATGTTGTCGAAAGTGCCCTTCCATCGACAGTACCAGCCCCAATTGCCAATAATGTCGAGTTCGATTCGTCCGATAGAGGGTTCGGCTAAGGCCGACTTGACCCAAGCGGTCATGCGAATGCGCTGGTTGCGAAATTCTGGGGCAATGCCGCAGGTTTGCATAAGGTGGCCGCAAGCATTGCGTGCATCTTCATCTGATGCATCTTTGGCGATAGAGTCAATAAAGGCGCAGTTCTTACCGGCGTGCCTGCTGGCCGGTTCAAGGCCGACAACAAAGTCTTCATGCTCGCCGTCGTTTAAGTGCCAGCCTTTGATTGTCGTGCTAGTAGCTAGTTCACTGATGCGCTTAGCCATGGCTTACCTCTGTTTAGAACACCTGTCAGGGATAGTAACTACAATGCTATTCTAAACCAGCTGCTGGTAAGACGTAGCAGTCATTTATCTGCCCATACGATTTAGCACGTGGATGGAAGGTGTCGACTCATCTTCTGGGATGATGGCAATGCCTTTAATTTGTGCCATTGTGATAGGGCTCCTGTCTGGTGTTGGTTAGTGCATAAAAATTGTCGGTTTTTTCTATTTTTCTGCCTACATCTCTTTTTGATTGGAGTAGTCAGCGCCTTAGGGCTGCAGTTGGTTTCTTTGCCCTGCTCTGCGGTTGGCGCTGCTAGTGAGCAGCCGCGATCATATTGTCTCTCGCAGTCGGCCACCTATTCGGTTAGCTCCACCTATCCTGGTTACGAGAAGAAAAGCTGTTTGCTCACTGGTGCAGAAGATTTGCATGTGGCACGGCTTTTATCGAACCAGGTGATTGCACCCGAGTTTGCCTTTCATACACAGTTGCAAGACCACCCCAATATAGTCATTGATCTCGGCCGTAGTTGCCTGGTTGATGGTCTGGTGATTGAAAATCGCAGACGTCAATTGCAAGAACGCGCTCAAGGTTTGACTGTGTTGGTATCAACCAATAAGGTAGATTGGAGGCCGATCAAAGCTTTTACTAAAACTCCTGATGTGTGGAACATCAAGCTCAGTGAGCCAGTCGAGGCTCGCTACGTCAAGCTTGAGCTGGCGGCAACTAGCTACTTCCATCTCGCCCATGTATCAGTTAACGGTCGCGATATAGAGGACGGCTCAGCCCTAGATATTGTCGCTCAGAAATCTCCCCCGACAACTGTGTCAAAGCAAATTACTGCCGCTGATCTTGACAAATCTGTCGCTACTGATAGGCCCATAAGAGATAAGTGGGCACTGGTCATTGGTATCAATGATTTTGAAGACCCGCGCATTCCTCATCTGCAATATGCAGCAAAAGATGCTACTGACTTTGCTAATTTTCTTACCACCTATGGCAATTTCGCTAAAGATCATGTCGTGCTATTGACCAACGAAAATGCCACTGAGCAAGAAGTTAGACGCATTATTGGTGACGATTGGTTGCCGCGGCGGGTGATGGAAGACGACGTCATTCTCATCTATGCATCTACCCACGGTAGCCCGAAAGAGCTTGATGTTGCCGGTCAGAACTTTTTGATTTTGCATGATACCAATGTCGATAATTTATTTTCTACTGCTATCGAGCTTGAAGACTTAGCCAGGACAATTAAGCGGCGCACCCAATGTGATCGAGTGCTCTTGGTGCTTGATTCATGCAATAGTGGTGCAGCAGCCGTTAATGGTGGCAAAGGTTTGATTCGTACTAACAATTTTGATCTTGGTAGTATTGCTGGCGAGGGCACTATCGTTATTTCGTCGAGTGGTGCTGGTCAACGTTCGTGGGAGTCAAAGCGCTATAAAAATGGCGTGTTCACCCATGGTTTAATTGAGTCTTTAAAGTGCAATGGTCAGCAGACCAAGTTAAGTGATGCTTTTAATGCGCTTAAAGATAGTGTTGAGCAAGAAGTTCGCTTTGATCGCAAGGCTGAGCAAACTCCCGTTATGAAAATGACCTGGAATGGCAAAGAAATGGCCATTCTTGCTCCGCCTTCGCGGCCACGAAAGACCGAGCCATATGTTCCAGTCGCCCCGAAGAAAGCCAATTGAAATAGTCATTTCAACACTTCAGCTCTTCAACTCTTCAACTCCTAACTCTTCAAGTATCTGGGCAACGATTTCTTCTAGCGAGCCAGTGGCATCTACCACGATGGCATCGGCGGGCTCTTCGAGAGTGTTGAATTGACTCTTGAGCATCTCTGCTTTCATAAAGTGATTTTGGCGCTGCTCCATGCGCCGGTAAATTTCATCGTAGCTAGCTTTGAGATAGACAAACTTTGCCGCCCCGGGTCTATTTTGGTGCTCTTGCGGATTCTCTTCCGTATTTTCTTGCGTATTCCCATGGCCCTGCTCAGGCCCATGCTCACGTCCAAGGCCAGGGGCATGGCCAGGGTTCAGGCGCTTGCGATATGACTCTTTCAAAGCCGAGCAGGCCAATACTGAACCTTGCTCCTCTTTCTGCCATAGACTGATAGCGCTTGCCAGGCTATTGAGCCAAGGTTCACGGTCTACATCTGTCAGCGCAAGGCCACTTGCCATTTTCGCTTTGTTAACATCACTATGAAAATTATCGGCGTCAAAATAGCGAAAATTTAGGGCTTGAGCAAGTGCCTGTGCCACTGTTGATTTTCCGGCGCCAGATACACCCATGACAATGATTACTAAACTCATCGCAACAACAATCTCATATATTTAGAAGGTGACATAATCATTTTGAGTCACGAGCGGTTGTCAGTAGTGCGCTGGCAGCATGTTGCTGAAATAAGGAATTGACCATGACCACTAAAGAATCGGGTAACGCAGCATTCATTTCGGATGTTGATGTGCACTTATTTTCAGAGGGTACCCATTATCGCATCTATGAAAAGTTAGGTGCCCACCAACTTGAGCGTGATGGCGTCAAGGGCACGCACTTTGCCGTTTGGGCTCCCAATGCCGCCAGAGTGTCAGTGGTTGGTGATTTTAATGAGTGGAATGCCGATAAAAACCCAATGGTTTTAAACCATTCCTCCGGCATCTGGTCCGCATTTATTCCTGCTCTTGGTCACGGTACTCTTTACAAGTATTTCATTGATGGTGCTAATGGTCATGTCCAGAAAACTGACCCGGTTGGTTTTGCTAGTGAAATGCGGCCGCGCACAGCATCGATTGTTTGGGATTTAGACACTTACAAATGGAACGACGCCAAGTGGTTGGAAGCTCGCGATAAGAAAAATTCGTTGGGCAAACCAGTTTCGATCTACGAATTGCACCTTGGCTCTTGGATGCGTGTACCAGAAGAAGAGAATCGCTGGCTGACCTACCGCGAAATGGCCGACAAGTTGATTCCCTATGTGCTGGAGATGAACTTCACCCACGTTGAGTTGATGCCAGTTTCAGAGCACCCTCTTGATGCATCGTGGGGCTATCAAACTACCGGATACTTCGCTGTTACCAGCCGATTTGGTCCGCCTGAAGACTTTATGTATTTAGTTGATAAATTGCACCAGGCTGGTATCGGTGTCTTGGTTGATTGGGTTCCTGCCCACTTCCCTCGTGATGGCCATGCCCTTGGTTTGTTTGACGGCACTCACTTGTATGAGCACGCGGACCCGCGACTTGGTGAGCACCGCGAGTGGGGCACCTATGTCTTTAACTATGGTCGCTACGAAGTTGCTAACTTCCTTTTGAGCAATGCCATGTTCTGGTTCGATAAGTATCACATCGACGGATTGCGCGTAGATGCAGTGGCTTCAATGCTCTACCTTGACTATGCCAGAGAGAATGGCGAGTGGGTAGCCAACCAATATGGTGGCAGAGAAAATATTGAAGCAATTAATTTCTTGCGCCAACTCAATGAGAAAGTTTATGCCGAGTATCCATCAGTAATGATGGTGGCAGAAGAGTCAACCGCTTGGCCGCAAGTCACCCGCCCCACTTATGTTGGCGGCCTAGGTTTCGGTCTTAAGTGGGATATGGGTTGGATGAATGATACTTTGCAGTTCATGAGTCTTGATTCTGTTCACCGCAAATTCCATCACGATAAGCTAACTTTCAGAAGCATGTACAGCTTCTCTGAAAACTTCATCATGCCTTTGTCTCACGATGAAGTAGTGCATGGTAAGTATTCACTGCTTTCGAAAATGCCTGGTGATGCTTGGCAGAAGTTTGCCAACTTGCGTTTGCTCTTTGGCTATCAATATTCTTCCCCCGGCAAAAAACTGATGTTTATGGGTGGCGAAATTGGCCAGTGGATTGAATGGAGCGAAGAGCGCAGCGTCGATTGGCATTTGCTGGAGTATCCTACTCATGCTGGTGTCAAACAGTGGGTGAGCGATCTCAACCATCTCTATAAGACCGAGCCAGCTCTCTATGAATATGATTGTAATCCAGGTGGCTTCGAGTGGATTGACTGCCAAGATAACGAGCAATCTATTGTCTGCTTCTTGCGTAAAGGCAAGCATTTAGACGATTTCATTCTGGTATTGTGTAATTTCACACCGGTCCCAAGATGGAACTATCGCGTGGGTGTACCACAAGGTGGCTACTGGAAAGAAATGCTCAACTCTGACGCCGAAGTATATGGCGGTAGCGGCATCGGCAACCATGGCGGTGTGCACAGTGATTCTCATTGGCATCATGGCCGTCAAGACTCTTTGTCGGTTGTAGTGCCACCACTTTCTATCGTCATGTTCAAAGTGCAAAAGCCCGAATAAACGCGAGATATCCAAGTAAATGAAACCTGCATTGTCGAAAGAGGCACTACTTGATCGCAAGTGCTATAAGCACTGGACAAAAGTGAACTTGCGTTATGGTGATACCGATAAGCTTGGTCATGTGAACAATGCCGTGTTCGTCACTCTGTTTGAGTCGGGTCGCGCAGCCCTGTTGTTTGATCGCAATGGCTCATTGGCAGGGCCCGGAAAGACCATGGTATTGGCTAACATTGACGTTGATTTCAAGGCTGAATTGCACTATCCCGGTGATGTAGAAGTTGGCACTGCGCTAGTTAATATTGGTCGCAGCTCTCTTAAACTGGCTCAGGTCGTCTATAAAGATGGTGTCTGCTGCGCTGTGTCGCAATCGACTATAGTTTTGATAGACGAGAAGTCGCGCAAACCAATTCCCTTCCCATTTGATTTGGCCAGACAGATTGAGCAAACTGCGCCACTGACACTGCAGAGCGCTAACTAATATAGGGTGAAGTAGGGTGAATTTTTCAATGAAAAGAGCGTTGCTTTTATCATCGGCACTATCTATTTTGACGGTTTCGGGTGCCTTTGCTCAAGACCATTTCAATTGGCCCAAAAGTCGTCTGCCTATTCCTGTTTGTATTGTTTCTGGTAAGGGAGTCCCTGGCTATCGGCCGCAGCTAGAGGCAATAGTGAAGCAAGCTTTTGACGATTGGATGATTGCTAGTGGCGGCAAAATTCAGTTTGTATTCGTGGATAAAACAGATGGTGGCCAAGGTATTACCTGTCAGTGGACGAATGATCGCTCAAAGATGACTTCGACTATTGAAGACGGCGAGACCATTGTTGTTCCAGACGCTCAGGGAATTACTTCTGCCAAGATTATGCTTTTGACCGTGCCACCAAAGGCAATGCCGACTTTGACTGATAATTATGCTCGGCGGGTAGCGCTTCACGAAATCGGCCACGCTTTGGGAATCGCCAAGCACAGCAGTAACTCTGGCGATATTATGTTTGGGACGATTTATCCCGTTGATAAGCCTTGTGCCTTGACTGAAGGGGATACCAATGCGCTAGTTGCGGCTTACGCCCCGGCTGGGTCAAGTACCGCTTCTGGAGCGTCTGGTTCTGCTGGTTCATTAGGTGCAACTGGTTCTTCAAGCTCGTCAAGTGAACTGCTGGGCGGTCAAAACGCTGAAGTAGAGAAAATCCCGGGCGCTTCACCTGCCGCTGCTGCGGCCAAAGCATCAGCTCTGAGCAAGCCGTCTTCTGGCTCAGAGCCGCCTGCTGTGCGCGGCTTGCGCCTCAATAATGAGGCTGCGGAAGCCATGAATTCGGGTAAGTTTGATTTGGCTGTGAGCAAGCTAGAAGAGGCTTACAAATTGGCACCAGACAATCAAATGGTTGGCGCCAATCTTGGCATGCTTTATTCGAATATGGCTAGTTTGGCCATGATGACGCGCAATCTGCCGAAGGCTGAAGACTATTCCAAGAAAGCTGCAGCACTGGTTGAAAAATATAGTACCAAGGCTAATTTGATGCAGGTGCTACGCTCGCAGGGCTTAATTTTGCACATGGCTGGTAAAGAAGCAGAAGCTCTGAAAATCGAAGCCAGGCTGAAGTCTATGGGTGCGAAGTAAGGTATTTTGTTCCTGGTATCGATTTTAAATACATCTTTCGGATGATGGCAAATAGTCCTGGATTATGATTCGAGCGACTGCAATGGGTGGTACAGTAGGAACATAACGCAGGTTCTCCAGTGAGAGAAATCAGGGATGGTTTTTACCGCGAGCAGCACCGGTCCTGCGAACAACTAATAGATAATTGAATCTGCTCACAGCGTGATTTCACCATTTAAGTTGTGGCTAAGGGCGAGCATAATAAAGTTCGGCTCTTTGGTATTGCCCTGTGGACATGATGCACCTGCCCTGGATCTCCTATTTCGTCAGCTGGCACAATGTCGGTATGCTGAATTTAATTGCCGTTGTATCAACATTGGTCTGCCTTGCCGCGGCCATAGTGTGCTGGTACCAGATCGCAAACACTGAAGAAGATTGAGTATGATAGAGTCGATGTCGTCGGTACATCGCCTCTAGTAGTCTTGGGTCAGTTAATGCCTCGAATGTTCGTCATAATATCTGCTTGCTTGTCTTTCGCCTTGCAGCTGACTGTGCCAGCAGTGGCTAAAACACCTCACCACAGCAGTAATAAGCGGGCCCTATCGACTAATTCAAGCAGGCTCAATGACCTGCCGAGAACGTATGGATATGCTGGAGTGGTGATAGCTAGAGATGCAAAAGGTCTCTATTTTGAGAAGGTTGAGGACGGCTCACCGGCAAGAAAATCTGGACTTCAAACAAATGACAGATTGGAGAGCTTCAAAATAGATGCACCCTCTAATCGCATCTATAAGAGTTTAAGTAAAACTATTTCATACAACCCTAATAAGACAATTCTCGTTACCGTCAGTCGCGCTGGCTCTTCTTTACAGATTCCACTGCGAGTTAGCTCACTTGAGGCTTGTCCTAACGAAGAAATTCTCAAGGTAAAGAGAGCAGAGCGGAAACGCGATAGAGAGGGCGTAAGGTATAGCCATGACATGTTTGCAGATGCCCCCGAAGTGCCCCAAGTAATTGAGTTCTTCGACAGCAAGACTGGTCCATCAAGTGTTTTGCTCAAGAAGCGACTGGATGGCTTGAAGGTGTTGAGTCTTCCACTCGACGATCCACGTACTCAAGCCAAGCTTAGGAAACTGAATCTCAAAATCGCACCGCAGGTGGTGTCGGTGGATGCTTGTAGCGGAGTCATTTATCCCTTCCCAATTGGCAGTAATTGGTATGCAAATCGTGACCTCTTTTATACGCTCGATTACGAAAAAAGCGAACCTGGAGAGTTTGCAGCAATCAGCGATAAAGATGGTCGGCCAGTGGCAAGTGAAGTGACAAAGTTACTGTCTGAGCAAAAAATTGCCTTGCGAAACAATAAGTTTGACGGTTGGCCCCCAATTGTCCATACGGAGCTCTGCCAAATCATCTTTGAGACAAGAGGCGGCCACCTGGGCCCTTCTATAGAGCCACTTGTTCCGATGGCGCACACTTGGTTCTATCAGAATCAGAACAATTTCATTTCGAGTAAGGGTAATGAGCTAAGTCAGGTACTGCACGCTCTTGTGCGCCAAACCGTTAAATCGCTGAATAGCAATGCACTTGACTCAAAGATCGCCAGCTCAAAATTAACGGGTGAGGCGAAATTGACTGGCAATTCCATCAAAGCCGGCTCTGCGGAAAACCCTGGTTTAGGAAAATTCCTAAAGTTGGACGAAAATCAAATCATGGTGCGGCTTCTGTCAGAAAAATGCGCCGTGGCGCGAGTAAAGCACATGCCCCCTGGGACAGAGTCATACTTTTATCTAATTGATGATGATGGTTGGAAGGTATCAGCTATTCGTACACCACTTGAAGAACGAAAGATTGCGCCTGGATACGACATAGATGAACCGTCGTGCGATGACCGTTGGAATCAGTGGAACGCTGAGCGAGTGCGCAAACTTACTCCCGTGCAAAAGGCTTCAGAGAATGCTATCCATAATGCGGATGTCCGAGCCGCAAGGCGAAGCTTAATGACAGATGACGAAATTAAGGTATGGTTCAACCGGCACCAAGCAGATTTGAACGTGTTAGCAAAACAGTCAATGACCGACCTAAAAGTTGGTGAGTTCACACAATATAGACAGTTCAGTTATGAATCGCTGCTGCCGATTACTGGTGATCCCTCTGTATCTATTCCTGGCAGACTGAAGGCGCTAGAGCTTGGGGCCGTAAAAAAGGTCAAGGAAAAAAATGTCTATCTCAGCTATTCCAATGCTCGCTATTCCGAATCGGGTCTACTTTATTCAGAAGATAATTGCCCGCCTCCGATTGGTCCATATGGAACACTCTGGACCGAGAAGCTAGGCGAGCACTGGTATCTAATGCGAGTCATTGACAATGAGCAATTCCCGGCAATCGAAGCACATCGGGCGCTAAAGCCAACAGGCAAGGCGATTCCTTAGCGGACAAGTCAGAAAGAGGCTGCCTGACACCGTTTGTTCGTCTGGGGAAGTGTAACATTGCCGAGACTTGCAACTTATGTAAAAATGATTTCTCCCTGAGGGCTTTTCATGAATACCTGGCATGACACGAGTAAACAGACAGAACCAGACAGCAGGAACAGGGTCTTGCTGACTACGCCACTTCCCTCGGCTCTGCAGGCTCAGTTTATTTGAATCATGATCAAAAGCACCGCCACCAGTTTTGAAATTTCCTCCGCCGCCGAGGTTCAGTCTCTCAATTTCAACCGTTGGCTAACTGATTTTGCCTATGGTGCCCTGGCTCTTAAGGGCTTTTTTAGTGCCGAAATTATTCCCCCTGATCTTGCTCCCACTGAAACCGAACAAGATCAAAAACTACCTGCCATATGGTCTGTTATTCATCGTTTTGACAGCGAGGAAGCCTGCTCAGCTTGGTTGAATTCAACTGAAAGGAAGTCACAGCTTGATGGTCTTGCTAGCGAATTTCAAGGTCAAGTAAAAGAATGCGCTGCTAGGGCCTCACTTTCTGAGCATGGCAGCTCGGTTGTGGCTATTGAAACCTACGTGGCTCCGGGTAAAGAAGATAGATATTTTCAGTGGAAGCGCAAACTTGAGGCTACTCAGTCAAGCTTTCCTGGATATAAGGGGAGCTATCTGCAAGCTCCTGTGCCCGGTCGCGACAACTACTGGAGTAGTATTCTCCACTTCGGTGGCACCGATGCCCTAGAGTTCTGGTTGCATTCAGAGCAGAGGCTGGCTCTGGTAGCGGAGAATGAAGAGTTTGAAGCCGCCACCAGACTGCAGGTGATAGGGTCGACTTTCCCTGGCTGGGAGCCAACTATTACCGGTAAACCGGTGACGCCTGCCTGGAAGACGGCATGCCTAGTGGTGTTGGCGCTCTATCCTATTCTAGTGGTGCAGCGGCACTATTTTGTTCCCCTGTTGAATGGCTTAAATATGGCCCTGGCTGTAGCCATTACCTCTTTATGCTCAGTTGGGGTAGTTTCATTTATTTGTATGCCAGTTTTGGTCAAGAAGTTTACTTGGTGGCTGCTGCCGAATACAACAGAAAAGGCAGAAACTTCGAAAATAGAGAGAAATGGCACCACTATTGTGCTGGCAATTTTTCTACTTGAGGTTTTGCTGCTTTCTTATCTGGTGTCTGTAGTTAAATGATGACAAAGGCAAGGCCGGTCAAAAGCTAACATATGCGGTCTGCAGGTTAGATTGTCTGAGTAGAGATTATTCCGTTCTTCTTTTGCCTGGCAAGCTTTGTCCGCGCTTGAATACGGTTAACTAGCGCTGTCTGGGCTTGACGGAGCAGATCTCAAGACGAGAACATCTAACCAAGAATCATTGCAATCGTCGCTTCAGGAGAATTTATGAAATCACCAGTCTGCTTCAATTCACGAAGAAGCGTCTATTCCCTGATTGCTCCAGCTCTCACAATCGGCATATTAACCTTATCTCCAGTGTCTCTTCAGGCAAAAGAGCAAGATTCAAAAGAGCCAAATCAGGCCAAGCTTTCGACGAAAGAAAAGTCCGGGAAGGCTGACTCAGGCACGAAAGGGGCTGCTGCTTCTAAAGACAAAGCTGATGCCAGTAAGGCTGAAGAGGCCAAAGAGCAAACTGTTGTTTTAGGCGACAAGCTGGCAGTGGTCAAATTGCCAAAAGAATTTCGTTTTGTGGAGCCAGAAAGAGCGATTGCTTTCTTGAAAGAACAAGGCTCGTCGGGTGAAGGTGTGCTGGGAATTATTGCACCACGCAAAGATTCTCCCGATATGTATTTTATAGTTTGTCGTTATGAAGATTGTGGTTACGTCACAGAAGACGATGCCGACAAAATAAATGCTAACGATCTGCTCAACACATTCAAGGAAGCGAACAAAGAACAAAACGAAGAGCGCATCGCTCAAAAGATTCAACCTTATTATGTCGGTGGATGGGCTGAGAAACCTCGTTACGACAAAGCTAGCCACCAGATGATCTGGGCCATTGAAGTCAAAGAAGTAGACTCAGCAGATGCACCTGCTGACACCATCAACTACAACACTCGCATGCTAGGCCGACGTGGTGTGCTATCTATCTGTCTCTTATACACATCTCCGAGCCCACGAGACCGTACTAGATCTCGTATGCCGTCTTCTGCTTGAAAA
>CAJXZK010000047.1 GCA_913063055.1 uncultured bacterium
GAAGCATATTCTTGTTCTCGCCGAGCAGCTTGATTAGCAAAAAATTGAGCATTACCAGCTACAACCATCTGCCCAAGCTTATTGGCATTAGCTATAGAACTAGCAGTTTCTTGCAAGCGCCAATTGTTATGCTGCAAAGCTTGCTGCTGCACCTGCGCTCGAACAGCCTGCCATGCAGGGTTTGGCTTAAATGAGCTGACCATAGCCCAGAAATTGTTGCGTTGGCCATCTAGTTGACCCTGGGGAGCACGAAAGCTAAAGAGAGTACCGAAGCCCCAGTTATATTGCACCATAGAACCAGCCGTGTAGCTGCGACTGGGCACGCCATTAAAGGCAGTCTTTACGCCATAGATTTCTTCTTCCATGGGCTGACCATTAAGCACATATGAAATTTTGGCACAAACACACTCTTGCATTGCCCCAGCAGGTGTAGCAATCGCGAGACGCTGAGCTAGTTCCGGCACAGGGACAATCTGCTCGATTTTCAAATTCTCAGCAGAGCCTCGCAGCTTTGCTATCTCAAAATATTGCATGGCCTCTTGAGCAGAGACGGGCGGAAGCAGCGTAGCTCCATCACCTAATGGTTGACCTGGACGAGCCATAGCCTTTGGCACCAACCAGACGAATTGCTCAGCAGGGAAAAATTCTAAGGCCGATTTTCCATCGGCACTGCAAGCAACCGAATGCAACTGCAGAGGTTGACTAAAATGCTCAATGTTCCAAACAACCTGGCTCTGAGCCTGCCAACCACTCGGTATCAAATAATTACCGGCAACCAAGTTGAATTTTGGATCAAATATTGAGTAGAGAACGCTGGGTTGACTGCTAGTGCTAGCATCTGCCGTCTGCGCTTGAGCCCCGCGAGAAGACTCGTCATCGAACTGATCTAATACATAAATTGCCGTGCCGGCAAGAGCTAATGTAAGAGCAATTGCTAGTGGCAGTCTCTTCTTACTTGCCATTTATTCAGCCTGAGTCTGGGCCGGTGCCGGAGTTACCGAGTAGGTCCAAGTGGCATGCAACTTTTCGTCTTTAACGTTGAGAGTGGTTATGCCAGCTTTTTCAAAATACTCTTTGACTGGATCAATAATAGCTTTACGCTCACTCGGGTCTTTCAGCTCGACTTGAGCTTCGACTTCGACTGGGCCTTCACTAGTTTTATCAACTTCTGCACCAGCCCGTTGCCACTTAAAAGTGGTTTTTCCACCAGTAGCAGCAACTCCTTCAGTAATCTTAGTTTCGATGATGTTTCGTGCTTCCAGGAAAGTCATTTTGGCAATTGGATCTTCCACCTGCGGTGGACGATTAATAAGTTGACCTATCCAGCTATCTTTAAGGAGATAACCAGCAACACCAAGTGCAATCACCCCAGCCGCGACAAAAGGCATCAAATTAATAGTTGGTTTCTGAGCCGCTTGTTCACTACCGAAAAGCTTGCTTGAGCCGAGCTTTACTCTCTGTTTTGTGCCGCAGGATGGACAAACAAGCTCGTGGCCATGTAGTGGAACTTTGCAGGTAGGACAATCGTGCATAATCTTTGACTCTTTACAAGAAGCTCTTGGCAGCCACTGCCACCGCTATAATCTAGCACTATGGCATCACTGCAACAAGGCGAAATTGCTTAGCCTTCAACAAACTTCTGGGTACCATCAATAACTTCTTTCGAAGGTGTGCGTATTGATGTCACTGCACCTAATGCGATACCAGCAATTAAGCCACCAAGATGTGCGAAAACGGCAATATGGGGAATGAATTGGTCCATTACTATTTGCGACAGAGCAATAGCCACCATCATCCACAAATAGCGCTTGCGCAATGATTCCGGCAATACAGCCTTCAATTTCCAGATGCCCACGCCAACGGCGCCAAAGATGGCAAGAATTGCCCCTGAAGCACCAACAGCAGGCTCATCAGGACGCAACAGAAGGTGAGCAACGCCAGAGAGTACGCCACCGAAAAAATAGATAGCAAGAAAGCGATTGGTGCCAAAAATATTCTCAGTGATGCGACCAAATGCCAATAGCCCAAGCATATTGACCCCAAGATGAATGACGGTTGTGTGCAAGAACATATAAGTGAGTAAGCGATAGTATTCGCCATGCTTAATCACCGCATCTGAAAGCATTCCACTACTAAAGATCGAAAGAGCAAGAGCCGGTGCCAGCTTAAAATGCGGGTCAGCCAGGAGAAAGACTGCTAGGTTGATGAAGAGCAGGCCATTAACCACAGGGGAGCGCCGCCGCGGTGCCAAAATTTCTTGAATAAAGGCGCCACGCTGAAAATGAGACCAAATGTCCTTCATCTCTGCTTTGCACTCATCGACAGTGAAAGCTACGCTGCCTTTATGCACAATCTCGCTATCTAGATTGGTCTGGTCAAGTGCGTACTGAATGCGCTTCCGCAAAATCGGCACTTCGGTTTTAGTCAGCGCTTTCTCGAATGCCGCCTGGGCTTGGGCGATCTCACCTTCTTTGGTGAGACAGCGCCCCATCCAGTAAAGTGAAAGGGCCTCAGGAAGAGTGATCTTAGCTTCGCTAATGACGGCCAAGAGCTGATCTACTTGATTGCGAGCACCGCACAAAGAGAAAAAAGGTAGCAGCGCTGTAGCAAGAGAATCAAGAGGAGTAATAGACTCATCAAAGCGCGATTGGCGCAGACACTCTGCTGCCTTCTTATATAGACCCAATTCGATATAAGCTCTGGCAGCGGAGAAATAGAGCATGGGCGAAGCCTTGCGAGCAGCAAAGCGCAATTTCTCAAAGTCATCGACCACAGCCTGCCACTGCCAGCAGAGGCAATTGCCATAGAGACCATACTGAATGGGCACATCTTTCAGGCTATCAGGCAGAGCTGGCGAATTTTGCCAGCGGCTTAATAGTTCTTCTCCCAGGGCTGGGTTTTCCTTAGAGAAAGCAATATAAGCATCGACCATGTCTTTCCAAAACTGGCCGGGCAAGCCCCAGAACACCAAGGGGAGCAATTTGCCCCACTTGGCCATTTCGTCGGTGTTCATACGCGTCATTGAATTTTTGGCTTGACCAAAAATATACCAGGCAGGCACATGGAACAAGAGAAATAAGGTCCAACCGGCGATCTGAGCAATCCATATATTCTTCAGCAGAACACCGATGAGCACTGCCACAAGAACCAGACAACTTTGCAGAACAAGGCCTTTACCCCAGGACAGAGGCATCATTGAGCGCACTCCCAGCGAAATGCCTGAGAGGATGATAATTGGAAAGAGTGTGTAGTACTGGTATAAGGTCATTGTTTAGCGGCTAGGCTTAAAGCCAGGCATACGAACCCTTCTTGAAGGAATGGCCTTAACAAAACGCTCAGTAATCAATTGCGGCCGGGTAATGGCAGAACCAACAACCACAGCGTAGGCACCAAGATCGAAGGCTCGAGTAAGCTCTTCTGGTGTCCAAATACGACCTTCAAGAATCACCGGCGAGGCAATATGATCGACAAATTCTTTTAGCAAATCCAAACCAGGGCCGTGTTCTTTAGGCAATGCAGTTTCTTCAGTATAGCCAAAGAGCGTGGTTGAGATAATATCAGCTCCGGCCTCGTCAGCGGCGATTCCCTCGCCAAAAGTAGAACAATCGGCCCAAACGGGCAAATTCAATTGGTTATGAATCTTTTCGATGGTTTCCTTTAAACTGAGCTGGTCAGCTCTCTTGCGGCCGGTAGCGTCTAGAGCTATAAAATCGGCACCGGCATTGGCCAGAGCCTCAGCTTCTGCAAAACTGGCAGTGATATATACAGAAGACAGCTTCTCGGCGGCAGGAATTTCTGATTTAGTCAAACCAACAATTGGTAAGTGACCTTCAAAGAGCTTCTCAGCAGCGGCTCGCACATGCCTGACATTCTCAACACCCTCTAAGCGCAGGGCGCGAGCCCCACCATTAAGAGCAGAGAGCGACATAGCCAGAATATGATCGGGATGATTGAGGGGCTCGCCGCTGCTGGCTTGGCAGGAGACAACCAAGGCACCATCAATTGCCTGAATTGCTTCACGAAAACGATCGTCTATTTTGACCATGGTCGTCTACACATTAGGATTTAAATTTAGGCAAATGAACTTAGGTTGAGTCATTTCAGTAAGGGCATAGCGTATCCCTTCTAAGCCCAAGCCTGACTCTTTCCGTCCGCCGTAAGGCATATGGTCGGCTCTGAAAGTAGGAGCATCGTTAACCATGACGCCACCAGCATCGATGCCACGAGCAAGCTTAAAGGCGACATCAACGTTAGCAGTAAACACACCAGCTTGTAGACCATAACGAGAATCATTACAAGAAGCAATGGCATCATCTACAGTGTCATACTTCATAATGCTGACAATCGGTCCAAAGACTTCTTCAGAAACCACCGACATACCGCGATTGGTCTCAGTCAATATCACTGGCTCAACCAAATTGTTGCCGCATTTCTTGCCACCATGAACAAGCTTAGCTCCGCCTTTAACAGCTTCGTCCACCCATTCAATGGTTTTGTCGACTGAACCAGCGTCAATCAGTGGACCAACATCAGTATCATCGCTTAGTGGATCACCAACCTTGAGCGCCGCAACCAAACTTTTGAATTTATCCAAGAACTGATCGTAGACCTTGCTTTGAACATAAACCCGTTGCACTGAAATACAAATTTGGCCAGCATGGGCATATCCGCCACGACAAGCAGCTTTAGCAGCAGCCTCAAGATCGGCGTCAGAGTGCACGACAATTCCGGCGTTGCCACCCAGCTCAAGAATTACCCTAACGCCAGCATGAACTTCACCGCGCAATCTCCAACCTACCTCTTGCGAACCAGTGAAAGTCAAAAGAGCGATTCTAGAATCACGCACTAGGGCGTTGCCTTTAGCGCCACGGCAGGGAGTGACAATCAAAGCTCCGTCGGGAAGCCCGGCTTGCTTGAGCAGCTCAGCTAATTTAAAACTGGAAACGGGAGTCTGGGAAGAGGGCTTAAGCACAACAGTATTACCAGCAGCAATGGCCGGGGCTAATTTGTGTGCCACCAGGTTCAAAGGGAAATTAAATGGTGTTACCGCTGCCACCACACCAATGGGCTCGCGCAAGATCATTCCGATGCGGGCTTCATTGCCAGCATTAGTATCCATTTGTAGTTGCTCACCATCTAAGCGCAGAGCTTCCCGTGAGGCAATGGCAAAAGTATTGGCAGCGCGTGAGACTTCAATCCGGGCATCCTTTATAGGCTTCCCACCCTCTAAGGCAATAGTCTGAGCCATGTCTTCGATATTGCTCAGAATTAGCTGTGAAGTCTTGGCCAGAATTTCCGAACGCTTGTACGCTGGCATATTCTTCATCACATTTTCAAAGGTTTCTTTGGCTTGACTAAGAGCAGCATCGATCGCTTTCTCGTCAGCTTGACCGACCACGGCCACCACTTCACCACTGAAGGGGCTTTTTACCTCAGTAAATTCAGTCGTGGATAGACCTTTGATAGACAAAGGATACTTGACAATCTCTTTCAACATTTTATCTTGCTCTTCAAAGATTAGAGGGAATTAGTCGGTCAATGGGTTGTTTAGGCGTCGATGGATACTATATGACAACATGTGACAAATGTTGAGATAATGCTCCAAGTGTTGAAGTTATTTCAACAATCGACCTCAGGTTCCGGTTCAGCGCCTAAACGCTGAAGCCACGGCAACCAGCAGGCCAAATTATAGCTAATAATTGGCATATCTTTCGGCTATAGACTTAAAGCATATTGAGGGTTCTTTGCCTCATCGGGTTTTCAATGGTAGACTGCACTTCCCATCAAGATACTCAATTTCAGATTCAGATATTGAAGGCATTCAGATTGGTTTCCCCAAAATTGAAATTTAAAAATATCAGAAGCGCTGCACTATCAGCAGTGTCTCTATCAATAATGACTCTAGGCAGCCAAACATTGCCAGCCAGTGCCACAGACGTGCACTCAAGCTTGCACCATTCGGCTAACACCGTTGTCGCCTACGAGAGCGGTAGCTCTAATGAGGCTAAAAAGCGTCTCTTACAGCAAGAGAAGCAAAAGTTAGAAAGAGAAAAGCGTGAATACCATGCTAAGGCTCAAGCTATTAGAAAGAATGAGCGCAAGGCCTATGAGAAACTGGGCATCATTCAAAGAGAGCTAGCTGCCACCACTGGCAAGTTGACTAACACTAAGCAACAAGTTAGCCACACTGAAAACAAAATCAACGAAACCCAAGCAAAACTGACTACGGTGAAAACCAAAGAAGCTAGCTTGCAAGAGTCAGCCGCCTTCCGCCTTAGAGAGATCTATGAAGGCAATCGCTTGAATTTTGTCGAAATGCTCTTCCAGGTCGACAATTTGCAAACCCTGCTAGACCGCCTCTACTATCAAGAGCGTGTGGCAGAACAAGATAAAAAGCTGATTGACGAACTGCGCTTACGCGAGTCGATGCTTTCTCAAAATAAGCAGCAACTTGGTGCGCAAAAGAATATGTTGGCCGATCTAGTTTCACAGATTGCTGAGAAAGCTATGGCTATCGCCAAAGAGAAGCTGGGTCAACAACAGACAGCAGAGCGTCTGCGCAGTCAACGCGCTTTCTACGAACAAGCAGAAAGAGAGCTAGCAAACGAATCTGCTCGTTTAGAGAAACAAATTTTCGTTATGGAAAGCTCTAACCGCAAAAAAGGCGGACCAATTACTGTCGGTTCTGGCAATATGTGTATGCCACTAAGAGCACCAGTAACCTCACCTTTCGGTTGGCGCAAACACCCTATATTCGGCGTGCGTAAGTTCCACTCTGGAGTTGACCTGGCTGGCCCGAATCGCTCAGCCATTCACGCCGCCGATGGTGGCAACGTTCTTTATACAGGTTGGTATGGTGGCTACGGAAAAGTAGTAATCATCAGCCATGGCAATAGCATGGCTACACTCTATGCTCACTTATCTAGAGTGGCTGTGGGTGCTGGTGATAACGTCGCTAAGGGCGACGTCATTGCTTATGAAGGAACCACTGGATTCTCCACTGGACCACACTTACACTTTGAAGTTAGAGTGAACGGCAAACCTAACAATCCGCTGGCTTACGTGCGCTAGTTCGGAAATCATCGACTCTAGAAATCAGCCATTTGCTTGAGAGCGTCACTATTCGCTTCTTTTCTATCTTTGGCAGCGAGGTCATGCTGCCCTAACTTGTCGTAGCATTGAGCACGCAGGGAGCGTATGCGTCCAAGACTTACGTTGCTAGGCGGCTTGGCCGCAATGTTTAAGTCAGAGATAGCTTTTGAGTAAGAACCAGTCTTATAGTAGATAGAAGCACGAAAGAAATAAGGCCAAAAGTCTTTTGGATCAGCCTGAATTGAGCGGCTATATTCCTCAATGGCATGAGCATTATCACCCTTCTGGGCATACCAGGCTGCTCGATCTTGAAACCAGTGCGACCGACACTTGCCACCACTAAGAGCTATGCCCTTTGCTGATTCGCTTAATGCCAAATCCACTTTACCTTTTTCACCGTAGACTCTTGCTCTTTGAAAATAGGCCTCTGCCATCCTTGGGTCTAGCGAGATTGCTTTATTTAGATCAAGTTCTGCCAGTTCGATTTCTTCCAGGGAGAAGTGGACATAACCGCGCTGACAATATGCCTCTGCTGATTTGGGATCAAGTTCTATAGCCCGGTCCAAGTATGACAAAGCTTTTCTGTGGTTGTTCTTTGCAATCAAGCTATTAGCCATTTGCAAAGATTCACTAGCTCGGCTCAGCGGTGCCGCAGTAGCAGGCGAGCAAGACGATAGAAGCAGCAGAGCAAAGGTTGCAAGTGCAGGGCTGAGCCTTGTTTTATTTAAAGCTATACAGGTCCTGCGCATTCATACACTCCAACAGCAAAGAGAAATAGTAACTAACCCTGAGAATGTCCGAACAGAGCACCACACAGTCCCAATAATATAATGACAAAGGCAATGGCACTAATGGCGATACCACCAAGAACCAGGCCAATTACGCCGCCAGTGAACATAATGACGCTGCCGAAGCTCCAGCTTGAGCCGGCCTTGAGCTTGCTAAAGCCTGAGAACAAGGCGTAAAAGACAGCAATTGGTATCCACAAGAATTGCAGCATTAGAACCATAGACATGGCCGACTGTAGCGACTTTGTCGCCAGCGAAAATATCAGCACTAAAACCAAATTGAGCAAAAGCACCATCTCAATGCATTGCAAAAGGCGATCACTGCTTTCAACTTCAGTGCGAACTTCACTATTAGCTGGGATGACACCAACTTGATACAACTCTTGACCGGCTGTGAGCAACTGACCTATTTTGTCTCTGGCCTTTTGCAGTAGCTTTTCAGACTGACCGATATTGACCATAGGAATAATTACATAGTGCATTTCTAGGCGCAAAGCGTCGCCTATTTGCGAAAAGACAAGCTCCAGGCTCAAATGGCGCTTCACTTCAAAGGCATTGCCGAAATCCATGGTGGCATGAATGCGCTTGGCCTCTTTATCAGGCTCAACTTGCCAGTCGAAGCCGGGCGTTGATGAAGCCTCCAGGGCTTGGAGAACCAGCTCCCAAGCACTCTCGAAGGAGCGAGCACATTCAACATAGTGGCCTTCCAATAGGCTCATTTTACCCTAACCACCGCCGCGAGCCACAAATGACAATCCAGTACATAGGCCCCAGAGAATAATTGGACAAACAATGGCAGAAATGAGCATGCCGCCACCAAAGGCTAGAGAACCGAGCCAGAGCCTTTCTAAAGGCTTAATGGCTATGCCCTTGATCGTCTGGGGTCTAGTCAGCGATCTATAGAAGCTAGAAATAATGGCCACTGGCACCCAGAGAACCTGAAGGCAAATAACTATCCCCCCAGCGGCAGCCATTCCCATGGTAAAAGCCAGCAAAGTAAATAGGGCAACATTGCCCAGAAGAACAAACTCGAAGCCTTTGATTAAACTAGTACTGGCAGCCGATTCTAGCTGCAGAGCAGTGGACGCAGATTTATAGGCAATCAGTTTAGAGGCAAAAGCCAGTTCGATTTGATCTCTAAATCTTTGAAATATAGCCAATGCCGGTTCAATGTTGCGCAGAGGCACAACCATATAATGCAAATCAAGGCGGCCTTTCTCAGCTCCTTCAGAAAACACCAGCTGCAAAATCAACTGTCTTTGGATCTGAAAAGCATTGCCTATTTCACCGGTGGCAGTAATGCGTTTAGCTTCTTTGTCATCTTCAATTCTCCACTCAAAGCCCGGCTGAGATGAACTAACGAGACACTGCTGCACCAGTTCCCAGGCCTGATCAAAAGACTGATCATATTCGAGATAATGACTATCAAGTAAGCTCATATCTTTTGCTCAACCTGGTGTCTTGAAAGGGCTTTGACGTCAAGATTGCTGCGATAGAACATATTATATGTATCGAAGGGAATTATCCGCCCGTCAGGGTGAACAATGTGCACACAGGTGCGCTTTACTGACCTGACGTCAAAATTGTATTTATCCAAAAATTCCATGATGATTATGCGAAAAATATTTTTGTAGGAAAGCTCAGAAGGAAACTCTAGCTTGGGAAGGCAACATAAGAGATCGCCAATGGCATGAGAGACCGTGCCGGTGGTTTTACCGAGGGAAAACAATTCAAATATTTTGGCTCGGACAGCTGGATCTGATTCATATTGAATGGTATTGCCAGCTTCTTTGAGCAATACGTCAGAACCAATCACCCCAGATAAGGGCACCACTTTATCGTCGATTTTTATGGCATAGGCCATAGCGATGCAGTCTGGGTGGCAAGGTACAGGAATAATGTCATCGTCACTAAAAACTTTTGATTGCTGCAAAATCTTTTGTCTAACTTCCGCTAAAGTCAGCCTATCGACAGGGTCAAAGCCTAAGACCCTACCTTCTGCTTGTATAGGTTGAAAAGTCACCCCTCTGACACAGGGCTGCTTCAAAGCAAATTCAATAATCTCGCCAATCTCATCATCATTGAGCCCGCGGGCCAAAGTTACAACCAGAGTCGTGGCAATATCAAATTCGTTAAGGTGAGCCAGAGCCTTGTGCCGAACAGCAGTTAAGTCTTCACCACGTAACTCTGTGTAGGTCTCTTTGCGCAAGCCATCAAACTGGAGATAGACCTCAAAGCCTGGCATATATGTAGCTAAACGAGCACAAAAATCGCGATCACGAGCAATTTTTACACCATTAGTATTGACCATTAAATGGCGAATGGGCTTACTTCTGGCTAGATCAAGAATGTCAAAGAATTGGGGATGAATAGTTGGTTCACCGCCACTAATCTGCACCACATCTGGTTCGCCCTCATTTTTCACAAGTTCGTCCAGCATAAAGTCAATTAGCTCTAGTGAGCGATGAGCACCAGCATTCGGGCCTGATTCGGCGTAACATACAGGACACTCAAGATTGCATTTGTCAGTCACTTCAATTAAGGTCAAGCAGCTATGCTGCTCGTGATCGGGGCATAAGCCACAGTCGTAAGGACAACCAAACTTAGTCTCAGTGTTGAAGCGCAAAGGTAGCTGCCCTGGCTTCAAGAAACTGCGTGAAAGCTTGAAATATTCAATATCTGTAGAAATTAAGACCTTTTCGCGGCCGTGCTTGAGACAGTTTTTTAAGAGATAGACCCGTTCGTCCTGAAAAACAATTTTTGCCTCAATTTTTTCCAGACAGGTGGAACAAACACTATTGGTTAGTTCAAAAAAAATATAAGGGCGATCTGCCGTTTTCATTGAACAGCTCCTTGTGCAGTTTTAGCTCGGAGCTTAGAAATTAAGTATGGTGCATAGTAAATATAGGCACCCAAGGTCACCACTTGTTCGATGTCTAAGCCATAGTAAACGTGGGCAACAGGCTTAATGAACTCGACACAGAATCTAAACGACAAGTAGGCCAAGATAAAAATCTTCCACAGCTCGCCCTGCTGCAGATTCTGTTTAACCAGTTGAGTGAAGGCCAGCAAAAGCGTGACCAAAAACAATATTTCGTAGATCTGAGTTGGATGTCGGCGAATGCCGTCACCAAAATCAAGTGCCCAAGGCAAATCTGTCGGCTGCCCGTAAGTATGGTCTGAGAGACCACAGAGAAAGCAACCTATGCGGCCAATCACCATAGCGACAATGAGCGGCACCACAAAGCTATCACCAGTGGCTGACTTTACCCCCACTAGTCTTTTCGCTACTTCGATGAAAATCCAGCCGCCCAGTATGCCACCAACCAACGACTTGCCGGCCAAAAGCAGCTGCCAGTTGTTGAGATTCTGCATAAAGAACGATGGATTTTCAAGCAAATAAAGGGTCTTGCTGCCGATAGCTGCACCCAACATACCGCCGAGCAATACGGGAACCCGCTGCTTATAGGTCAGCGTATCTCTCTTCTTAAGTTTGAGATAAAGGCGAAAGCCTATCCAAAAAGCAAAAGCCTCAAGCACTAAGTGATAGACCGGAGGGAAATTGCCAATGTGCATACTTAGGCCTATCTTTTTTTTTAGTCTTAAGAAAACGGATTGAGCTTATCTATTTCTGGATTTTGCGAGACGTTTTCGAGACAGTATTGCTGCAGATAATGGAAGGCGACAATAACTAGAGCATGAGTAATCATGCCGTTTTTGATCAGGCTCGGAATATCTTTAATTGGAACGAGTCGAATTGCCACTTCTTCAGTGCTATCGAAGCTGGGAATATGAGTTTGTTTAACGTTCAAAGTTAGGTAGGTATCGCAAATATTGCTTTGAATGGCAGGATTTGGGTGATTGCGCCCCAGGAAGATCAAAGCGTCACCGCTGCAACCAGTTTCTTCTAACAGCTCTCTTTCACCGGCAACTAATGAGCTGGCGTCTTCGGCATCAATCATGCCGCCAGGAATTTCTAAAGTAACTTGCTCAATACCGTGACGATATTGTTCAATTAAGACAACCTGATAATCAGGGGTTACGGCAATGACATTAACCCAGTCGGTTGGTTTGAATACATAAAAGTCGTGGGTCTCGCTGACACCTTCGGTAGTGCGCTGCGAAATTTGCTTGTGAACGGTAAAAACTCGACAGTCAGCAACCAGTTCTTTATTGATAGTGGTCCAATGGCGTACTTTTATATTTAACTGACTGCTAGAACTTGGCAAAATAACTCCGTGGTCAGCGACCGCTCTCTCTTTCTCTGTCTATAGCTACCTTGTCAATTATATCTGTAAACAAAAAATTGTTGCCATCCGAAAGGGGATGGCAACAATATAACTTCTGGCTATAGCTTGCTTGAATTGCTGAAAATTTTTGCAGTTAGGCTATTTTAGAAGCCTTTCTTTTGAGTTCGCTGACGAGATCTTCTTGGCCGAGAATATAGCCACGGCGAGCTTGATCATCAGCATAGTTGATAATTGATTCGGTCAAAGCATTAAGCATAGACATGGGCACAAACTCACTGACTTGATTGAGCAGACGCTCGGTGGCAAGCCATTCTTCAGTATTCAGTGGAATGGCATCATCGAGACGAGCAATTACTGTGTAGTTCTGAAGTTTGTCTACTTTAGCGTTCATTGTTTTCACCTTATTAAGCTATTTGCCAGGAAATTTAAAAAATGTCAGTGGAAAACAAGACCCTCAGCTGGGGCCTTCGCGTTGTCTACTGTTCTTGAAATCCTTACTACTCCGTTCAGACTAGGTCCGAACGTTGTGTTTGTTTCTCTGCATTTCTTATGCCCGCTAAACTTCCAATTAACCCTGAAATTTAGTTATCAAGCGGAAACTTTCTTTTTTACTGGTTTTCAACAGCTTTGTAAGAACGAACGAAAGCCTCAGCCTGAGCCACGTTCATCACTTCCTTAATTTCTTGAGCTTCAGTGAGAGAATTGAGAATTTCACCGATAATTGGACCCGGTTTTATCCCTAATATCCTCATTACATCCGCCCCGTCCATCAACTTGGGCAATTTCTTTGTGGCTTCTATATAAGCTGGATATCCATTCATCAAAGCAACGAGGCACTGCTCTAGCCGGTCACGTTCAGCCGCGAGCCCAGCGCCACAGGTAGCTCCAAAGTCAGCAAAAGCCAACATCATCAGCTCAGGTACTTCTTCTCCCACCGTGCGATAGAACCGATTAAGGGCCTTAGGACTGGGTGTACCGGTGTGGAAGAGATGACCAGGCCGAAGATGCCAGAGCACCAGCCTCTCAACGAAACGAGTCATGGTCTTAGACCATTTTTCTCTATCGGCCAGGGGGCGAATCATCTCGGCACCAAGCTTGTCATGGCCAATAAACGTATGACGACCTTCCGGAGTAATCTCCCAGGTATCGGGCTTGCCAATGTCATGCAAGAGCGCCGCTATCTTGGTTGCAGCTAGCCTTGTCACACCAGGCACCAGGGGCAGATGGGCTGACTGCTGCACCCAATCTGGCAAAGCCTGAAATCTATTTTCAAGCTGGGGGATAGTTTCAACACTATGATCAAACAAAGCAAGGTGATGAAAGCTATTAGCAGTTACTCGGCGACAGTCTTTCAATTCGGGATAGATTTCTTCTAGCAGGCCTATTTCGCCCATTTCGACAATCAGCCGAGCCACCTTCTCACAGTTCATCAAGGTGAAAAATTCATACGATATGCGCTCACGAGCAACCTGCCCAAGCAGCTTGGCATGCTGCTTTAGATAGCCACGAGTGACAGGCTCAATCTCAGCACCAAGATAGGCAGCAAAGCGATAAGCTCTTAGCACCCGTAGTGGATCATCCACAAGAACGCTCTCTGACACAGCACGAATGACATTGTTTCTAAGATCTTGCAAACCAGCGGTAGGATCAAGCACCACTTCAGGTTGCTCAGGGTCGAAAACAATGGCATTAACAGTGAAATCACGACGCAAAATATCACGCTCAAGACTGCCTTCAATACAGCCAGCAAAATCGAGATAAGTTTGGGGCTCAGACGGTTCACTGGGCACAAGAACCACCCGGGCAATGTCGTTAGACTGATCAAGCATGACGAAGTGACCAGCCAGAGCATCGGCCACCACCATAGCCAAACTGATTGCCGGGTTAGGCTTAGTTTCGACAGCATTACTCTGACTAGAATCAGCCAGTACAGCGAAGTCAAAATCTATCGCCCCAGCCTCCCCCTTAAGAGATTGAGCAGGTTTTCGGCCCACATCAATAGCGTCACGAACGGCACCACCAACGAGATAGGCCTTAACGCCTGCGGCGCTAGCAATGGAAAAAATCTGCCGAACGACGTCGACCTCAAGGGGGCTGCGTCCAGGCAGAAAACTGACTTTAGTGCCCAGCATTGCCAACTTCCAATTAGTTTAGGTTGTCCATATTTCCGGACTCCATCAAATCTTTCTCTGCTTTCGAGATCTTGAAGTGACCGAGCACATAGACGAGACCACCAACCAGGCTTGAGAGCGTGGTTAATCCCAGCCACATGATTGCATAAGTAAGCGCGGGGGCCCGATCAACGCCAGCCAGAGTGAGAAAATAAGTGTAGGCCCACTCGCGAATACCGATGCCGTTAAAACTCGGTGTAATAAAACCGAGAACAGCGACTGAGGGATAGAAAACGAAATAGTACCAAAGCGGAATGCTGGTCAGGCCAAGGGCAAGACCGACAGCCACGTGACACATAACTATCACAACTTGCATGATTACCGACAAGCCAATTGTCGTAGCCATCAAGCCGCGGTCGTGCCAATAAATCGATGCTGGAGAATTATTGAGCTGCCTTGAAACCCAGTTTTCAGGGCCGAAAAAGCGCACAGCCAGCTGAGGCAAGAACGGTAGAACGGAGAAAATACCCACTGTACCGAGCAAAATAGGCAATTTAAGCTGCAGCGGCAGACCACCGCCACCCGGTCCAAACAAAATACCAACTGAGGCAAAGAGAAACAGCACGGCAATTCCCACCGTGCGGTCAGCCAAAACCGAGTAGAAAGCATGGGCATATTTGCCCGTGCCTTTAGAGAGGTAATAACAACGACTAAAGTCGCCGCCCACAGTGGAAGGCAAGAAGAGATTGAAAAATACCCCAACAAAGCAGAACTGCACCATCTTGAGCAGGCTCTGATTAAGGCCAACGGCGCTAGCAAGGAGTTTCCAGCGGTGAGCATTTAAGAATGTCGACCCTAAGAACAGGCCGACAGCTGCAAGAAGGTACCAGGGGTTAGCTTTGAGCGCTACTTCTATTGACTTAGACAGGTCAACTTTGCCAAACAGGAACAGACTGGCGAACAAAATCACTGAAACTGCAATTTTGGCCCGCAACTTAGTGCGTTCTGAGATCTTGATCTTGTTGATTGCCGCTGTGACAGAGAATTGGCGAGTTTTGCTATCTGTATTCAACTGGGATTCCATATTAGCCAGAGACTCGGCACTGGGGTGGGATGGCTGGCCAGAGGAGTTTGCCGAAGTATCAGCCGCTAAACTATCTGTTTTGCCTTTCTCCAGAAGTGTTCCCTGATTGGCCATCATTCTAGAGCCGCCTCCAAATTACCTGAACTTCTTACGTAGAACCTGGACCGTCGATATACTGTAGACCTGCTATCGATATGCTTTCTACAAGCGGCCCCACGGTTGTCAACAGAGTCTTAAGTTGACCCTAACAGACTGCAATCATAGGGGAAATGCCAAGATACTTGAAACCCAAAATAATTAACTTCTTCCGGAGAAAAAGAATTCTCACAGCTTTTGCTGCAAGAAACCGGCTATTTGTCGACGCGCGGGACGATTTGGGGCTACAATTAAAAATTCCCAAGACTTCGCCTACCTGGTGATTTTGCTTCAGCATTCTTAAGAGAGGAAGCGTAGTCTGGGCGAGCCATGGGCATAGTGATCTAAGATTTGTATTATTGAATACTTGAAGGTAGAGGTAGAAAGTTGTTGGATAGGAAAGTAATAGCTCGGGTCGGAATACCGCTTGCATTCTGCCTTGCTTTCTTTGGTTTACAAAGCTGGTTATTTGCTAAGGGTAAAGGCGATGCCATTTCCCAGACGCTAATTGCAGATGGTGCGGCTGGTATCTCCCATGATCTGACTAGGCAAGTTGCCCTGGCTCAGTCTAATCCACAAGATCTTTATCGCCGCTCGTGGAAGCTGATCAAAGAACAGTACTACGACCAGAAGTTTAATGGCCAGAACTGGAACCGTTGGGAGCATAACTACGACGGCAAACTCAAAACCAGCGATGAATCTCACAAAGCAGTCGAGACGATGCTGGCTTCATTAAATGACCCATATACTCGTTTTCTCGATCGTGAAGCATTTTCTGAAGAAAAAGACCAGATTGAAGCACACCTCTTTGGCGTAGGCATGCAACTGGGCATGAACAAAGAGCACAAAGTTGTGGTCATTGCACCAATTGAGGGCACTCCCGCCTACAACGCTGGCATGCTATCTGGTGATGAAATTATCGAAGTCGATAACAAGCAGGTTAAGGGCCAGTCACTAGACCAGGTCGTCAAACAAATTCGTGGACCGATTGATACCAAAGTCATAATTACTTTCACTCGCAAAGCTGAACGAAAGAAAGTGACATTGCAAAGAGCTGAAATTCCAATTAAAGCTGTTGGTACATCTGAAATATTGCCAGGCAATATCGGTTATATACGTCTTGAAAGCTTTATCTCCAACAAAGCTGACAAAGAGATGGTCAAAGCCTTGAATACAGTTTCGAAAGCTGATGGCATCATCCTTGATCTACGAAACAATCCCGGCGGCCTTCTATCTAATGCTGTTCAGATTGCCAACATGTTCTTAGAGAAAGGTATTATCGTCAGTACTATTGATGCTGAAGGTTACAAGCAATCACAGGTATCAGCCGGCTCTCCGATCAGCACCCAGCCTCTAGTAGTGCTCATCAATGGTGGCTCTGCTTCAGCTAGTGAGATTCTCAGTGGTGCTCTCCGTGACAACGGCAGAGCCAAACTAGTTGGCCAGAAATCGTTCGGTAAAGGGCTTGTACAGGCCATTAACCGCCTCGATGATGGTTCGGGCATCAATGTCACCATCGCCAAGTATCTAACACCGAATGATACCGACATCCACAAGACCGGTATTATTCCTGACTATAAGGTCGAACTGAAAGAAGAAGACCTCAAAGACACCAAAGGACCTTGGTGGTACGACCCAACTCTATCGAACTTCAAACGCGGCCCGTCAGATGGCAAAGATATCCAACTGGCAAAAGCAATTGAAGTGATGAAAGAAGAAATAGGTAAGAACTCCAACACTTCATCTAGCACTTCATCAAACACTGTATCTACAACTGGCGAATTCAAAAAAGTTCCCTAGACGGCAAAACCAGTAGATTATGAAAACAAAAAAGGGGCCCCTGGCCCCTTTTTTTTACTAACAATCTATGTCTTCTAACAATCTATGTCTTCTAACAATCTATGTCTTCTAACAATCTATGCCATCTAACAATCTATGCCTTCAATGGCACGACCATGATGCTTCAATTGAGTGGTAGCGGATATGGTGCTGGCCTCAGCCATAAGCCAATCAGGGGCACGCCGACCAGTAAGCACCAAAATGCTGGGATCCTGGCGCTGTGCCAAGGTGGTTTTGACAGCATCCCAATCAACCAGGCCAACTCTAGCAACGTCTAATAACTCATCACCAATTATCACATCGTCTTTGCGCTTGAGGCCGTCAGCCAGAAATGTCAGCCCCAGCGCCGCGGCCTCTTTGTCTTCAGGCAAAATTCCATTGGGAGAGCTATAGAGTCTAAAACTTCCTTTTGGCCCCGTACCCAGGCGATTTACACCGGTATAGTTCATGGTCAAACGACCGAAGCCTTCGACTTTAGACTCGGCTAGTAGCCTCAAGCCCTTACCTTCAGAAGAATTTTCTTCAAGCTTGTCGAAAAACACCAGAGTGACATTCATTCCCTTGCTCAGAGCTCTCAATGCCAAACCAAAAGTAGCTGTGGTCTTGCCAGCACCGGTACCTAAATAGAGTCGAATCTTTTCGACACTAGCTTTCTCAAATACGGGATCAATGGTTGTCATTAGAAGAACTCCAGATCATGTCTTTTTTTTCAGAATCATCAACTAGGTACAACAGGCGTCGGCTTACCATCTTTGTCAAGGCAAACAAAAGTCAGTTCGGCAGAAGTCACTCGAACCTGGTCGTGGCCTCTAGTTGACTCAACTTCAACTGTTACTGTCACCGAAGTGCGACCGACTCGCAAGGTCTTAGTGTAGAAGCTCACTACTTCCCCAACCAGTACAGGAGCTTTAAATTCTACTTCTTTAATCCCAGCAGTGACTATACGTTGTTTGGTTGTCTTGCCAACCTCCACAGCACCGGCCAAATCGATATAGCTTAGGATGATGCCACCAAAAATTGTGCCGGCATTATTAGTGTCTTTAGGCTGCAAAACGACTCTGATTGCTGGATCTCGAAGCTCTTGAGAAGCAGCGCTATTTACTGAAGATGACGATGACAAGGGCTAAACTCCATAGTTCCAAAGATGGTGCCTATCCTAACACTGTTGATTTCGCATACCCGGTAAAGGTGGTAACAAGAAAGTGAAGAATATTAGCTATTCAAGGATCAGGCACTGAGATATAATCGCCAAGTGGGAAATGTATTTGTTCACATGGCAACCCGAGTTTACTAAGTCCTGGAGCGGGAAAGTTGACCCAGTTTAAGTACAGACAATTATTGTTGTCGGGCCTAACATTGTCGCTTTTGCAATCGGCACCAATGGCGATGGCAGTTGAACCGTCTGCACCAGCATTGATTGATTCCGGTAGTTTTGCCCGAGATACCAGTGTTAATTTAGAACGTATTTCGCTTCCGGGCCAAGAAACAGAAGCTGCTAAATCTAGCCAAGCCGTTGCCTCAGAAAGCACAAAGAATTCAGAGAATTCTGACGGTTCCGACAAACCAGTAGAAGCATCCGCCTCCTTTACAGAAGATGCACCAAGGGCTATTGCTCAATCGGCGCCTCAGCGTGATAGTGACATTGTGCCAATCGACCTCACGCCGGTTCGCCTACCAGAGCGTACTAGTGCCTTCAATGGTCTTGATTCTTTCAAATCGCAGGCCTTGTACAAATTGCCCGGTCGAGTCTTCTTCAACGCTTCCGTAGAAAACTCTTTGCGTTTTGAGGCCAATACATTCCAGACCAATCGCCACTATTTGTCAGACATGGTCTACCGCGTGCTGCCAAACGTTACTCTTGGCTATGCCTTAGACAAGAAAACTAGAGTTTCAGCCAACTACTTCTTCTTCCGCGATCAATATACTCTGCGTAACAACGCTCTCAGCAGAAATATTCACTCTATCGGCGGACGCATAGACCGAGACGTCAAAATCAATGATAAGACCAACGTTACTTTTGGCTTAATGCCCCGAGTGCTCTTTATCAATACCGTTAATTCTCCACAAGTGCTCTTCAACGACTTGATACCATCGGCAGTTATCTCTCGCCGGGTGGGGCAGTCAGGCTTGATATACGGCAGTGTCATGGGTCAGGTGAGATGGCACGGCATAGTTAGTGGCTTCCAAGAGTTCGACCAGTTCTATTCTTTCGGTGGCGCCTGGCGCAAAGGCCCCTGGAATTTCTTAGTCGACAACACTTTAGTAACTAACTTTGGCAACCGCCGCCTCAGGTTTGGACCAAACAACCAAGTAATCATTACTACTTTAGAAGCCGGTCGCCGCATTCACCCGCGCCTACCGATCACCGCTTTTGTCAGAGCCGAGCCAATTTTCAACATCGGCGCCAACACCACCCCAGGCTATGCTGGATTCAACTTCCGTATCTTCGGCGGCTTGAGAGCTGAAGTGGCTAAGCCACCAATCTTCCCAATCAAGCTCAAGCACGGTTAAACTTGCAGGTTTAGTGTACTTTCCATTTCATCAGATAACGCTCTAGGTGCTCGACCAGAGAAGTTAGCAGCAGTGCAATTACAATCAGGGCGATTACACCCACAAAGACTGTGGCCATGTCGTAAAGCCCAGATGCTTTGACAATCATGAAACCCAGGCCCTGCTCAGCAGAAATGAACTCGCCAATAAAGGCCCCCAACAAAGCTAGACCAATGTTGAGCTTCATGGCATTCAACACCCAGATTAGCGAAGATGGCACAACCACTAGCCTGAAAATCTGCCCTCGGCTAGCACCAAGCACGTGCATCAAGCGCAAGAAACGCGGCTCTACAGCCATCGCACCCTGATAACTTTGCACAATTGCCACAGTTACCGTCGAAAGAAAGGCCAGGGCAATTTTAGAGTAAATATCAATGCCAAACCAAGAAATGACAATCGGCGCCAGGGCGAAGATGGGCACAGTGGCAAGCGCAGTAATATAAGGCTTAGCAATCTTCGCAACCAGACTAGAGTACCAAAGCGAAAGTCCAATAATTGCACCACTGGTAGTACCGAGCAAGAAACCACTTAAAGCTTCGAGAATAGTAACTTTGCAGTTCTGTAGCAATTCACCACTTTGTACTAAGCGCAAGAATGCCTCTAATACTTTTTCTGGACTAGAAAAAGTAAACTGCCTTTCTTGGCTACCCTGAGTAGCAAAATACCAAACGACAACAAAGACCAAAAGCGGCATGGGATAGAGTAGGAGCTCAATAATCTTTGACTTAGAGTTGCTCTTGGTCATTGAATTTCACCCACCACTGACTTCAGCTCAGACCAAATTTCTCTATATTTTTCAGCAAAGTCGCTGGTTCCTCTCTCCATCACAGCAGCTTCAGAGCGGATAAGAAACTCTTTTTGCAGCTTTCCAGCGTTCATTATTAGGGCGCGATTACCAATAGCAACGGCCTCTTCGATATCATGAGTAACCAATATGGCAGCCGTTCCACGTTCTTTGACGAACTGCGAAAACTCAGATTCTAATTTCAGCTTGGTGTAGTAGTCGAGAGCCGAAAAAGGTTCATCTAGCAGCAAAAGCTCTGGATCAAACATTAGCGACTGAATGATGCTCACCCGCTGTCGCATGCCACCAGAAAGTTGAATTGGATACTTAGTAAGTATCTGTTCGTTCAAGTGAAACATTGATAGATACTGCAGCATCACTTGTACTAGGGCGTTTTTGTCGAGACTTCTATCAATATCAGCAGCTAAGAGAAGATTGTCTTTTACTGTGCGCCAGGGAAAGAGCGCGTCAGATTGAAAAATATAACCAAGTCGCTTAGTTGGTTTCTGCGAATTTAGCTCAATTACTCCCTTAGTCGCAGTGAGCAGACCAGCGATCAAATTAAGTAGTGTAGTCTTGCCACAACCACTGGCTCCTAAGATGCAGACAATCTCACCCTTTCGCACAGTCAGGCTGACTTGATTTAGTATTTGATTACCAGGCTTCTCATTTGTTTGAGCCTGACTAGAAAAATCAAAGCAGAGCCCATCAATAGTGAGTAAAGGCTTGACCTCATTACTCATTTAAGTACAGCAGCCTTATTAGCAAAGCTCATGTCTACATTTTCTTTGTAAGAACCAGCACTCTTAAGATCACCAATCTCTTTGCGCATATTAATGGCATTATTCCAGGCATTCTCAGGCAATACCACAGACTTAGGTATAGTTCCCTCATCGGCTAAGCGCCGCAAGGCAGCTCGCACCACCGGCTCCTTTACTTCAGGAAACTCAGCACAAGCCACTTTAACTGCGCCCTCAAAATCTTTATGGATATAATTCATAGCCTTATTAATGGCATTAACAGCCTTCTGCACATCGGCCGAATTTTTCTTCAAATAATCATCAGAGACAGTAAGGCCGGTAAAAGCGAAATCACCAAGAACTTTTGCTGGTGAATAAACAATACGTGCACCCTCGTTTATGGCGATGGAGACAATCGGTTCTATATCAAGTGCCATATCGGCATGATTAGCTTTCAACAGGGCCAACAGGGTGCCAAAGGCGCCTTGCACAATCTTGGCGTCGACTGGCTTACCGTTGTTTTGCAATACTTTCTTCATTACAGCAAAGCTAGTAGAAGGTGCGGTGTATGTGGCGATACGACGACCTTTAAACTGCTCGGGTGTACTAATCTTATTGATATCGTTCTTGAAGGTGACCACCCAAAACGGCACACCACGAACAATACCGGCAACAACCTTACCGCCCTGGCCTCGTTCTCTAGCTATAGCTGTAAAGGTTGGATCAGACACTCCAAACTGAGCATTGCCAGTGACCACCGCGGTGAAAGTCTTCTCGTCGCCCCCAGTGCTCACCAGCCTCACATCAAGACCTTCCTCTTTGAAAAAACCTTTTCTGACAGCCACATAGAGCGGCATATAGAGAAAAACATGACCGAACTGAGCAATTGTTATTGGCTTCGCTTTTGCCGCCCCTTGTCCAAAAGCCTGCGGCGTATTAGCGCAGAGCAAAAGAAGTGACAAAAGGAAGGGCAGAAATACTCTTGGCATCGCTTCTCCAAATTGAAGTGCCCTGATTTTCGCACATTGCCGCCAGGGCGAGCTGTCAAAGGACCAATATGGCTCACTAATGACTGGAAAAGAAGTTGTAGCTTTTGAGGTTTCGCCAGGAGACCGGCCAAAGAAAATTAACTCGATTGTTACTGACTATCGCCAATCAACTGAAAAGCAGCCCAATAGCGAGGATTGGCACGAATTTTAGCTGCACCGGCAGGCCCTGAAACAATCAGACCCTTCTCCATGAAAGCAATTGTCTTTAGTTGAGCATCTCTCAACGCGCGTGCTTTATGCTCGCCTTTGAGATACTCGCGATAGAAAGCTTCCATTTGATATTCGGTCATAACGTCATCGACGTTCCATAGGCTTACTAGCACAGACGGTGTACCAGCAATAATAAATGCCCGTGAAAGCCCAGCTACGCCGTCTCCTGTGATTTTACCGCGACCAGTCTGGCAGGCTGATAGGGTCACTAATTTTGCCTTCAAGGGCGGCAGCTGCAAAATATCTTTAACAGAAAGGATACCATCATCATCACCGGTGGTGGCAAGCAAGACAGCAGAATCCATCGGCCGCTCTTCATCAATTAAACCGTGAGTGGCTAAATGGATCACACTACTCTTAGCAGCGTTCTGGCGCAGTGTGCTCTTGGTTGCCTCAATGCCAATTTTGACAAACGACTTATCGGCGCCGAAAAGCTCAGAAATCTTCTTCACTTCGCGCTCAGCATAGGGCAAAGCACCAAGACCTGAAACTATATTGATCTTTGGATTACCAAAGGCAAAAAGGCTATCGTTACCAGCCGGCAGATCTGCTGCTAACTTTTGCGTCGCTCTAAATACACCAATGGCCGGTACTACAGCCAGAGTATGATCTTCAATCAACAAGCGTCCAGAAGGGTCTGTTAGAGCGGCAAAGGGAACTTTAAAGAGTTCAGCTTGCGGTATCACAGTGATGACATCTTCAGCGTTTTTAGGTAACTTAGCCTTCACAGGCTCGATCAGAATCTTATAGAGATCAATTAAGTACTGCTGTCTGCGCTGATTAGAAGCAAGCAAATCAGTAATCGACTTAGGTGGTGTAATAATGGCCTGATAAGCAGCTGTGACCTTCTGCACTAGCTCCTTATGGCTTACGGCTGACACGGTAGCAATGTCAACTTCACCCTGTGGGTTGACGAGCCAGATGTAGAGCTTGTCGCCGGCAGCGAAATACTCAAGAACGTATCCATGGGAGGCCTTAACCAGTTCCTTTAGCTCTTTCAGATCTGGAGCCTTGGCGTTAACTGGCGACAGGGCAGTTTCAAGAGACAAACCATGGGCCGAATCAATAGCTGTAAACTCCCGCGGCAGCACCTGCACACCACGCATCGAAGACTCTGAAGAAGAAGAAGAAGATGATGATGATGATGATGAAGCTACTGAAGTTTGGCTATTCGGTTGACCAGCCTTGGTAGGAGCTGGGCCAGGCGAAACTGTCTCACCAGCAAAGACATTTTGCCGGCGCCCTTCAAGTAAATCAAGAAAAGCTCTAGCTCTGCCTCTTTCGGCAATCTCAAGGGCTTCTTCAAAGCGCTTTTGCTCAAACAAGAGGGCGACTAACTGTTCGAACGAACTACCGCGCAAATCAAGAGTGAAAGTCTTGGAGTCATCACGAGAATATTGGCTTTTTTCTTTTTCAAAGAGGGTAATGGCCTGGCGCAGTTTACTTTCAGCTTTAGCGCTTTGACCAAGTAAGCGCAGTGCTGAGCCCTGACCAATTGCGCAATCCCACTCACCTTCTAGCAGTGATACTGCTGTAGCCAAAGGTTCGGCCTTCTGATAATAGACAATAGCCTGCTCTAAATCAGCCTTATTGTTCGACTTGGTACCCTGTACTAATTTACACAGACCAAGGCCAATATATGTACGCACTTGGCCTTTGCGGTCACCACTAGCGGTGAAGTCAGCTAGGGCCTTCTGATAGCTTGCTAGAGCAAGATCATATTTATCTTGCATCACTAAATATTGGGCGTAGTTATAGTCAACAAAGCCAATTAGACGTCTGTAGGCGCCAGTAGCTTTTTCTTTTACGCTTGTCGCTTCAAGCAAACTCACTACTTTTTTGTATTGAGTTAAATAGTCAGAGCCCTTGATTTGTTGGTCGAGGTAAACACAAGCGATGCTATTCTCAGCCGAGGCCTCGCCAACCTTATTACCACTAGCACGATAATTCTCAGCGGCTTTCTGATAAAACTGCACTGCCGCTTCAGCCTGCCCCTGGGCGCGATAACAAAGAGCAATGGAGTTATTGCAATCGGCCAGCAAGTCTTTGTCTTGCAGTTTTGTACCTTTGAGCTTTGCTGCCACTTCGACAAACTTATTTAGAGCTTTATCGGTATTACCAGCAAGATATTGGTCATAGGCAAATTCGTATAGGGCTGTTAAATAATCGTCTACATTTTTTTCTTTATAGGCAGTATTGGCAGCCTCAGTATGCAAACGTTGTGCTTCAGCGAAATTACCACTATCCGCTTGGGCAGAGCCTAAGCGCAAAAGCGCCTGGGCTAATTTAGGGAGATTTTCGTCAGTGCGAAAAACATTTACTGCTCCCTCAAGCACTGCGATTGCTTCTTTAGCTTGACCGCGCATCAAATACTGATTGCCAACAGCTATCAAGGCAGAACCCTGGCGCTCGCCTTCACCAGCTCCTTCAAAGAGCTGTGCCGCCCGTTTGTAGTCAACTAAAGCGCCATCGAGATTGCCAATCTGCTCTTTTAGACTTGCTAAATTTAGAGCAATCTGACCGGCTTGCATTTGGTTTTCCGGATCTTTCCCTAACAAGTTTTGGGCCGCTTCTGCCTCGGCGATGCCTTTCTCAAGCTGGCCAGCTCGCTGATAGACCAGGCCAAGATTTAGCCTGGCCTGGGCTTCACCGACAAAATCTGAATTCTTCTTGGCGGTGTCGCGTGCCTGCACATAGTATTGCTCGGCTTTGTCTAGCTGTTTGTTGAAGATACAGAGAGCGCCCAGGTCGTTTGATAATCTAATTATCCACTGCTCGTTGTTATTAGCCTTAGCATCAGCAAGAGCCTCTAAATAAGTAGCTTCAGCCAGGTCAAACTTCTTAGCAAAACTCTGTACCAGAGCAATGCTAACAATGTCTTCGAAGATATCAGAGGGTTTACCTAGTTTGCGATCGATTGCTAGAGCCTCTCGGTAATACTGCTCTGCCTGATCAAATTTTCGCGCTTCACCATAGGCTTTGGCCAAATTAAATAAAGCACGTGCCTGCGCTTCTGGCTTGCCCGAGCGAGCTTTAGCTAATTGAGCTTCTAAGTCCTCAATGTTCTCATTTTTAGCGCTGCTGCTGGCACTACTTTGATCATCGTTGGGTGAATTAAACAGGGCACTGCCATTTGAATTATCCGAGGGCTTAGACGAGCTATCAGTCTGAGAATTTTTGGGAATGACAGTCGTCTTGCTCAGAACGCCAAGACAAGAACTCTCAGCCAGAACGAGAGAGAAGGCGAGAGAAACCGATAGTAGACCCTGCAATTTCAAAGCTTTGTCCTATTTGTTTTCGTTGTTATTACTAGTGTTAGTGACAAAACCTTGCTGACCGTTCATGTAGTTTAGCACTGCAGCCATTTTTGAAAGGTCACCCATTATTCTTCGCTCTTTCAGGCCACTGGTTTTCTGACACAAATCAACCAGTAGATCAGAACTATTCAAAACTGATTCAAGAGAGAACTCACTAACTGCCAAGACATTAGATTCAACAAAACCAAAACGTCTACGAGCTATGCCATCGTGCGGATGCAAGTCGCCTCTAGTTAAGGCATGATCGCTGGAAACTATCTCATGACCAACTTTCACAGCGATGGCCACTGGCTGACTAACTATTGGCTCATGACTAGGCTCTTTAGCTTGTTCTTGGTCGGGTGCAGAATTGGAATTGATAATTTTGGCACTGATATTGGATGCATGTATTTTGATTTTTACCGCCTCACCATGGCCAGTCAAATTGAGCACCCGCAAGAGACCGTCGTTATAGGTGACAATAACATCGGCGTCAGCAGAAACAGAGACATCACCTTGCGGCGTGCTAATAACACCAAGACGAGATGGCCTGCGCACAGATACCAAAATCGAACCACAATCTAACTTGACCGATGCCAGGCTAGGCCTTGTAAAACGAGCATTCTCAAGACTTCTTACCAATATTCCTTCTTCATCTTGCCTTAGTTGATCAAGACTAGGAAAAGCACCAGAAAGTTTCTGCACCGCTGTGCTCGGATTTAGATTAGGCATGCTTACCGTGCTATTAAACATTCCCATACTGAAGTTGGTGTAGTCAGTGGGAATCAAAGGGACAGTCTCACGACCCCCATGAACCGGAAGCACCGGGAAAGTAGGAGTAGCAGGTGCTGGATTATAGGTTGGCATCACCTGCGGCATTGGACTAGGACCGCTCGGTAAAGAAAATGAGCTGGGTTGGGCCGAAGCTAGGCCAGCAAACATTGAAGCGCTGACGGCGACAAGATTAGCTAGAGCTAGTTTCGTTAAAGTATTCATGAATGTCTAACTACCAGCCAACATCAAATTAGGAAGAGGCGCCCTTCTTCAGAAGCACAGCATTCAAGGCGTGTTCTACATCAAGCCTGAGTTCTGTAGCGGTTTGATAGCGGTCGTCGGGGTTCTTCTTCAGCAGTTTATCAACAATAGGCTGGAATAGATTGTTTTCAGCCAGTTCAGGGCGCACCTCAGCCATAGTTGGCGCATCTTCAAGCAGGTGCTTCATTAGAATAGACTCGGCACTTTCGCCATCAAATGGCACGCGGCCCGTTAGCATCTCAAACATCATGATGCCGATACCATAGAGATCGGTACGCATATCGATGGGTCGATCTTTCAACTGTTCTGGAGCAATATACTCGGGAGTGCCCACCATTCGGCCGGTCTTAGTCAGCTTTTTGCTACCATGGACAAAGTTTGAAATACCAAAATCTACGATCTTGACCCAGTCTGGGCGGTCTGATTTATGTTGTAGCAGAACGTTATCGGGCTTAAGATCTCGGTGAATAATTCCCGATGTGTGAGCTTCTTGCAGACCGCGACAAATCTGAATGATGATATTAGCGGTAGTGGCATATGGCAATGCACCAGAGTTATGAATCTTGTCTGCCAGAGACTCACCCTTAATGTATTCCATCACCAGATAAGGCTCTTTACCGTTAATCAAGCCAACATCATAGACCGAGACAATATTAGGATGGTTGAGCTTTGCTGTTAGCTTGCACTCTCTTTCGAAGCGCTCCACTGAATTGCGATTTGAAAGCAGCCAGCCCTGCATAACCTTAATTACAACAGTGCGCTCCATTTGCACATGGTGGGCGCGATAGACAACAGCCATCCCACCTTCACCGAGAACAGATTGAATTAGATATTTTTTGTCGATAGTCTTGCCAATCAAGTCAGAATATGGTGCTTCGCTATCAGCACCAAGCAGACGATCATCAGCAGCAATTTGAGCAGTACTTGTAGCTGGTGGCAGGACTGGCACAATTTGTGTCTCTACCGACTGAGTGCCATCAAATTCTCCAGAGCTAGTCTGATTAAGTTCTCGTTGAGTCTTCATCACTTGCAGAGAGCTGCGATCAAAGGCACAAAAACTAGCATAGCCCGGGTAGAAACGGCCGCAAACAGAACAGACCTTGCGCGAGGCTTGGCCTTCTTTTGCCAGCGATAAATCGGTGCCATCAAAGCCACAAAACTTTGACGTGGCAGGAAGAGCACGGGCGCATGTTGGGCAGTTGATCTCAGCGGCGCTCATCTTATTTCCCTAATTTACCGGTGGCATCTACTTTCTTCTCATAGCCTAAGACATTCAATTTTGATTTTATCAAGTCAACAGTTTCTACTATTGAGTCGTTGCCAGGAACAGTCAATATAACGCGGTGAAAACCAGCCTCGATATCTGGTATCACAAGAGAGCCTTTATTGGTTTGGCCTACTGTGTAGTGGGTTCTATCCTTAGATTCCACCACCACTCGCACCGTCGGCTGCTTGGTGAAAATTAGCAGGCCTTCTTTCTGCGAAGTGACATTGAGCATGTTATAGGCCTCGGCGAGGGTGGGGCCGTTGAACAAGTAGGCTAATAGCGAACCCGACAGCAAACCAAGCAAGAGGAAGCTAACCACAGCCAGTGGACTATGGCTTGATTTGCCTTCAGGCTTGGTCTTATAAACAGTAGGGCTAGTCTGGTTCGCTGTAGAGCTAATCTGCAGCGGGCGCTCAGCCGAATCGCCTGGTAGCAAAGCTTCGGCCGGCCCAGCCTCAAACTGAGACAGTTCACTGGTAAAACGTGCCAGAGCTTCAGGATTAGCAGCCTTAGCCACAAAGGTCTTGATGTCAGCGCCGCAGAAGATGCAATAACGATTATTGAGTTCATCGGCTCGGCCGCAACTCTTGCACTGTCTCTTCTTGACGCCTTGAATATCGCGCTGGGCCTGAACACTTGACGACAAGACCTTGCCACAATTTAGGCAAAAGGACATATCAGAGCCGTTTTGCTCTCCACAACTTTGACAGTCAACTAAACTCGGGCTCGCTTGCATTTGCCGATTGTACCGAACTTAGGGCCAAGAAGGAAATTGGCAAGGCCTTTATGGCGTTACCAATTTCCCATTTTTACCTAAAGTTCTGCCATTTCAAGGTCGCAGGCTTTGATAGTATCGGCCATGTCGGTGGCTGATAGCAGGGCCAGGGCCTCATTTATCGAATCTACTCCAGAATCAGCGGCGCTGTGGGTTGCGTAAGCTGGCTGCAGGGCTAATTGCTGGAAAGCCATGCCAATCTCATCAGCGGTAGCGGCCATAAAGCCCATAGCGGCCTGACGTTTATTCTTAATAGACAGAGCTAAATCAACCGCTACTGCATTCTTCACCAACTCTTTGACAGCATCAGCGGCACTGACACCCGCCATAACTTTGGCTAAAACAGACTGAGCTACATTGACCGGAACCGTTGAGGAGCGAGCTAACTCTGAAGCGGCCAATTGCTGCAGAAGTTCACTTCTAAAAGCTGGCCCCTTTATCTCAC
>CAJXZK010000048.1 GCA_913063055.1 uncultured bacterium
ATCCTCAGTGGGCATGAAACCCTTCGGTACTTCCTTAAGCAGATACCCTGTGGCCACAAGCATCAAAACGAAACTAAGCAGAACCAAGCGTTTATGACGCAATGCTGGCTTTAAAGTAAAATCGTAGGCCGCCTGCAAATGACCAAACAAACTATCTGAAATTCTATGCAGCCAATTTTGCTTACTGCCAGCTCGCAAGAAGCGAGCGCAAAGCATAGGAGTAAGACTGAGAGCGACAAAACCCGAAATCAAAATAGCGACAGAAATCGTGACGGCGAACTCAAAGAAGAGACGGCCAATGATGCCACCAAGAAACAATATTGGAATAAAGACTGCAATCAAAGAAACTGTCATAGAGACAACGGTAAAGCCAATTTCACGCGAACCGTTAACAGCAGCCAGCAAGGGCGGTTCGCCAGCTTCAATATGACGGACAATATTCTCTAATACCACAATGGCATCATCAATAATGAAACCAACAGAAAGGGTAAGTGCCATAAGCGAAATATTGTTTAGAGTAAAGCCAAAGAGCTTAATAGCAGCAAAAGTACCCATCAAGACAATCGGCAGAGTGACACTGGCTATTAGAGTGGTAGGCAAGCTACCCAGGGCCAGCACTATTACTAAGACAACCAAGAAAACAGTGATCACTAGAGTAGCTTTGACATCACCCACAGAGCGTCGAATAGAAATACTGCGGTCATAGAGAATTTCAAGATTGACTGCCCCAGGCAGTATTGCCCTGAAGTTAGGCATCATCTTCTTTATATCATCGACAATCTGGATAGTATTTGTACCGGGCTGGCGCTGCACTGTAAGAATGATGCCACGATGGCCGTTATACCAGCTTGCCACTTTATCGGTCTGCACACTGTCAATCACAGTGCCAATATCGCTTATGCGCACCGGTGCGCCCTTGCGATAGGCAATAATGAGGGGCTTGAAAGCGTCAGCATTAAAGAGCTGCCCGTTCACGCGGATGTTATACGAAGTATCAGGACCGTGTAGTGTTCCCGTCGGTAAATTGACATTGGCCTGACGCACAGCCGCGGCCACTTCATCGATGCCTATGCCGTAGGCAGCTAGCTTGCGCGGATCTACTTGAATATGGGGCGCATAAATTTGCGAGCCCATCACTTGCACTTGCGCCACGCCAGAAGTCATCGAAAGGCGAGGGGCAATGACGTTTTCAGCATATTCATCAACAGTATAAAGCGGCAGAGTTTTAGAGCTGAGAGCAACAAAAAGAATCGGCGAATCAGAAGGATTTACCTTCCGAAAAGTCGGAGGACTGGGCATACTAGCTGGCAGCCAGGGCCGGGCAGCCACAATAGCGGCCTGCACATCTTGAGCTGCCCCATCGATACTGCGGTTTAAAGCAAACTGCAAAGTAATCGAAGTAATACCAGTGGCAGAAGTAGAATTCATCGACTCTAAACCAGCAATGCCACTAAATTGTTTCTCTAAAGGAGTAGCCACAGCTGAGGCCATGGTTTCGCCATTAGCACCGGGCAAACCAGCGCTAACAGTTATGGTAGGGAAGTCAACCGCCGGCAAATCGTTAACAGGCAAAGTGATATAAGCAATTAGGCCAAAAATTACCAGTGCCACCATCAATAGTGTCGTCATCACCGGACGCATAATGAAGAGGCGCGAGAGATTCACAGGTTCATTTGCCTATAACATCAGGAGCCTGTGTGTCACGTTGCACTTTGACCTTAGAGCCAGGGCTGAGCTGCAACTGGCCATCGGTTACAACCGTTTGACCGACAGTGAGACCTTCTAGTACAGCAATAAATTCACCAGAACTCTGACCCAGTTTTACCTTCACCAAGTCAACGGTATTATCTGGCTTAAGCACATAGAGAGAATTACCCTGCTGTGTAGTCTGCACAGCCCGGGCCGGCACCACTACAGACTTGCTCGCTGGTGGCATCGAAATTACCACATCAACAAACTGACCAGGAAAGAGCTTATGCCCAGCGTTATCGAAGCTAGCACGCAACAAAATTGTACCGGTGTTGGTGTTAACCGTATTTTCCATAAATGAAATATGGCCTTTAACCGCCTCAGCCTTTCGGCCTTCAACCAGTGCTCGAATCTTCAAGGTGCCATCGGTCTGAGAGCGACGCAGGTCATTTAGGTACTGTTCTGGCACTGTTACAGTGACATAAATAGGATTAACTTGAGCAATAGTCACCAACGGAGTTGAAGAATTGGGTGATACCACATTGCCTTCATACACATTGAGACTGCCGGTACGACCATCTAAGGGCGAATAAATTTTGGTCCAACTCAACTGCAAGCGCGCCTGGTCAGCCAAGCCTTGGTCAGCTCGCAGGTTTCCGCGGGCAGTATCAATGGCAGCTCTATCGCCACGAGTAACAGCCTTAGCGTTTTCCACCATCTTCATATCGGCATCGATGGTAGCCTGAGCTTGAGCCGCACTGGTGCTAATTTGATCGCTCTGCTCTTTAGAGACCGCACCTTCCCGCACTAATTCTGCATAGCGGGTCACTTGCACATCAGTATATTGAGACTGGGCACGGTCTCTGCGCAAATTAGCATAGGCCTGGCCGATCATAGTCTCATCGCGAGCTAAATTTGCTTGAGCAGCTTCGACCTGCGCCTTATCCCGCGCAACATTACCTTCAGCCTGAGCAAGAGATGCCTGATATGAGCGCGGATCTATCTGAAATAAAAGCTGACCTTTTTTGACAAATTCACCCTGAGTGAAATGCACTTTCAGCAACTGACCACCAACCTGTGGCGTAATGTTGACTACAGAGAATGGAGCGACGTTACCGATACTACGCAGCTCAATGGGCAGAGCCTGTTCACCGGCCACCGCTACCAATACTGGCACGATTTTGTCTTTGCCGCCTTTACCATCTCTGCTATCTTTAGCGCCCGGCCCGTCTTTGCCAACTTTTCCAGCCGCTCCTGAAGCCGAGCTATCTTTACCGTGACGCAGAGAATAAACAGTTGCCGCACTGCCAACCAGGAGCAAGGCTATCAGACTGACTAAAACAGCTTTATTTGATTTTTTTGACTGCATTGTCGCCACTGGGGGTTGCTCAAACTCACCCACCACCTTGGTATATGGCGTGTCGCGTTTAGTGCTAGTGTCCAGTTCTTCTTTCATCTCTTCCCTTAACAGCTATATTTTGGCATTAGCTTCAGTAAATACAGCTTTTAGCAAGGCTAGCGACTCTTCAACGCTGGCCAATTTTTCTGGGGGCAACTGAGCAATCACACGAGACAACTCTTCTATTGCAACAGATCGGCTACCGAGCAGATGCTCTTCACCGGCAACAGTGAGACTGAGGATAACATTACGGCGACTGGTAGGGTCATTGGTACGAGCGACCATGCCAGCCTTAACCAGCCTATCGACCATAGTTGAAGCGGTGGCGTTAGCAACACCTAGAGATTCGGCCAGGCGGCTCAGACCAGAGCCCGGACAATTTTTAATAAAGGCCATCACCCTCAACTGCGGCAAAGAAGCCGGGGTCTCAGCCTGACGCAGTACATGACTGCGAATGTAATACATGATATACGGGACCGTTTCCATAACCTTGGCAGCAACCAGACTGTTTTTGTCTGTTCGGTCTCGTGTATTGCTTGCCGGTCTTGTGTCTGCTGCTTTCACGAGCCCTCCAGTCTGATGGCGATCTAGCTAAAAACTAGTTACCAGTATTCTTAGTATAGCTAACTATTAGGAAGACTAACCTATTTTTGAAAACCTGACCAAAGAGGCAAACCAATCCCAAAAGGCGCCAAGCAATTTCTGCAAACGCTTGAACCTCAAGGTTCACCAAGCCATACTGCTGTTGGTTATTTACCTACCGGAAAAGGTGCAAAATGTTTTTCAAGACCACAAAGGTTGCCAACATCTGGTTGGCAACCTTATTAGCGCTGTCCGGTTCTATTCCTTCTGCCTTTGCCGAGACTCTACTGGGCGACGGCACTGGCGGCGGAAACCTGCAAGGACCAGCTGGCTTCGGTACTGCCTCAGGTCTGAACACACTGGGCCTGGGCGTAGGAAGCGCTGCCTCTGGCTCAAACAGCACAGCTCTGGGCAACGCCAACACCGCTTCGAGTGCTGCTAGTACGGCTGTGGGCAACAGCAACACCGCTTCAGATTCAGACAGCACGGCAATAGGGTCAACTAATTCCGCTTCAGGCACAGCGAGCTCGGCAATAGGCTCAAACAATACCGCTTTGGGCAGATTTAGCTCAGCTTTGGGTAGCGGCAACACGGCCTCTGGTTTTAACAGTTCGGCTACTGGCAAAAACAACACCGCCTCAGGCGATGACAGCTCGGCAATAGGTAACGGCAATAATGCTTCGAGCAGATTTACCTCGGCAGTCGGCAATGGCAATACCGCCTCAGGCATTAACAGCGCTGCCATTGGTAAAGACAATACGGCCTCCGGTTTTAACAGTTTTGCGAGCGGTCAAAACAACACCGCCTCAAGCGATGAAACCTCGGCAATAGGTAACGGCAACAATGCTTCGACTAGATTTAGCACGGCAGTCGGCAGTGGCAACACCGCCTCGGGTATTGGCAGCGCGGCCTTTGGTAAAGACAATACGGCCTCTGGTTTTGCCAGTTTCGCGAGCGGTCAAAGCAACACTGCCTCCAGCGATGACAGCATGGCAATAGGTAAAAGCAATAATGCTTCAAATAGATCAAGCACGGCAGTCGGCAATGGCAATACCGCCTCGGGTATTAACAGCGCGGCCTTTGGTAAAGACAATACGGCCTCTGGTTTTGCCAGTTTCGCGAGCGGTCAAAGCAACACCGCCTCAAGCGACGACAGCATGGCAATAGGTAAAAGCAATAATGCTACAAACAGATCAAGTACAGCGGTAGGCAATGGCAATACCGCCTCAGGATTTAACAGCGCTGCCTTTGGTAAAGACAATACGGCCTCTGGTTTTGCCAGTTTCGCGAGCGGTCAAAACAACACCGCCTCAAGCGATGACAGCTCGGCAATAGGCAGCGGCAATAATGCTTCGAATAGAGCAAGCTCGGCGGTCGGCAATGGCAATGCCGCCTCAGGCCTTAACAGCTCTGCCTTTGGTTTTGCCAACACAGCGGCAGCAGACAATAGCTTAGCAATAGGTGCAAATTCTCAAACAGCAATTGGTGCTACAGCTGGTGTCGCCATCGGCAGCGGTGCTAGGGCGAATGGAGTCAATGCCTTTGCAGGCGGCACAGGTGCCAGCGCCAGTGCAAATGGAACAGCAGTTGGCAACGGAGCCAATGCAGGAGTCAATGGAGCAGCTTTCGGCAATGGTGCTACAGCAACGGGAAACGGCGCAGCCTTCGGAGACGGAGCAACAGCGGGCGCTAATGGTGTCGCCCTTGGTGCTGGTACTACGGCCGCTGCCAATACAGTTTCGGTAGGCGGAAGAAAAATTCAACAGGTAGATGCTGGTGTTGCTCCAACCGATGCCGTCAATGTCAGTCAGCTTCAGGGAGCCATAACAGATTGTTGTACACAGACCCTTACAAGCGCAAACAATTACACCGATCAGAGATTCAACCAATCGATTAACTACACCGATCAGAAATTCAATCAAGCAATTAATTACACCACCCAGTTAAATAACCAGATGAAGCGCGAAGTAGATTTGGTAAGAAGAGGAGCCAACCAAGGCGTGGCTGCTGCTACAGCGATGCTGACCGCAATCCGCATTCCAGACGCCGGCAAATCGACCATAAATATTGGCGGTGGATATTACGGAGGCCAAGCGGCCACAGCGTTGACCATGGCGCACCGCTCGAGGGGAGGAAAAATGCAGGTTGTTGCCGCACTTGGAATACCGATGAGCATGGTCAGTGGTGGCAACATTGCCGCCGCTGGAGCGATTGGTTGGCAGTTTTAGACGCCGGTAAAAGAAAATACCTTTCTTAGCCCGTCCTACATGACGGACAGATATTTGTTCAGCGCCGCTGCTGGACTAAGATGACTACTGTTTCATGGAACTTCCAATTCCTGCACTCGACAACCGAATTATGCTACTTTTCAAGTAAATTAGACGGGAGCCCGAAATTGCAGAGCAAAAGATTACTAGGCCTACTTCTCTCTATATCTTTCACTAATACTTTTGGCTCTGCCATAGCCAGCACCGGCGGACTACCGCCGCTCAAGCCTACAGCAGTGCAAGCGAAGCATGTTCATGCCAAATTGCACAACCGGCGAATAGACCCCGAACGCATCGGTCTTGAGTCTGGAACAGCTAGCCGCCCCACTAATTCAAGTCGCCAAACTCCGGCCCAGCCTATCGCTGGCGCCCCTGACTTAACAGCAGAGGCCCTCCGTCTAGCCAGCGAAATTGGCATAGACAGTGACCTAGAAAAGCTACTTAAACTGAGCCAGGGGCCAGACCATAGTGCTGCTCAAAGCTCTAACAGCGATTTACTTAAAGCACTGCTACTTAAACAGTCTCTAACCGAATCAGTAGTGTACGAAAGCTTTGAGGTAAGAAGTTGTCTCAGCAATCTCGAAACTGAAATCTCCCAAGCCGACGATCTGCAGGCATTTCTAGAAGAGCGAAGAGACAAAGTAATTCGACTGAACACCATCGCTAACTTTATTTCGGGTGGTGTAACCGGTATCGTTGGTGGTGCACTAAAAATTGGCGGTGTCAATGAGCAGAGTGCCAACGGCATCGACACTGGCGAAGGTATTACCCAGACAGCGCTTGCCCTGCTTGCCCTAAAGCAGCAAGCTGGCGAAAAGAAAATTGTCGAAGGTACACCCAATATGTTAACCAAGCTATTCGACATCAATAGCAGCCACACTCAAAGAGACTATCCACCATCCGTTTGGAACTATTTGACCAGCGTGCCCGAAAACAGCAGCACTGGCCTGACCAGGCAACAAACACTGATGAAGCGCTGGCAAGACCTCAAAGTTATAAACACCAAGGCCAGCGAAAGGCAAAGAAGAGAAGCAATCGGCCACATTACTGGCACCCATCCCCAGCCCATTGTCAGCATCGACCTTCTCGATGCCCGCTCGGCCATGCTACACGACGTGCGCGCCGTTGTATCCGAAATGGATCATCCGCTTCTTGAGCTGATGCAAACTATCCGCAGCGTCAAAATACAATAGCCTATAGTCACTAACCATGATCATCAAATGCAGTGAAACAAAAACCGAGCAGCTCTACCGTATTCTCATTGGCTCAGTGGTACCGCGACCAATTGCCTGGGTGTCCACCACCAGTGATACCGGTGTAGACAATCTCGCACCTTTCTCTTTCTATAATGTCTTCAGCATAAAGCCGCCCATGCTAGGCTTCTCGCCTGGATATAAACGACCGGCTACAGCCAGCACAAAAGCAATCGCTAAAGATACCCTGACTAATGTGCGCGAGACCGGCGAATTTGTAGTGAACGTTGTCAGTCAGTTTTTAGTCGAGCAAATGAACCAATCTAGCGCGGACTATCCGCCCGATGTCAGCGAATTTGCCGCCGTAAACTTAACGGCAACAGCCAGTACCATGGTCAAACCGCCGCGGGTAGGCGAGGCCTTGATCAGTATGGAGTGCAAGGTCTTTCATATTCACGACTTGGGTGGATCAGCCCTGGTACTGGGTGAGATCGTCTGCATTCACCTCAAAGACGAGGTCGTTCAGATCAACCCGGCTAGAGATGGCCAAATATCCGTAGATCTGGATGTATTGCAACCAGTGGGCCGCCTCAGTGGCAATCTATATAGCACCATCAAAGATCGGTTTGAGATTGCTCGACCAGAAATCTAGAGCTGGAGGTCCAATTTCAAAGTTTAATAAAGCCCTTACTGAAACAAGCACGGTAGTGTCAGTTTCTAAACATATGATCTCACAAAAGAAGTGCTTGCTATTGCTGGAAGCCAGATGTAGTATGCATTCAGTTGCTAGACATTGCGTCTGACACAAAGATCAATAAAATGCCTGAACGGCAAAATATCGTCAAGCCCAAACACAACTTCGGTTCGACGAGTAATTAGAAATAGATGCAGCCATCAAGTCACTTGCAATAGCTCAGCAAGCGACTGGCATCTATTACTTAAAGGATGTTTCCTTGAAGCAACGGTAACTCAGGTGCCGTTGTTGCTAACCAGCTAAAAGAAAAAAAATAGTGGGGTCACCATGTTTTTAAACAACCAATCTAATAGAGAAGAAAATTCAGAAACAGCACCCAAGGCCGAATTTGATCGACCAGACGGAGCTGCGAACGTAACACCTATTGCTCTTGGTCTAGAAAGTCAGATTGATTATCCAATCCTAAACTTCTTCGCCGGTAGCGTGCGCACAGATCGAATTGAATATGAGAACTCATCTAGACGCGCTGGCCTTGCACATTGGAAGGGAAACAGACGCGACTCAGCGAGCTACGCCGATCAAGTAATGCACGCGGGCTTTGCCCCAGCGCAAGCTAATGGCAATCAAGCGCAACGCTCAACCGGAGGCTATGGCGCATCTTCTCAATCACCGGGAATGGGACTAGAGGGTGAGAACCTCCAATCGTTTATCACCGGGTCTCATCTCATGGCCATACCAACAGCAGCACCCAGACAGATAGAGCAGAGACAGCAAGAACCATTGCAGGAACCATTGCAGGAACCATTGCAAGAAACATTGCAAGAACAGCCAGAATCCAACCAGTCCGTGCCGGAGAAAAACCATACGGAGCTACCATCTGGAGCACCAGCCCCAGCCATAGTTTTCAAATTTCGCCGCATGAAGACAACGACATTCCACAACTTACTGGCAATGGCCATGAACGAATAACAAATTGCTTGAATAACAAATTGCTTGAATAACAAAATAGCCACATAAATGAACAAATAGGTCGTTACCACAAGGTAGCGACCTATTTACTAACGACTGATATAACCGGATCTTTCTACTTCTTGTTTGCTCTTGCCCAAGAATCTTTCAAGGTGACGATACGGTTGAACACCGGAGCACCGGGCTTGCTGTCCTTGATATCGGCAACAAAATACCCTTGTCTCTCGAACTGGAAGCTGTCACCAGCATTTGCCTCACTCAAGCTGCGCTCGAGCTTACAACCTTTCAATACCTGCAAGGCATTAGCATTGATAGAGTTGAGAAACTCACTATCTTTTCCAGCGGGAGGCGCTTCTTCAGATAGCAAGCGGTCATAGAGGCGCACTTCGGTGTCAACAGCATGACGAGCACTGACCCAGTGAATCGTGCCTTTGACTTTGCGTCCCACCGGATTATCTCCTGGTTTAACCTCAGGATCGTAGGTGCAACGCACTTCAACCACATTGCCAGCGGCATCTTTAACTACATCAGTGCAGGTAATCAGATGGGCATAGCGCAAGCGCACTTCTTTGCCTGGAGCGAGACGATAGTAGTCTTTAGTTGGCTCAAGCATGAAATCATCTTGCTCAATATAGATCTCTTTGCAGAATGGCACTTTGCGCGTACCTTCCTTGGGCACATCGTGAGGCCAGTAAGAAGCATCAAGCTCTTCAACTTCATTATCTGGATAATTTTCAATCACCACTTTTAGTGGCTTCAAAACAGCCATGACCCGTGGTGCTTTTTGGTTTAGATCATCACGAATACAAAATTCTAGTTGAGCCATATCTACTGTGCTATTGGCTTTTGAAATACCAACACTGGCGCAGAAAGCGCGAATACTCTCTGGTGTATAACCACGACGACGCAATCCAGCAATTGTAGGAAGGCGGGGATCGTCCCAACCGCTGACATGTTTTCCTTCAACCAACTCTAGCAAGCGGCGCTTGCTGAGCACCGTGTAGTTAAGGCTGAGGCGGGCAAACTCATACTGGTGCGGGCGACTAGGGAACTTAGCGTAATCGATGAGATTATCAATCACCCAGTCATAGAGTTCGCGATTATTCTCAAACTCAAGAGTACAAATGCTGTGGGTAATTCCTTCAATAGCATCAGAAATTGGATGAGCATAGTCGTACATGGGATAAATGCACCAGCTATCGCCAGTCATGTGGTGGGCAGTGTGACGAATGCGATAAAGCAGTGGGTCGCGCATCTTCATGTTGGGGTTAGCCATATCAATGATGGCCCGCAAAACATGTTCGCCTTCTTTAAACTCACCTTTGCGCATGCGCCGGAAGAGATCAAGATTCTCTTCAACTGTGCGTGTCCGGTGCGGACTATTTTTACCTGGTGTAGTGACGTTGCCGCGATACTCTTTGATTTCAGCATCACTGAGGCTGCAGACATAAGCCTTACCAGCGCTAATTAAGTGCTCACCGTACTCATACATTTTTTCGAAGTAATCGCTGGCATGATACAAGCCGTCCCATTCAAAACCTAACCAGCGCACATCTTCTTGTATGCCATCTTCAAAAAGAGTGTCTTCTTTAGCTGGATCGGTATCATCGAAACGCAAGTGACAGCGAGTGCCAGATGAGGGCAATTTCTCACGATACTCGTTTGCCAGGCCAAAATTTAGACAAATAGACTTAGCATGGCCGATGTGCAGAAAGCCGTTTGGCTCCGGAGGAAAGCGGGTGATTACTTTCTCATGACGCTTAGCTTCAAGGTCATCGTTAATGATGTCTCTAATAAAATCAGAGGACTTGGCTGTAGCTGGAGATGGGGCCGGAGCTGGCGAATTCATAGTGAAACCTTTTAGTTATCTATGGGCAGTCAGCTATTTTACTCCAGATTTTTGATGAAATGCCTCCAATCTAGTTTGATGCAATTTTAACCAACCCAGTGATTCTTCTAGAAGAGCAAGCCCATGGCCGTTTGAACCATCTTCGGCGGCAAATCCGCAGGCTGCCAAATGATTCAAATCAAGACGATTCGTCTCAATATCTTGAAAGATTTGATAAGCAAGATTAGGCAAGCGCTGGGCAAAAGGCAGATGTTTATCCACTCGCTGGAAGCCACGACTGTGCTCCTGGCTGGTATTAGAGGCGCCAGAGACGCAGCCAGATAGAACCTGGGCGAATTGCGACAAATCTAGGCCATAGAGCTTCGCTACAAGAGCATCGAGCAAGGCTCGGAGCTGACGACGACGCTCTACTGGCAGTTGAACGAAGCTACTTCCACTGGCTCTAGCCCGGAAGTATGCCAGTTCAGCAGCAAAGAGCCCCCTAGATTCTAATTGTGATTGTAATTGCGATGGCGAAGCTCTAGCTAAATAGCTCGAAACGACAGCAGCTTGCGAGAGATGAGTGAAGGACAGAACAGCACTCACCTGAGCAATTAAATTGAGCAAAAGCAAAGAGAGGTCGGCCGGCCTCTGCTCGTCAGTGGCCAGCAAAGCCTTAGGCAGAGAGCACTGATCAAGGAGAAAATAATTTAGATTATTGCCACCGAATCTGGTTCTAAGACCGAAATCAAAAACAAACGAATTAAGCACAGCCACAAGTATCATGGCCCAATAGGCCTGCTCACTTGCGTCTGCCGCCGAGAGGGCAAGAAAAGGAACCGAATTGCCAGCCGGATAAGGGGGCAATATTGCCGCCATCATCGAGCGAGTATTGCTGGCCGCCGACACAGAGACAAAGCCAATTCGAGCACTATCTAGCAAACTGCGGCGCTGATAAAAGTCGCAGTCTCGCACTAAATATTGCGATGAAAATACTGGCTTAGACTGCTCCGGCCCTGACCTGTTTAAATTCTCGCCAGCATTTTCATGCCATAGCGCCTGCCGACCACTACCACTTACATAAGTCTTAGATGCTATCTCGAACTGGCTGAGCATGCGCCCTTCAAGCAAAGGCAATAAACAATCTTCTACTCGATCAATCTCAATATAACTAGAGCGATCCTGAGACAAAATTAGTTCCGGTTCCGATTCCGATTCCAGTTCCATTTCTGATGTGGCCAAAGCGGAAGACTTTCGCTCATGAGCAGAGTCAATATCAATCCACTTGCCTTGAAGAAAACGGCCGTAGCAATCGGCTTTGAAGCCTGCGGCCCGGGCTGCAGTCGAGCTAACAAAGAGCTTCTTGTCAATCGTCAGATCAAAATCGCGGCCAAAGCGCAGACCATAAACTCCAGAATAAAGGGGCTTTTGCGCAGCCTTATAGCGCCCTCTATCCATCTGCATCTGCCCATCGGCATGCAGCTGATGAAGGGGGATGTTATTCTCAGTAATACCCTTGAACAAATCAAACTGCTCGACACCATCAAACTCAAGAATGGCGTAAGAGCTTGGACTAAGTGCGCCAGCCAAAGCAAGCGAATAGTTCAACCAAGGTCGCTGACCCGCAAGCAGGTCAGAAGCCAGGGAGCCAAAGCGCACCCGAGTGCAAGGCTTAGCTTGCCCCACAATAGCTGGCCTGGCAAAAACAGAAAGAGCATACTTATAAGATGGATGAATGGCAAAAGCCTGGTCTTCATTGATAAAGCCTTCCAGGCTAATCCAGTGATAATTTTCAAAGAGCATGCGCCGGCACGCTGTCGCCCCTTGATCGCTGGCAATTCCAGCTGGAGACAATATGGCGGCCACGCCACCAGGCGCGAGTAAATGGCCGGCTCGCTCTACATATTGCCAACAAGAAGAACCATCCCAGGGCGGATTGGCAAGCAATAGGTCACAACTAGACAAATCTGCACTCAAGCCATCAGCCCATACGAAGTTCGCAGCAGCGTCCCGATTGATTTCGGCAACGGTGGTTGAGCAGGCCACCGCCAGACAGGCAATATAGGTGCGCAGAATCAATGGATCAATCTCAACGGCAAAAATATGCTTTCGCAGAAGGCTAAGCCGCTCAGCCTCTGGCAAAGAAGAAGATGAGGTGGAAGATGAAGATGCGAGATAGTCAAGTGCCGCAATTGACAAGCAGCCACTACCAGCACAAAAGTCTAGAATGCGAAGATTCTGGCCCCCGCTCTGAGTGCTGCTAAAGGCCGTCTGAACAAGATAGTAAGAGAGCCCAATTGGTGTAAAGTAGGCGCCACTGGCTCTGCGTTCAAACTGCTCTTTCTTGCTGGCGCTAAGCTCTTGGCGCAGGCGCTCAAATAGCTGCGAAAGAAAGAATGCCCGCAGGCCCTGCAGGCTAGCAAAGGCCAAATCTTGCTGCCTGAGCCTATCGAGCTGCCGATCAGCAAATCGGTCTGACAGCTCCAAAATTTGTTGTTGTTCAGCACTAATTGCCCTTTGTGGCGATACCATGGCCAGAGCAAGAGCTTCGATCAGCTCAACCAGGCACTCAGTACCCTCACGGCTAGCCAGAGAAAAATCGCCACGAGACTTAAGCAAGTGCCTGAGCGACAGTTCAGCACTAACTAGGGCAGCATCAATTTCGGCTCGCTTGCGGCGGGGTCTTGCCATGATCAGCAAAGAATAGCAAAATTACTAGGCTTAAGAGGAACCGATATGACAATCAGGCCGTGGCAAACAAGATCGGCTATAGCAGCAAGCCTTATGGCAACGCTGCTGGCCCCATTATGCTGGCCTGCGGCTCTGGCCCAAGCAGCGGAAGAAAGTCTTGTGTCAACGACCCCGACAAGCCTGCAGGCTGAGGCTGACGCCCTCTATGCCAAGCGTCAGTTCAAAGAAGCTCTGCCAAAATATGAAAAATTAGTACTAGATACCGATACTTGCGAAAGCCGAATGACCTCGGCTAAAAGCTTTACTCCAGAGCAACTCAAGGCCCTGACGGATTTGGCCGATTGCCTTTGCCAGACCAAGCAATACAGTCGCGCTCGCGCCATCTACGAACAAATTCAAAGCTATTGGAACAAGCAACCGAGCTGTGCCATTGGGGCAAAGAACCAACTAGAAAGCGAACTGGCAGTGGCTGGCTGCTACTTTCACGAGCACAACTACAAAGAAACTGAACGCCTGCTGCCGCACTGTGCTGAGTTAGCAAAGAGCAAAGAACTCGACAAGTCTTATCAGCGTCGCGTCAGCACTCTGGTGCAAATATACAAAGGCGAAGCGCTATACAGACAGCGCAATTACAGCAGCGCAGCCAAAGTTTTTGAGGCGGCCCTGGAACAATTGACCGAAGATAACACTATCTATCTTTCTTACGATCTCAACAAGATGGTGCTAGAAAATCTTGGTGGCTGCTACCAATACCTTGGTGCCTTCAACAAGGCAGAGCCAATATTAAGAGCCATGGCACTGCTCGATAAGAACTATTTCGGCGACACCGATATTCGCTATGGTTGGTCGCTTTTCTCCCTGTCTGAAGCACTCAAGGCTTGCCATAGAAACGACGAAGCCTTGCCGATTTATCAAAAAGCAATTTATGTCTTTCGCCACAACAATCGCGAGCGCATCGCCACCGAATATGGTATCGACGACGAGCAACTAAAACAGGCTGCCCTAACTGAATCAGCCGAAGAATTAGAGAAGAAAAAGAAGTTAGCGCATGCGCTAACCATTGCTATTTATGGCTCAGAGGCTAGTGCCAATAATAGCGACGGCGATAAAAATCTCCAGCAACAAACCGGACATTCTTCTTTCTTTGATCACTGCGAAAGGCATCCAGCCAGCGAAAAGCTAGGAGCCTGGAATCTCAAACCGAGCGGCTACCGCGATGCTCCCGGCTGGGTTTGGGTTGATCCGCGCGTGCCACGAAAAGCTGTTCTTGTTTGCATTCATGGCCTCGGCTTGCACCACAAAGCCTACGAGTCGTTTGCCCAACGCATCTGCAAAGAAGGAATTACAGTTGTTTCTTTTGACGTTCGCGGCTTTGGTAGCTTCCTTGAATCAAAAGGTAATGAAACTCTGAACATGGCTGGCTGCGTAAGCGACATCGTCAACGTACTGGGCGAATTGCGTCAAGACTATAAAGGCCTGCCCATATTCCTTCTGGGAGAGTCAATGGGTGGGGCCCTCGCTCTTAGAGTAGCGGCAAAGAACCCCGAACTAATCGATGGAGTTGTCTGCTCAGTGCCTGCCGGTCAGCGCTACCGCGAAACTGGCACCAAACTAAAAGTCGCTTTCAATCTAGTTTCTAACAAAAACAAAGAGCTCAATATCGGTAAAGGTGTCGTCAATCGCTCAACTTCAGACCAGCAAGAGCGCATGCGCTGGAGTGATGACCCTAATTCGCGCTTAAATCTCTCAGCCAAAGAGTTGCTCAATTTTGAACAATTCATGCGCCAAAACGCTGAGTACGCCCGCAAAATTACCAAGTCGCCGGTAATTGTCTTCCAGGGCAATCAAGATCGCCTGGTCAAACGCGAAGGAACTTACGACCTATTCGAAGCAGTGGGCACCCAAGACAAAACCCTGGTACTGCTAGGCGATCGAGAGCATCTTATCTTTGAAGCCAATCCTTTCAAAGACGACATTACCCTTGGTATCGTCGGCTGGCTCAACGCCCATACCAAGAACTAGCCCTTCTTCTGCCCGATTTTAAATAGGCGAGAAATCAAAGAAAGGCCAAAAATAAAAATGCCAGAACCGACTATTGCTGGCAAGATTGGCACACCTTCTACTTTTGGGCCAACAGAGCCCATGACAGACTCGCCTATCCAGGCACCGACTATACCGACTAAAGCCCCTGCCAAGAAGCCATTGCGACCGATGCCGGGCACCACCCGCGAAGCGATACCGGCACAGACAGCAGAAACCAGAAGAAAAAGAAAGAAGTGAATGATGTCCACAGGCAACCTAATAACCCCAGGCAATTATAGCCCTTGTCGCCGAAAGGGAACAAAAGGGGCCCATCGAGGTCTTTGCTAGCCCATAGCCAGAAGACGATTGCAGGTTTTTGGAACGATTGGACAGATTTATTAGCCGCCCAACTAATAGATTGGTTAATAAGCCAGTGGGCACATAGTAATTGAATATTGAGTACCTGGGGTGTCTATGTCTTATAAATTATTTCTGTCATTGGCCTTGGCTCTGGTTGGCTCTTCAATTTTTGCGCCAGCGTCAACTGCCGCCGCTGGAAGTAATGCCGCCGCCAACGCAGCCAAGCCAGCTGCACCGGCCGGGGGCAAACAATTCAAAGGCAATGTTTCCTGGTATGGCGTGCCCTTTCACGGGCGCAAAACCGCCTCAGGTGAAATTTTCAACATGAACAAGCTCACGGCGGCTCATCTTAAACTAGCATTCAAGACCAGAGTGATGGTGGAAGATCCCAAAACTGGCAAAACCGTAGTTGTGAAAGTGAACGACCGCGGCCCCTACGCCTGCAAGCGGGTGATGGATCTCTCCAAACAAGCAGCAACCAACCTTGGCACTATTTCTAGAGGTGTTGCCTTCGTCGAAGGTACTGTAGTTGATGATGACGACGAGTAGTTAATTCATATACGTATGCGCGGCACCACAATATTTTGCCGATATTATTTATAATGGGCCAAAATAATTGGTGACAACATGACCGTGAAATTCTTAGTCGCAATCAGCCTTCTGCTTGCCCTCGAGACAGGCTTGCCAAGCTGGGCCGCAACAACCTGGCAATCGACCTACGGGCAAGGCCAAACAGCTCTGAGCGAGCAAAACTTGCCCCAGGCCGAAGAATATTTTCGCCGCGCCCTGGGCCAAGTAGAAAAACAATCACACAGTGCTGATGACTTAGCCAAGTGCCTGACACGTTTGGCCGATACTTTGGCCTTGAGTAACAAAACCACTGAAGCCCAGGCCACCTATCAACGAGTTTTGTCTGTCCTTGAAAAGAAATACGGTAAGAACAGCGTCAAAACTGCTCCGGCTCTCATTGCTCTAGGCTCGGTACAAGAGTCAGAAGGCGACCATTCTGCCGCCATGCCCTATTACCAGCGGGCATTTGAACTGAACGAAAAAAACTACGGCCCCTACAGCCCTGAAATAGTCGCTAGCCTTCATCGTTTAGCTCGTTCAACCTACAAAGCGGGCTTCAGAGAACCGGCGGCAAAACACTACAAAAGAGCAATGTCTATTTTGCTCAACCAACCCAGCCTAGAAGCCAGCAGACAACTGCCATCGCTAATTAGCGACTACAAAGACTTGATCAAAGGCGACGACCAATCAAGCCAAGACTTGCTCAAAGATTTCAAGAAAGACACGGCATTGCCAGAGCAAGCAACAACTAAAACTGTGCCGAGCAATCAAAGCCAATCAGCCTGGCAAGAGCAAAGCACAAATAAGTTAGCAAGCGACCATAGTTTTCAAACAGAAGAAGAATCAAAGATTCTGCTAAGAGGACTGAATCAAAACTACTCAGAGCAGGCTCTAAATCCAGCCTATAAAACAATGAACGAAGCCATTTTCGATCAAAATCACTATGGCAAAGGCGAAGACTTTTATCAGCGCAAAATTGCTGCCGATATTGCCTCACTGGGAGCCAATCATCCCTCCACTGCTAATGATCTCAGTGGCCTGGCGCTCTTTTATATTGGCCAAAAGCGCTACGGCGACGGCGACGCCCTGCTAACAAAAGCACTAGGCATCTATAAAGCTGCGTATGGCTCGAACAACATATTGACCATTCGCACCATGGCTACACTGGCTTCAACAAAAATGCACCTTGGCCAAAACCAACAGGCTGAAGAACTATATAAGAGCGCCCTAGCACTCTCCCAAACAGCCCTGGGCCCTAACAATATTGAGACCGCTAGAATTCTCAACGATCTAGCTTTTCTCTACTATTCGCAAGACAAACTCAAAGATGCCAAAACTTTCTATCAGTGGGCTCTAGCTAGCACCGAAGGTGCCGTTGGCAAAAGCGATCCACTCTTAGCGGCCTGTCTCAAAGACTACGCTCAAGTGCTGCACAGCCTTGGCAGCGAAAGTGAATCGATAGCAGCAGAAGACAAAGCCAAGCTAATTTTGACCAAGTAAGTAAAAATAAAAAGGCAGTTGTTAAGGGCAAGTCAGAATATTTCGCTGTCTAAATTTGTCCTCCATATCCTCACGCAAGCCACCCGTTCGATCGAGCAAAGTAATAGAAGCAAGTTGACGAACCTGCAATTGCAAAAATAATTGAAGGTGATAACGATATGAACAAAGCTCTATTGCTAGCCTTAGGCAGCATGATGATTTTTATGACCAGTGCTCAAGCTAAAGACGTGCATGGTAAAGCCTGCGCGAAGAAAGAGGGAGCCACAGTGGCCGCCTGTTCTAAAAAAGCAAAAGTAGAAACAAAGAACGCTGCTGCCAGCATCAAAACATCACCAGCAAAAAAGGCCACTAAATAACAACCAGACAGTGATACTGCCTGTGGTGAAGGCTGGCTAAATCGCCAAGCAATTTAGTCAGCCTTCATTACCTAATGCAAGCAATAGTCGATCGCACTACCTTGCGTCAAATATTGCCTAACCAGCCGTCTCCACCTTTTTCGCGTGTTTCAACAAAGCTCGGTTTATGCGTTGGCTTTAAGAAAGGAAATGGCTCACGATTTGCGCCTGTGATAATAGGCTCTTGCTCACACCCACCCTTATGGGGTCGAGTAACAATGATCGGTTCTTCATCTTTGAATGGCCGACCAACTATGATCGGATCATAACCACCGCCTCTACCAGAGGGCTTAACAGCAGCTCCATCATCAACAATAATTACTTTGGGCAATGGGGCACAGCCACTCAAGAGCGTCTCTAATGCCTTTTGCTCTCTGGCAGCCTGTTGCTCATCCAAAATCTTTTCCTTCTTGGCTCCAGCAATCACTGCCGCATAAACGTCTTTCGGTACACTGCCATTGCGTTCATACTGGGCTACTGTGGCAATCAACTGATTTTCATACTGTGCCTTTAAGGCTGAACTCGCCGTGCCTGACTCAAGCTGGGCAATCTGCAAAGGTGTCATACCTTTCTTAGCTGTCTCAGAGATGTTTTTCTCAAGAGCGGTGGTGCGTCTATTGAGCTCATCGAGCATCGGTGTCTTTGGCCGAGCGTCCGTATCGTACTTGGACAGCGGATTGTCAGCCTTGGCTTTGTTGTAATCCTTGAGCTGCTGTTCTTCTCTAGCCAACTGTTGCCGCTCACTTGGCGTCATACCGGCACGAGCCAAAAGCCGCACATGATCGTGCAAGGTGTCTCTCTCTCCGAATATTCCAGCCCACTTATCTTTTATAGTCTCTATAACTCCGTCCACTCCAGCTTTGGTAGAGTTTGGAGTCAAGGAAATAAACTCAGGTGGGGCTTTGGCCTTACTACCATCGAGGGGTACTGAATGGTCAATATTTCTTGGTAACGGCATAAAAGGGTCTAGCGCCGGATCCCATTTTTCCGGTCTCATGTAGAGTTTGTCCACAGAGGAACCCTTCAATAAATCCAATGCACTCAACTCTGGTAAAACGGCTTTGCCGGTGTTACCGCCTTCAATTTGGCGAGATTCTAATTCCATAAAATGCACCTCTATATATGCGCCCGGTAAAGTACCAGGGCTTACGACTTTCTCGCGCAACAGGGGTGCAAATTGCGCTGTTCATACTAAGTTCGAATGAAGACTATCTGGCAAAGGGGTTTCTGCCGACACGCAGATGATAAGTCCTGAATATTGGCATTTTATGGGCGCGAAACAATTAGTTTACACCAGCAAGTAATCGCTCTGACTTACCGGGCTGAGCAAAGCTACATTGCTAGCCTCAGGCAGGATGAGGCTTTTTATGACCAACGCTCAAGCTAAGGACGTGCATGTTAAGCCTGCGCGACGAAAAAGGGAGCCATAGTGGCCGCCTGTTCTAAAAAGCAAAAGTAAATAAAAGAACGCCACTGCTAGCATCAAAACAGCACCAGCAAAAAAGGTCACGAAGTAACAGCCGTACTATGATACCGCCAGTAGTGAAGGCTGACTGACTGAACCTTATCGATGCAGAGCTTTTTGGTTCCCATCGACAGTCTGGTATAGAGTTAGAAGTTATACTTCCGGCTCCATGGCTTACTTCATTAATAAACTGCCTAAGCAACACTCCATTTTAGAAATCGCCAACGAAATTAGTTAAAACTAACGTATGTTATCTCGATTGAAGTTCTTGGCAAGATTGATACAAGGCACATTTGCTTCAAAGGTTTCTTAGATTCTGCCAATTTCTAGCGCCTCAATTCCAATGCACCTTGGCGTCCCGTCTACCCTAACATTGTCATTCCCCCTGTTTCGCTCTGGTGCAAGGATACAAACGGATCTTATCTCTTGGTTCTGACTGCTTTCAGTCAGAACCGGGACGTTCATACTGAAAATAATTCATTTGAGGTGCTTATCGCCTAATGTCAAATGTCTATTGCCTACGATTGATTGAGAAGCTTAGAACGGTATTTAAAGGTGTCGCAGGAAGCTCGAAGTGGCTCTTGCTACTTTGTGTTCTAGCACTCTGTCTTGGCAATGCCTTGCCAAGCTTCGCGACCAATCCGCCTGTGATTAGCCCATCAACGGGTGTTTACTCAACTGTCCAAAGCACTGTGACAATAACTGGCGATGCTGGCGCGACTTTTTTCTACACGACCAATGGGACGCCTGCCACCACATCTAGCACCGTATATAGTGCACCGTTTAGTATCGGAGATTCAGCGACGATAAGGTCTGTTGCTCAGCTAAGTGGTGTGACAAGTTCGGAGACTATTTCCAACATCCAATCTGATAAGAATACTCTGGGTGTGCCCAGAACAAATCTCAAGCTATGGGTCAGGAGCGACTTTAGTCCGATTCTGAGTGGGTCGAATATTACTCAGCTCAATGATCTTTCGGGTAGTGTCCCGGCCAACAACGGCACACAAGCTACCGGGGCAAATCAAGCTACTCTTGTTTCAGCTGCCATCAATAGCTATCCTTCTGCTTCGTTCAACGGGACATCGAGAAATTACTCGTTAGCGAACCAGCTAACAGACTTGACGAGCGGTTTTTCAATCTTTGCAGTAATAAAGCCTGTCGGCACGGCTACCAAAACACTATTTGCCACCTCTAATGCTGGACCATCTAACTTGGTTAGCCTTGAGACTGTTAATACACAAGTGCGGCTCAATGCCTACAATGCCACCACGGCAAGCAATGTTATTACTCCCACTAGCAGCATTACTGTTGGCAAGTTTCAGCTTGTTGATGCCGTTCACAATGGTGCTGCCAGCGCCAGTATTTCGGTGAATGGAGAGAGCAAGATATCTGGCACAGTACAGAACCTGGTCAACACGGCTAGGACTCAAAATATTCTTGGTGCAAACAATACTGTTACTACCTTCTGGAATGGCGAACTAGCCGAGCTTCTTGTCTACAGTCGTGCGGTGACAGAGACCGAGAGAAAGAATATTCAGGCCTATCTCTTCAATCGCTATCAGCTCACCACGGCAACTGCGACTGCGGCTCCTGTATTTAGCGTTGGCACAAGCACTCTGACCGAACCGACAGAAGTTGCCATAGCTGTGCCTTACAACGGAACAGCGTATGTGACCGTTGATGGAACCGTTCCATCGACTAGTTCGCCCGTGTACTCAAAGCCCGTGCGCATCTCCTTTTCCCAAACTTTGAAGTGTCTGATCGTGGCCAACGGTGTTAGCAGTGCCGTGACAAGTGCGGTCTATACGCTCGATTCAACCAAGTGGCCCGCTCCAGATCCAGCCGATACAAGAGCACTTCAAATCAATTTGCAACTACCCACAACAGCTATACCACAGTAACTATCTTCGTAGACGGCGAGAGAATCAATAGAATGAATCACGGATTTAAAATGCATCACAGGCTTGCTTCCAAAGGCTCAAGATTTGTCGCACGGCTTCTTGCTATTGGTCTTACCCTTTTGATGATTTCGACAACTACTCCTCTAGCTGCTTTGGCCATGCCAGAGATTCCATATCACCCTGATACCGCAGTGCCGCCACCCGCAAATGTTCAAGTAAAGACCGGGCCGCGTTCAGTAAAGATAGTCAAGCCTGAGCTTAAGCTTTCAGCCGACCCAACAGACCTTGAGTTAACTACCGCGCGAGTATTTCAAGAACCGCTAGTACCGATGTCGACCAAGGCCGTTCCTGGTGAAAACGAAGCATTAGCCGGTGCCATTAGAGCTTTTAAGACTGCAAGTGTCTCTCCCGATTCTGGCGCGGCTGCAACTACTGCTGGTAAAGATGCTACCGACAAATTGAACTTAGCACCATTTGAGAAGTTTCTAGCCGCTTACCCAAGCTCTCGCTGGGTGCCATCTGTTCAAGTAAATCTAGCCGAAATCAAGTTTAAGTCTGGTTATCTTTCTGAAGCTTTATCTCTCTTTCGTTCAGCCTGGGAAGGGTCAAAGAATGAAACGGATAGAGACAAAGCCGCTGTGGCAAATCAAGCTATCTCTAGCTTACTGATTATTGATGCACGGGTTGGTAGAAAAGATGAGCTGAAGAACTATCTAGCTATGGTCAAGGATAGAGCCTTTTTCGGCTCGGCTGAGCAAAAGGTCAAAAGTGCAAAAGACGGTCTGTGGAGCATGGAAAATGCACCAGGTCGGTCTTTTAAGTGCGGTCCACTAGCTGTTAATAATGTTTTGAATTTGACGAAGGCTAGTCCCGAGTTCAATCCGATTCTAGAAAAGGCACAGTCAACTGTTAAGGGCACTAGCTTAGCTCAAGTCAAGGATTGGTCTGACAAGGTCGGCCTCAAGTATCAGGCTGCAAAACGCTCGAAGGGAGCTGCTTTTGTTGTTCCGTGTGTTATGCATTGGAGCGTCGATCACTTTGCTGCTATCGTGGGAAAAGACAATGGTCTCTTTCATCTTAAGGACCCAACCTTTGACAACGATGGCCAGCTTTGGGTAACTGCAAAAGCCCTTGAACAAGAGACTGATGGCTACTTCTTAGTGCCGACAGATAAGCCTTTGCCACCTGGCTGGAGTGCGGTATCAGAAGAAGAAGCAGGAAAAGTATTTGGCAAAGGCAACGCCAGTGGTAGGAACGGAAACGATACATCGAAAGATGCGCCAAAGAATGGACCGCCCTGCGATACACCAGGTATGGCTCGGGCTGACTCATACAGCATGCTTGCTTCTCTGCACATTGCTGATATTCCGATGGAGTACTCACCGCCCATCGGGCCGAGCATCAACTACAGATTTGACTATAACCACAAACAGACCAATCAGCCAGTTACCTTTAGTTTTACCAATGTCGGCCAGAACTGGAATTTTAACTGGCTCTCGTATTTGACTGTAGATCCAAGCACCAGCGTTGCCTCAGTCAGAATTAGAGAAGGCGGCACCGAGGTCTATGCGCCAAGTGGTGGCGTTTATTCGCCGAGCTTCCTATCCCAGGCATTGCTCGTCAATATGGGCAGTGGTGTCTATGAAAGACGAATGAAAGATGGCAGCATTGAAGTCTACAATCAACCCGATTCAAGCTCTCCACCACGAATATTTCTCACGCAAGTCAAGAATCCGCAAGGTGACACTGTCTTCGTGCAATACGATGCTAATTTTCGCATAACCACGATTACTGACGCAATTGGTCAGGTAAGCACTATAAGCTATGTTTCAAATACAGTCGGAAATGTGGGCTTCTACAAAATAGCAAGCATCACAGACCCATTTAGTCGCAGCATTTCCTTAAGCTATGACTCAACGACTACAAATCTGCTATCGATAACTGACGTCATTTCGCTGAAATCATCTTTTCAATATGACACCACTTCTAGTTTCATCAGCCAGATGACTACAGCTTATGGCACAACTTCGTTTTACGATTATGTGCCGGGGATTGACGTCTACCCTGCTGTCGGGCTGCGCACGACTTATCCTGATGGCACGGCCTCAGTCATTGAGAACTGGATTGATGAGCGAAAAACATCATACATCTGGGATCGCCACGCCCTATTGATGTACCCGAATGATCCTGTTAATCATGTCTACACTCACTGTGAGTTGATGAAATGGACATTTGATACCAGCAACAACCAAGAAGCATCGTCCACCCAATGGATAGCCCATCCTCTGGAGTCGACAAGCCCAATCTACATGCGTTATGCCAGCAACTATGGTCCTAACTATGCTGGTTTCAATAACCTGCCAACGGTAGTTTCACGAGACCTAGGCAACTTCACTGTGAATTTAATTGTTGGCGGGACAGTAACTCCTGGTGATGTGGTCGGAGTCAAGAACGATTACAATTATGCCGTGTATACAGTGCAAGCGGGTGATACACCCGAGAAAGTTGCTGCGGGAATCCAGAATTCTGTCAATACAAGTGCCATTTATCAAACCAATGGAGTTTCTGCCGGTCTCATCGGCACGACAGTTAGCCTGCGCTCAGAAAGAGATCTAAGCAGAACTTACAACACCTACTTGAGTGGTGGAGCGACCGAAACGCTTACGCTGCTTTCGCAAGTTCGTCAGTCAGCAGTTGCTACACTCTATGGCACGATAACGCCAGGCGATGTGGTTTCAATTTATGCCGAGTATCCTTTCCGCATAACTTTCAATTACACGGTTCAAGTCGGCGATACCGCTGCCTCAATATGCTCCAATTTTGCGGCGATGATGAATGCCAACGCTTCATGGCAAGCTTATAACGGCGTAGCGACAGCAAGTGGCAATAAAATCGACCTTGTCTGCTTCAGTCCGGAACAACAGCTTTATAATACTGGTGCCACAGGCACTGAATTCTTTGACGTGCAGTCATATCGCAGTGGTACCGCTCAACTAACTGAGAATCAGTACAATTCAACAGGCAATTTAACGCAGACAATTGACCCCATGCGCCGCACCTTTTCATATTCCTATGCGGCCAATGGAATTGATCTATTAGAAAAGAGAGAAACCCAAGGGACAGATAACTATCTCATGGGTCACTGGGAATACAACTCAAAGCACCAGCCGATTGTCTATATCGATGGCTCGGCACAGAGAACTGAAATCACGTATAACAGCTCTGGCCAGGTTTTGACGGTCAAAGACCCAAACAACAATATCACCACCAACACCTATACAGGAACTTGCAAAGCCACTGTGGGCGGCACTGTAACGGCGGGGAATGTTCTGACAATAACGGTTTTTGATGCTGGGTTGTCCGGCGGCTCCAAGGCAATTAATTACACCGTTTTAGCCGGGGCGACTTTAACCACCATTGCCACAGGTATTAAGAATGCCATCAATGCGGATAGCGCATTAGCTGCAATTGGAGTCACCGCAACTTCATCAGCTGCCGTGGTTACTTTGCTTTCAACCTCGGTCAATGTCACTTCTTACACCGCCAGTGTTAGCGGTGGCGCCACAGAGACCTTGGCTCTTGGTGCAAATACATGGGGATATTTGACTAAGATCGATGGTCCTTTGGCGGGCAGTCAGGATATCACGACCTTTACTTACGATTCTTATGGAAGAGTCGCTTCTCAGACTAGCTCTACAGGCTACACCCTAGCTTTTACATATGATGCAATGAATCGGCCGCTCCGAACAACTTATCCAGATGCAACTTATGAGCAAAATATTTACGACAAACTTGATGTTGTTCTAAGCAGAGATAGAAATGGCCGTTGGACTCAAAGAGCCTTTGATTCTCTTGACCAAATGAGCTATGAAGTCGATCCGCTCGGTCGCAAGACTCAATATAACTGGTGCTCTTGCGGCTCTCTGGCATCTTTGATAGATCCACTCGGTCGGCAGACTTCCTGGAGTCATGATCTTCAAGGGCGGCTGACGACCAAGACCTACCCTGATAGCTCAAATTACTCCTATGTTTATGAGGAGAAGACTAGCAACGTTAAGCAGAGGACCGATGCGCTTGGACAGAAGACCATCTACCTTTACAATCCGGATAAAAGTACGTTCTTAACTATGTATTTTAATGCCGTAATTGCAACAGCAAATGCCGCCAAGTATTGGGACTACAACTTCAAACGTCAAACAAAATCCTCCAAAAACGATTGGGGCAGCATTGACTATTCTTACAATAGCTATGTCAGCAGCTCAGGGGCAACTCCGATTACAGGTGGTGGCAGGCTTCAACTTGTTCACAACGACAGAATGGCGAACTCTGACATAACCTTTGTTTATGATGCCTTAGGCAGAATCACGAATCAGTCAGTCAATGGCGCAGCCAATTCAGACACCGTAACTTATGATGCAATAAGCAGGGTAACAGCCGAGACCAATGCTCTGGGCAACTTCAGCTATGCCTATGTAGATGACACAACTGGTTATTCCAAGGGCGTAAACCGCCTTGCTTCGGTAACTTATCCAAACAGCCAGGTAACAAAATACAGCTGGTACCCAACCAGCGGCGACGAGAGGCTGCAGCAGATCGCTAACCTCAAAACCAGCAGCGGCCCGACAATTTCGCAATATGGCTATCGCTACAACCCTGGTGGAGAAATTACCCAATGGCAGCAATTGCAAGGTAATAGCAGCGTCAATTTGAACCTTGGGTATGACAAAGCTGGGCAGTTAACTAGTTCACAAACAGGTTCAGGCGGCCCATCAACGGCCTATCTAAACCAAAACTATTTTGCCTATGATGCTGCTTCAAACCGCACTGCTGTTCAGCAAAACAGTATAAATCGAGTAAAACTCGGCGGGACTGTAACTACAGGCAATGTGCTGACTATTACTGTCAAAGACCCGAGTCTCTCTGGTGGTCAGACGGCTATTAGCTACACGGTTGTTGGTGGAGATACTCTATCGACTATTGCTACTAAGTTTGCGGCAGCAATTACTGCGGACTCTTCGCTACTGGCACTTGGTGTCAATGCCACAGCAAACGGCTCAGTAATGAGTATCAAGTCGGCATCTTCTAACATCACAACCTATACTCAATCAACAAGTGGCGGAGCGACAACCACAATCTCACTAGGCGTCACCAACAACTTTGTTGAGAACGCAGTAATCGGCGGTACTAAAACCACAGGCAACATCCTCACAATTACTATTAGCGATGCCGCCTTGAGTGGAGGTTCAACAGCAATCAATTACACAGTTCTTGCTGGTGACACCTTAAACACAATGGCCACTGGCATGAAAAACGCTATTAATGCCAATGCTGGTCTTGCAGCAGCGGGTATTACCGCTACTTCAGCAGGTACTGCCATCACAATCAAGTCAACTTCAGCCAATGCAACCACTTACTCTCAATCGGTAAGTTCTGGCGCTACTGCAACTATCTCGCTTTCTATTAATCAAAACGGTCCACAGACAATTGCCATCAGTGGCACGAAAACAACCGGCGATACAATCACCATCAGCGTCTACGATGCTGGATTGGCTGGAGGCGTTAAAGCTGTCACGTACACAGTTCTTGCAGGTGACACGTTGCCTTCGATTGCTACTGGTTTGGCTAGCGCTTTAACGGCCGACGCAACCCTTCAAGGGGCTGGTATCAGCGCTACATCGTCAGGCACGGTAGTTACATTGCAATCAAATTCGACTAACGCGACTACTTTGAGAGCAACAACAAGCGCAGCTGCTACTGAATTGGTTGCCCTAAACATACCTGCCAACGGCGTTCAAACAGCAGTGGTTGGAGGAGTCAAGACAACCGGCGATATTCTCACCGTCACAACTTTTGACTCCGGTTTGGCTGGAGGTTCACAGGGAGTTAATTATACAGTCTTGGCAGGAGACACGTTAGCGACGATTGCGGCTGGGTTAGCGACAGCAATAAATGGCAATGCTAACCTAACGGCAATAGGAGTGACTGCGACCTCGTCTTCTACAGTATTGAACATTAAGTCAACATCAACAAATTCCACAACTTACACGAAATCCCTTAGTGGCGGTGCTACCGAGACTATTACTCTAGCTCCGGCCAGTGGAGTAGCTCAGTACGGCTACAACAATCTCAACGAGCTAACTAGCATTGCTACAGGAGGAGCAACTAAGTTTCAAGCTAACACAAACAAAGCGCTCAAAGTGGCAACGGTTAATAGCAATGCCGCTAATCTTGAGTGGTCACAAAGCTTCAGTGCGAACGCCACTCTAGCTAGTGGAGCGAACACAGTACCAGTAAGCGCTACCGATGGCGCCAGCAATGTTGTAGCCAATAACTATCAGGTTGGCGTTACTGGCCCAAGCAGTGCTTCGCTAACATTCGATGCCAATGGCAACATGACCAGCGACGGTACGAACACTTACGCTTGGGATGCAGAAAACAGGTTAATAAAAATCACCTACGCTGGTGTCGGGAATTACAGCAACCTTGTATATGACGGACTTGATAGAAACGTTCAGTGCCTAGAGTATTCCAGCGGCATTTTAACCGATACCAAGAACCTGCTGTGGAATGCCAATGAAATCGCAGAGGAAAGAAATGCTGGAGGGACAATTAACAAACAGTTCTTCGCATTCGGAGAGAAAATTACTGGAAGTTCATACTTATTCTCAAAAACCCTGCGTCTAGACGTTGCCGAAATGACTGATAACACAGGGGCCATTGTATATCAACAAAGTTTTTCCCCATTTGGCATTCCGGCAGTTGCTCAGTCGCTCATTCCGCCTGATTTTGGATTCACTGGATTCTACATACACAGTCGAAGTGGACTAAACCTTGCAGTATACAGAGCTTTAAGCTGTAAATTAGGCAGGTGGATGTCTAGAGATCCCCTCGGCGAGGACACCGGACCGAATCTCTACACATACTGCAAAAACGAGCCATTAAATAACTTGGATCCGTCTGGTCTCTTTGCCAGCAGTGGAGGAAGCGGCAATAATGGTTGGGGAAATCAATTTCCACCATGCTTCTCTCCATGTGAAGCTGGAGATTTAGAATGCTGTGAAACTCGATTGTCTGATTGCCAATCCAGATGTAGGAAATTTTACGCAAACAGACCTGGGCCAGGAAATGATTTTCTCACTCAATGTTTGAATTGCTGTGCTGCAACATATGACGACTGTACGCGAGAAACCGCACCCAACAGCCCGTTCGAGGGAAGAAATTGGAACGATTGTTTTCGAAATCAACCAAACAGACGTCCACCTCGGTCTCGCGGCAACAGGGGGCCGAGTGTATCTCCAGGAGGGGGCGGTTGGCCAAGAGGGCCGAGTTCTCCACCGATCAGACAACAAGTGCCAACTAGGGCGAAAGAGTGAGAGACAGGTTAAACTTTTATCAGCTGTGGTTACCCGTTAATTGCACTCTTTGTGCGGGCGGAGATGGATGAAAAAAAATCTTCTGGCTAAATTTTCTGACGACCTTGCGAACCTGGAGAAAGGGCGTATATTGAGCCGTTCTAAAGCCGAGAAGCTTGAGAAAGCTATTGAAGCAGATCCGAAGAATATTGCGGCTCGGCTAAAGCTAATTGGCTTCTATCGGCTAAAGCCTGAGTTCAGCCAAACACGTACGAAACATATCGTTTGGATGATCAGCAACATGCCTCAGAGAATCGCCTGGAGGCATAGAGTCATGATGGCTTTGCAGCAGAAGCAAGAACCAGAGCTATTCGCAATGGCTGTAGAT
>CAJXZK010000049.1 GCA_913063055.1 uncultured bacterium
TTCCAGTGGCTCATCAACCGGCTCCACTGGTTCATCAACTGGCTCAACTGGTTCCAGTGGCTCATCAACCGGCTCCACTGGTTCATCAACTGGCTCAACTGGTTCCAGTGGCTCATCAACCGGCTCCAGTGGATCATCAACCGGCTCCAGTGGATCATCAACCGGTTCCAGTGGATCATCAACTGGTTCAACCGGCTCTACCGGATCAACTGGCTCAACAACCGGTGCCGTTGGCGGCGCTGGCTCCACCGGCACCTCTGGGAATACAGGTACCGCAGGGTCCACTGGTGCTCAGGGAACAGGTAGCTCAACTGGTCAAGGCAGCGGCGGCTTCGGCGGCGCTGGTGGCATCGGTGGTGGCGGTGGTTCTGGCGGCAGTGGCTCTGGCGGCAGTGGCGGTTCTGGTGGCAGTGGCGGTTCTGGCGGCAGTGGCGGTTCTGGTGGCAGCGGCTCCAGCTCTGGCAGCAGCGGGCACACTGGTTGCAGCGGCAACTCTGGCCACCACAATAATGGCAGACACGTTTGGAATCACAACGGCAAAAATCTAAAGGAGATAAAAAAGCAGATCATTCACGCAATCCAAAGCAAAGTACGCAAGTAGATACACAAAGGGTGGCCGCCAAGTCGGCCACCCGTCCTACTGGATAAGGTGAAAGAAATGACTAAACGAAACAAAAAAGGCAATATTCTCTTAATGGTCTTTGTCTGTATTTGCTTTTTAGTAGCACCCACACTAATGTTCATGTGCGAATGCTGTCTGCAAATTGTGGCCAGATCTCGGGCTCAAAGCGTTGTCGAGGCAGCCGGTCTAATTGCCGCCAACGACCTCTCAAAAATCATTATCGATGATTCGCACTATGGCTTAGTCTCTCTGAGTAACTATCCTCCCATTGGCAAAGGCACATGTGCCCCAGACGGTGAGCCACTTCCTGTGACAGGAATCAATACCCTAGTTGGCACAGTAAGGCAAAATGCTATCGTGGCTCAGGAGCTACAAAACGCCCAAATGAGTTTTCTTGTCGATAGGGATAAAGACGCTCTCGACCAATCAATAGAAGAGCTCAATGCCACTTTTAGCGAGTGCTTAAAGAGTTCAGCTGGCAACAACAGTAAAAAAGATAAGTGGCTTGATATACAAGCCAACCCGATAACACCAACTGAAGACGTCGAAAACTTCCTGCGAAAGAATCTACCTGAAAACGTAAAAATTGAATCAATCAAACTTACCAACGGCTGGCTCGAGGGCGAAGGTGATACCACCATAAGAGTGCCTCAGCCAGCAAGTCTTGCCCAAATATCTAACACCACATCTAACAATGGAAGCTACCGACCATTTGTCAATATTCCAGCAGCTCGCCGCAATTTCAACTTTGCGGGTGTCGGAGCAAAATCGAGCCTGGTAAGCAGCAGCGCCTTTAGAGCTGCAGACAGAAAGCACATCTGCTCAATAGTAAGACTCGAATGCGTCCTCAAACTAGAAAGCCTGGGGAAAATAAAAATTCCCTTCTACGATGAGGCAATGAACAAGGCCTATTGCGTCGCCACCTGCCAACCCTTTGCCATGCCAGATAGCGGCCCGAAAGGCGCCATGACACTTAGATTCACCGGCGGACCGGTGGCTGGCCTGCGCTCATGGAGTGATTTCTTGCGAGATGGAACTTTCAGAGATAACAAAGTCACCACTTATGATGCTGTCGGCGGAGACTATCCACTAGACGCCGAAGCACGCATGCTCCAAAGTTCACCAGCAGTTGTGCCAACTACGTCAAATCAATTCGCCGAACACTTTTATTACTGGTTGCGCAACGGCCACACCAAGCCCCGCATAGATGCCGTTATCGAAATGGTCAATGCCCAGTTCCAATCAGGTCCAAACGAAATATACGCCTATGAATTTGCCAATGATGGCGCAATTTCACGAAGAATAATCAGTAAAGACCCATTCCCCATTGGAGTAACTGCTGAAAGTCAATACTCAACGATTGCCGATACCAATGTGCAAGGAGGAATTGCCCCGATTATAATTTTCAGGAACGATGTCAAAAATCTCAGCCGCGAGAATGGTGGCAAACATTGCGGCCAACCTCTGACTGGCTATCCTTTAAACTGGTGCGAATTGAGCGAGTACGGGGGAGACCCCCACGTGGCAGTTGCCTTAGGTAAAGGTCGCCTGGGAACCCATCTCACAATTGTTGACCCAACGGGTGCAGCTTCGACAGAAGAAGCCATTAACGATCCTAATTTCGGTTTGTTTAAAACATTCAATGGCGAAGAACTTTTCTCACAACCGCGCCGAAGTTTCTACTCTGGCGGTTTGGCCCTCGACATTGAAATTGGAGGCACCAGTGCCGCAACAACACCGACAATGGAAAACGCGTCATGGAGCAAGCTACCGGGCAAGCGAATAATTTAATTGCTAGCCCTAGTGTGGTGGCATCGGCATATAGACAGGAGGGGCTCCAGCGAACTTCAATTTTTTCGCAATAACTTCATCACTAATATTGTGAGGCTTGAGATAAACATAGTAGCTATCATTGCGTTCAATTAAGTCATCCTTAGGCAAGCTTGATGGGCTTACAAGCAAATCATTGGTAATGCGCACATGCATGTAGTAAGGAATGAGTTGAGCGTAGCCGGGTACATTTGGCTTGAGACGATAACGAAAGATTCGCTCAGAGCTAATTTGTGCCACGGCGGCAGTTGGCTTGTCTACTGAATCTAGAGCAGTTTCTAGCCAACTGTTTCCCTGCTGAACAAACACGCGTACTACAGGAGTCATTACAAACATTGGCTTGTCGCTTTTGCTATTGCGCAAAAAGAGATCGAGTTCATAGCCGCCGTCAGTCATACGAATGTCTTTGACCCCGGCCTTTAAGTCTTCCATGGCCAGGTCTTCCAGAGCCTGCTTTCGATCCAGTTGAGCATTGATGACACTCTGTTGGTAGCTTGCCACAGCAAGATTGGCCACATAGATGACAGAGAGAAGCGGCAAAAGTATGAGCACAAAGCGACCAACATAGCGCTCAAAACCAGCACCTAGACGTACTTGCTCGCTAGCTACTTGCTGGGCCGAAATGGCATAGATACTGTCGACGCGCTCATGGCTGACAATCTTTACCTCTGCTCTATCGGTCTTCAAAATAGCATCACTGATTTCAGCCACACCAGACTTCATGGTTAAGACGCGATCAGCCAAAGCCGCAATCTCTCGGTTGTGAGTGACCAATATCATAGTCAGCTTATGGGCTTGACGAATCTCCAGCAGCAATTTGAGAATCTCGACTTCTGTATCTTCATCGAGATCGGCGGTTGGCTCATCGGCCAGCAGTACTTGCGGTGAATTAATCAATGCTCTAGCAATGGCTACACGCCTTTGCTCGCCACCAGATAACTCACCAGGATAAGAGTCTATACGTTCAGCCAATCCCACTTGCTCCAGCAACACCCTGGCCCTGGCATAAGCGGCCTTCTCGCTCAGAGCGCCCCTAACCATGGCCGGCAAAGCCACATTATCAATAGCCTTTAGAGTGGGCAATAGACTGGCAAACTGAAAAACGAAACCAATAGTTGAGTTGCGAAAATCGGCTCTGGCATTGCTTGCCTGCGCCCAGAGACTTGTCTCTGTGAATTTAACCAGACCACTTGTGGGCTCACTAATTCCGCCAATCATAGCCAGCAGGGTCGACTTACCAGAGCCAGAGCAACCAACAATAGCTAAGAAACTGCCATCTTCCACAACAAAGCTGACATCGCTAACAGCGTTAACTGGCTTAGCAGAAGCGCCACCATAGCTCTTTGTCAAATTGCTAACAGTTAGAGGCATCAGCCACCCTCAAGCTGTATCAAAGCATATGGCTCGCTGGCAGTGACCTTTAAAGCCGGGATTATCGCCCCCAGTAGTCCACAAACTATTGTGAGCAGCATACAGAGCATGGCAACAGTCAAAATTTCGACAGGCGAAGACCAGCTAAATTCAATGTGCAAGGTTTCAAGGTAATAAACTAATGATCTTTGAAAAATAAGCAGAAGGGCAGTACCCAAGGCAATGCCACAAAGCCCACCCATTCCAGTAGTAAAGCAAGATTCAGCGAGCAGCATACTAACAATACTTGAGCGCCTGGAGCCTATGGCGGAAAGGAGACCAACTTCTCTTTTGCGCTCCGAGATGATTGCTGAGAACAAAAGGGCAATAACAATGGCAGAACCCAAAAGCACCAGTGCAGACATACCTAGCATGGCTGCTAAAAGAGCAGAAGTTGTCTGCCGTGTAGATGTGACAATCGTAGTACCGGTTATCACCTTAACGCCACTTAGCTGAGAAATAGCAAACTTGACCTGCTCTGGTGTCGTACCAACAGACAAACGCACAAGTATGGCCGAGCAGCGCTTGGGGTCGAAAGAAGGAATAGCGGATAAGCCTTTAATTTTGCCCTGAGCCAAATACTGAGCAGTCTCATTGGTAGCAAATATTGAATCGTCCAGAGGGCCAACCCCACTTCGGCCCAATTTTCCGTAAACAATGGCCGCTTGGTCACAGGGTTCTAATTCCTCACCCAAGGCCTCGCCTTGACCGAGCCTGGCACCATATATAAGATCACCCTGGTGCATCTCACGAGGTAGCTTTTCCTTCAACCAGGGCAGTACAGTAAAATCGCTCTTGGGGTCAAAGGCAACTAAGTTGGCTCTATGCTCAGGCATATGAACCATCATTGGTATTCGATAGATGCTCTGAGCCGCAACTTTTTCAACACCGTCAATTTGAGCAATGCGATCAAGTAAAGCCAAATCAATTGTCGATTCAGTGGGTTGCACCGTAAGCAAAGCACTAGTGATATTTACCAGTGCATCAGCAGGCACCACAATTAAATCGGCCCCCATTTGAGCGAAGCTGCGATCAATACTAGCTTCCACTCCACGACCAACGATTACAGCAGCAAAGACTGCTCCAGTAGCTAGCGCCACAGCCAAAATCAACAACAAAGTACGAGTAGGCCGTCGCAAGATATTTTGACAGGCTAATTTTAGAAATAGTCCACTGGTGTTTCGTCTGGCACTGGTCATCTTTAACTATCAACCAAGCCTAAAGAGTAGTACAGCGACTATTCTTCATATGCTCTTTCTTTGTTGGAATAATGACACAGTCATGATGTCCGCCAAAATTAGGTAAATAGCCCAGCGCTCGCAACGAATCATCCTGGGTGAAAACAAAAGCACCACTCTCTTGACGCTGGAAACCACTAAAGATCTGGAAGACATATTTACCATCATAAGAGACAGCCATAGTCTGGCAATCGACACCGATATTCTTGAACTTTTTGATAATTTTCCAGGTTTTAGTATCAACTACACAGCAACCGCTTTTTGCCGGTCTCGCATGCATAACCGAAACAAACATCTTAGAGCCGTCCATCGAGAAGCAGAGATGGAAAGGGCTAGGGAAATCGCCTACCCACTCAGGATCTTTGACAAAGGTAATGCGATTCCACTTACGTGGATCAGGGTCAGAAGTATCATAAACAGCCATATTATTCTGCTCAATGTTGTTCATCATAGTGAAGAACTTTCCATCAGGCGAGAAGCCTGCTTCATGACCAACACACTTAACATCGTCAAACTCAATTTCCCAGGTATTGGGGTTCTCGTGCAGCTTGGTCACCTTAAGATTGTCAGGCGAACCTTCGGGATTATGCAAACAAGCCACAGGTTCCCAGGTTTCACGATCAACGATAACGGCGCAAGACAACATACGAATAATCAGGGCGGAATACTTGTTGCCAGGATGGTGCACCACCGCATCTAATCCAGTCAAACTCTTCTTACCGGCACCAGGAATGCCGTCACTAGAAACTAGATTTTCAGCCATGGGAGCCATTTCCCAATCTATTTTGTTACCTTTCGTTCCTTGCAAATCGAACTTGCCTGTCTCCGGAGCTTTGTTCAATTGAACGATCCGCAGCTTTCCACCTTTGCGCCAATTGTCTTTGAGATTGCGATCACTTTCATTGCCGATCCAATCGGCACGAAACGCTTTTAAAACTGAGGTTTTGTTGTCACCAGATACTCTATCGAAGAAAGCACAAACATCTTTCTGGCCGTCTGCTGCAGCAAAGCCGTTGGCATCAGGGAAAATGGTTATATGTACACCAAGCCCAATACCTGTGGTTTTAGCGATGTCTTCTTTGAGTTCCATCTTGGTGCCATCAAATTCAACTCGATAAATATGATTGCCCTGGCCCCAGGTATCAAGCAAACCGCGCTCTTCTATTTCGGTAGGAATGTTGTACATGGTGACATTTTTGCCACCCTGGGTGGAATTGACAAACTCAAAACCCTTGCGTGGATTGCTAGAGGGATAAGCTGATAGATGGTGCGAAATCGGACAAGAATCGCCATAGTTCCAGTAACTAATCGAGGCCAGAGTTATGCCTTGCTTAAAGTCAACCACATGGGTGCCACCACCCAATTTTTGCGGAGTCAGGTAGAGATAGTCGCCAAACTCCTCAGTTGATTGCTTATAGCGCGAAGCATCTTCTACTTCAATTTTGGAATTAAGCAAATCAGGCATTCTTAGTTTTCCGACATTACCAAGGTTACCAACCATGGCAAAGATATTGCCAGCGGCAAAACCAGACACACCAGCAGCCCCGGCATACAGCAGTTCACGGCGAGTCATGCCGCCGTTAAATACTTCCTGCATAAATTGACGCAGACTAAACTTGCCCTGACTAACTTCAGTCGGAGTATTCTCAGCCAACCACTCATAAAGGGTGGTCTCGGTTATATCGTGGCGCAAGCAGAGCTCATAAATATCAGTGGAGGCTTCCGCTTCCTTGAGAATGATTTTGATTTGTTCCTTGGTGAATTGTTTCTCTGCCATTGAAAACTCCGTCAATCATGAAACGCTAAACAGACACAAGAACTATTACTTAAGTGATGATACTTATTTGATTGGTGATACTTACTTAATTGATGATACTACCTGCGATATCAATGGATGATCGCTAGGCAATTGATAGCCCTCAGTATAAATGCGGGTCACCATACCAGAAAGCTGCTCTTTAGTGAGAGGCTCATTAGTAAAAGGTACCCAGAGAAGTTCACCTGGAATTGGCGCTTCACCAGCGACATAACTGGGAAAAAAATAGTCTATGGCCAGTGGCTGCAAACCCAATTTCATAAAGAACTTCTTGCGCTTAACGCGCACATCCATTGCTTCGGCAGAAATGCCCTGCTCGAAGGTAGATTCAATCTCGCTAACGATACCAACATAGTCGGGGTACTCATTTTTGAGTAAACTATCGAGCCTGGTGCGATGAATCGAGCCAATACCCAGGCCACGCATATCGGGGACGACGGCGGTGTAGCAGGCAAGAAGAAAGGTTGGCAACACCGGAGGATGCCGAAACACTTCAGTTATGGTCATACAAAGTATGTTGTCATGTTCATCGCGAGTCTCGTCCAGCTCCATCGTGCCGTCGCGGAGCTGCTGCATAAGGTCATCTAAACTTTGCCGTTGACCGGCCGGAAAAGCCTCTTCATAGATAGCCACCCAGGCTGTATTCTCGATAGTCCCATCCTTACAGACATGTAAAGACTTAGGCCCCTGTTTAGTATGAATGACAGCGTCCATGGCACTCCTTCAGGTTGAACGACGTTACAGTTTAACATCAAGTAGCCTGATCGTTACGAGCCGCCGGCTGGAACCAATTGGCCATAAAGCCGTCTCCACCAGTCCCAAGGTTCCAGGAGGAACACCAATGAGACCACTATCGCTTCTCTTAGCAGCAACCATGATGTTACAGCTTGCTTTCGCACTACCTCAATCAAGCGAAGCCCGCGGCCGTCGATACACAATCACGCAACGTCACACTGCCTTGCTGGCAAAAATCAACCGCTTCGAGAAGTCAGGCGAATTAACCCTGAAAGAGGCTAATTCACTGCGCGATGAAAATTCTCATATTGCCGCTAGAGAAGCGAAAATGAAAAGCAAGAATGGCGGCAAGCTTAGTTACAAAGACATCAACCACATTGAAGACGAGCTCAACGATCTCAGCAACAGAATTCACAAAAAATCTCTGAACAAGCGCGTTGACGACTAACTTCAAATATTCGGGACAAAACTTAGAAAAGAAAAGAAAAGAAAAGAATAGAAATGAAAGAAAGAGAAGAGAGCAGGCCAGGCCTGCTCTCTTCTTTTCGACAGCGAAATAGATGTTAACTAAGCGCTGCGGCGAGCCGACCATTGCGAAATTTTGTTCTTCAACTCCAGGAGGGTAAAGGGTTTGCTCAGATAATCGTCCATCCCAGCATTCAAACACCGCTCACGATCGCCGGGCATGGCGTGAGCTGTGACCGCAATAATTGGCGTTCTATTATCGCGGATATTGGGCAGTAGGCGCAGGCGATCGGCGCACTCAATGCCATTAGCATCAGGCATTTGCAAATCGAGAAAAATTAAATCAAAACGCGAACCAGCAGCGGCCTCAACAGCATCGCGACAGCTGGCTACAATAACTGGCGTCATCTGCACTTGCTCTGCAATCAAGTTGTAGAGCTTCTGCTGCAACCTATCATCTTCAACAATTAATACTAAAGGATAACTACCGGGAAGGCGTCTGCGTGCAACCTTGTTGTTAAAATCACTCACAGTCTACACTACCTCCGTCCTGTCCCTGGCGCCGACGACCGGCGAGCCTAGAAGTTCCCACTAAATGCCTCAAGAGAGCACTACTTAGCCACAGCTTGAGGAGGAGATTCTTCAACTGTGGTATTACCGGGAAAATCCTTCTCCTCTATATTAGGAAAAAATCGGTGTCGATTTTTAAAAACAAGAACCGCGGCAATCGGCGTACCGATTGCAATACATATTGTGGCCATTACAATTGACGCTAAAACAGTGGCGAGCAAAGTTCTCATATCGGCTAGCTCATGACGAACTTGCTCCAGGGGTACGGCAACATTATTCAACGGTTCAAGCAAAGCATGAAGAGGGGTTTGCAAATTATTCAGGTCTTCGCGCATTGAACCGAGATCGCGCCTAACACCTGATACCTGACGACCGACGGAGGTAACATGTCCGTCCATGGTAGTAAGGTGGCCATCCATTGACTGCAATCTTGTATCCACCCCGTCCATCTTTTCATGCAGGCCGTTCATGGCTGGCTGCAAGCTACTAATAGGCTTCTCTAAGCGCAAAATCTGTTTTTGCAACTGCCGGCTATTCTTTTCTAAGCGCACCACTGGCGCCAGTGCCCGTTTGATTGGGTGAAAGCCTTTTATGGGAGGCTCTTCTTCATCAATGGCTTCAGCGGCTACTATCTTAGTTTGAACTTTTGGCTGCGCAGTATCTGCCAGCGCCAGAGGCGACATCGCTGCCATTGCCATGGGAGCGAAAGTGAGCCCAAGAACAAGGCTTCGTCGCATTAAGGAATACATTAACAAGCTCCATTTGCTTGATCTTACTCAAGCCATTTTGTGGTCAGACTGCACTGCCACTGATTTTGCTATCGATTTCAACTTGCATTTCGTCACCCATCACCTGACACGTGCCACCACTGGCATCAATTAGCAAGGTCGAAGTTGGATCATCCCAATCACCTACGGCCACTTGCCCGTCAATTGAAACAGTGCCGCGCCAGTTACTATGAAGCACAACGAGCTCGCCTCTGGTGTCAGTATCATCAGCAAAGGTATATACCGAAAGCTTGCCTTCCTCACCAACTACGGCTCCCTGGATGGTGGGATCTGTAATGAGCTCAATGACATTAGGCAAATAGTCAACCACTACATCAAGAATTCTGTATTTCATATTTACCCTATCAGGCACACAGGACCGAGATATTGACTTGAAGTTACAGCAGAAGTTCCGCAATGAGTGCAGGCTACATTGCCATTGGATCTTGAGACTTAAGGCGGTTGGTGCGAAAACATTGATTACAGAAAATTGGTTTGCCATTTTTAGGCACGAAAGGCACCACCGTGCGAGTACCGCATTCAGCGCAAGGCACCTCAGTGGTTCGGCCATTATCACCCGAGACCCGCTGCACCCGCGAGATTAGACGACAGTTATGACATCGCTTCGGCGGGTTTGAAAGACCGCAAGAACTAAAGAATTCTTGTTCCTCTGTGGAAAAAACAAAGCGCTTAAAGCACGAACGGCAGTTAACTGTAATATCGCTTGGCATATTCGCAAACCTTTCTCTTAACCCGGCAAAAGCAGATAGTCACTGCCTGTATGGCAGTGACTATCAAAAGCCTTAATTACTGCTATTTTGACCTTTTACTTCCAGCTGATTGGTGAAGCTGGATACACTTGGACAGCTCTTCGCCAGATCGCCAATCAAATTCTTCTCAGTCTCGCTTGATACTGGACCACGCAAAGTCACTACACCCTTGCGCGTAATAATTTTGACGTTCTGACCATCAAGCGACATGCCCTTAGTGGCCATAATTGCTTTACGCAATTCGCGAGTAATATCTACATCTCTTTTCTGCGCCGACTGCCCTTGCGCAGTAACCTTGCCTAACTCTTTGTCTCTTGTATTTTTACTAGAGTTGTTAGGTGCTTTTTCTTGCGAGGCGGCAAACTTCTGCTCAGCTTTCGCGGCATCCTCGGCAAAAACAGCGGCAACCCCAGTAAATCCAGTAACAGTGGCGGCCAATGCAGCAATAGCTACCAGACCAATTTTCTTAACTTGCATTACTTACTCCTTGTCTTGTTCTATGTATTTCCCGTGTTCTATTTACTCAACAGGCTCTCTACTGAAGGAGAGAAGCCTCGGTCGGCCTTGAAGGCTTCTAATTTTTGATTGAGTTCATCGGCCTTTTCACTACACTTATCTATTGCCGGAAAGAGAATCTTCTCTTCATCAGCGAAATGTTTCAGCACTATCTCTTTGAGATCTTTAACGGCCTTATCGTAGGCAGGAGCATCGATGTCTGCAGTTAAACGCTGCAGTTGATCTAGTATCAATTTAGCTTGATGATGACTCTCCGAACCAGAACATGGTTCCGTAGAACAAGATTCCTTATCTTTTAGAGCAGGATAGACAATTTCATTCTTAAGAGCTGAGTAAGAAGTCAACGCCACTGAAATAGAGCCTACAATCCCTTCCTTATTCTTACAGTCATCGGTTTTCTCGTATTCAGAAAACATAGAACGAACTGCAGCTTGCTCGCCCTGCAGCAGTTTAACTGCCGAAGAACACCCAGACGCATCACACTTCGTATTTTTGTCTACCATCGTTTTTCTAAAGCCTCCGTGATAAATACTCAATCGAGATTAAGTACAGGCTCGGTGACTGGCTTGGCTTGATATAGTTCCCGTAGCCAGTAAGCAACTAACTCAATACCATTTGTTCAAACTGCGCGTTAACATGGGCCTTATCGGCCGACGAAAGGCTAAATCGAAGAGCTGAGTAGTATTCATCTAGACAAAAACTCATATGCTCATTGAACTTGTCAGCTAGAGCTTGCAATGCATTGAGAAAGCCAGGCTCATCTATATGGATCATGACGATGCTATCGATAGCTTCCTTCATCGCTTCAATCTGGGCCTCAGCCTTTACAGTCAAGGGCACTGCCACATCACTGTTTTCAATATTTTTGACAATCATTTTTTCTTTGTCGAAGTGACCTTCTAAAGAACTAAATGCTTTCTTGGTTTCTTCGAACAGACGCTCTTGGGGCCATTCTCCAAACTCAGCCACAGTCTGATTAAGACGATGAGCAATCGACTCACCATCATCTTGCAAGTACTTAAAAATATCCATTTCATTGCTCCTTTCATCACTTCTGCTACTGCAGAGATATGGGCGACGAAAAAGTCTATCGATAGTTCCAGAAAACAACTGACATCCCGGCGGAAACTAAAAAAGGAACCAATTGCAGCAAGCCCCGTCGGAGCGAAAGTGAAGAGCACGATTTGCTAGTGTCTTTGCAAACCACTCTTTGCGCTCGATATGCTGGAGGATTTATGAAACAAGCAGTAATTTGTCTAGTCAAAACCTACACCCAGGCCGACGCCTTAGTGGGGCAATTGAAAAGCGAAGGCTTTCCTGCCACAGACATTTCGGTGCTAATGCCTGATGAAAACGGCGTCCGAGACATGAGCTATGAAAAACACAGCAAAGCGCCCGAAGGCACTTCGACTGGTGCCGCATCAGGGGCAATACTTGGCGGCGCACTGGGAATACTAGCCGGTATCGGAGCCCTGACAATTCCCGGCCTCGGACCATTTATAGCAGCAGGACCGATCATGGCTGGTCTCAGCGGAGCAGCGGTTGGCGGAGCTGTCGGTGGTATTACCGGCGGTTTAATAGGTTTAGGTGTGCCTGAGTATGAAGCAATTCAATACGAAGGCAAACTAAAAGAAGGCAATCTACTAATCTCGGTACACACCGAAGACAAAGAGAAAGCCAAACGAGCAGAACAAATATGCAAAAGCAATGGCGCTAGCGATATCAATTGCGTCAATGAAGAAAAAGTACCGACAAATCGTTAAAAAGGAGAATGCACATGAATATGGATCAAATTAAAGGTGACTGGAAACAGATACAAGGCAAGGTAAAGGCTAAGTGGGGCAAACTCACTGATGACGATATGACTGTAATTGAAGGTAAAAGAGATGAGCTAGCCGGCAAAATCCAAGAGCGCTATGGCATGGCCAAAGAAGCAGCTCAAAGTGAGTTGGACGATTTCTGCAAATCGCTCAAATAAAAAATCCATTTAGAATTGGGCACCAAGCATGCAAGCTTGAACAATGCCCAACACTTTCCAAGAGGTCGCCTGAGGCGGCCTCTTGGTTTTTTAATGGGAACAAATTAAAAATGTATCGGTCAATTAGTCTGTGGAAGCGAAGAAAACTTTGGGTGAAAGAATATGACTGATGAGAGCAACTATGACAACGACTTGGCGATAGCTCTTAGTCTCGACTTATGTCTTGAGGCCGAGAACAACAACTCGCTGATATCTAGAGCTGGCGGCGTGGCAATTGAATTTAGAAACGACATGGTCGAACTAGGCCAGAAGATTCGCAGTGCCTGTTCAAAAATAGCAGCTTTGATTTTGATGCCAGAAGAAATGATAGAAAGCAAAAACGCGCAAGAAAACCAATTGCAATTCAGTGCCATATTAATTGAAACGCCCGACATATCACTAGCCTTGACAGAACAAACCCCACCTTCCTTGCCCGTTTCAATGAGCAAGAATCTCGCTGCGGAAGCAAAAAAGAGAGATGAAACCACCCTCTTAAAAATGGAACTGAAAAACCAGTTGCTCTGGTTTCAAGAATACGGACGAAACGGATTGCTCAGCGCAGCAGCAGCTGAACCAGAAACAACACAATCTTCTGGTAGTAGAGTAGAAAAGACGAAGCGTCACTTGACTCTAATTACAGATCATATTCAAGCGGCATAACTGCCACCAACCAACCAATTGAGACAAAGAAAAACCTGAAGCAAGCTTCAGGTTTTTCTGTCTAGCCTGCTCTTGATACATTTAGGCACAGCAGCTTGCTCTAGCTTGCTTTACTCTCAAAAGAGAGACCCGCGGCTCCTGAGAGCAGCGGGTCTTTCAAGCACATAAGCAACTAAGAGTTAAGCAGCGTCTTGCATATAGGCATTGATTGTACGTTGCATTTTCATTCTGGCACGAGCAATGCGTGACTTCACGGTACCAAGCTCGGTATCAGTAATCTGGGCAATCTGCTCATAAGAATAGCCTTCAATGTCGCGCAGCATGGCAACTTTGCGAAAACGGGGGGGCATATTAGCCATTGCTTTTTCCAGCACATCCGACAGCTCAGTGGTTAAGAGCTTATCTTCTGGTTGCGGTGTGGTCGAGGCAATCTCGCGAGTACCCATATCTGAACCGGTGTCAGAAGTAAGTCTCTCGTCTAGTGAAACGAACTGAGTGTCACGGGGACGTCGGCGCAACTCATCATAAAAGAGGTTGTTGACGATCTGATTGAGCCAGGTCTTGAAGGCATAGGGGTTTTTCAATTTTGGAACAGCTCTCCACATACGAATCATCGCCTCTTGAACGAGGTCCGAATTGTCGCGCCAGTCTGGAGCAAGTTTGTAGAACATTGCTATGGCGGTACGTTCGTGACGGGTGAGTAGTTGATTCATGGCCAATTGATCATTAGCCTGGCAAGCAATGACTAACTCAGCGTCGGTCATATCTGCATAGTTTTTGGGTGGCTCCGCAATCTTCAAAACGGGAGCCGATTTTTCGATTGTAGACAGAGAATTCATTATAAGGATCTCCAAAGTTGTGTGAAAAACCGCGATCGTTCAGCCAGATGTGAACCCCACATCTCGCTTTTTTTTGTTTCGATGAACGTCGTTTTCGATTTCTCGATATTCCTATTCTGGCAGACAGCCATGCCCAAGACAACGGGGAAAACCCCTAAGCGCTCCCTTTTCGTTTTACCGGCACGCAGCAAGCAAAACAGGCACAGAGAAATACTTAAGCTGCATTAGTGAAACTATTTAAGGGGCAACCTTAGGGGGTAACCCCAGCATTTCACTTTTACCCCTGAAAAACGGGAACTTTTCTCTATGCTGCCAGAAGCTGCATGCAGAGCGGCTCTCTTTTACAGAAGCGCAGGAGAGAAAGAGCCAAAGCACTGCTCCGCAAGGCAATTGAAGCACCAAGCGCAAATCAGCACTGACAGGCCAATAAAAGACCAGCCCTTTAATCGAATGTAGCCAATATGCTACTGAGAGACTGAACTCTCTTCTTGAATTTGAGACTCAACATAATTTTTGAGGCTTTCAAAAGAGCGCTCAAGCGACCGCAAGGTCTCTTCGGCCTCGATCCAGTCTTGCTGACCGACAGCCTGCTCTAAGTACAAACATAGTCGAGCCAATTGCTTGGCGCCAATAGAAGCACAGGAGGCCTTAACTTCATGGGCTAAACCAGCGACTCCGCGAGCGTGCCGTTCGAACATCTGCGGTCTAATACGCTGCAGCATGTCATTAGTATCAGCAATAAACATGCTCATCATCTGATTCATTTGCTCAGCGCCATAGAATTCTTCTAGTTCATCTAGATCTATGGGCTTACCATCAATAAGTGTCATGTTTGAATTCGGACGCAAATATTTGCGCCGCAACTTATGACTTTCGTAGACAACCTCTGTGCGCAGCCAATGATTAATCTTGACCTTGAGCAAATCTTTGTCAATTGGCTTAGAGATATAGTCGTCCATACCAGCTGCTATACAGCGTTCGCGGTCGCCGCCCATTGCCAAAGCAGTAACGGCAATGATTGGAGTATAGGAGCCAGCCAGGGCCTCTAGCTTCCTAATAGCCACGGCAGCTTCAAAGCCATCCATCTCAGGCATGTGGCAATCCATCAAGATCAATGAATACTTTTCTTCGCCAATGGCATCCACAGCTTCGCGGCCATTATTGGCAATTTTCACAGTGAGGCCCAGGCGTTGCAGCAAGATCGCTGCTACTTTCTGGTTGAGCAAATTGTCTTCAACCAAAAGAACTAGAGGGCTCTCTGGAACTTGAATCTCTTCTGCTGTGTTCATTACCGCGACCCTTGTAGCTTGACTGATGTAATTAGACTAACGCACATAAATGGAAGGACATAACGGCTGTAAGAAATAGAAACCAAGACAGCGGTTGCCGTGGTTATGCCATAGGAGAAAGCTTAATCTAACACAAAGTAAAAAATTAAGCCAAGAAATTGACATATAGCCATAGACAAAAACGCGCTTTTCAACATTTCGTGCTCCATGTGGGCAGAAGGCTACATTAGTTATAAAGCCATACCCTCAACAGTGAAAGCAGTCGGTCATAGTCCACGGGTTTGGCAATGTAATCGGAAGCCCCCGCATCTATACATTTCTCCCGGTCACCCTTCATAGCTTTGGCAGTAAGGGCAATGATGGGCAATTTAGCGAATTGTTTTTGCTTGCGAATTTCACGCATGGCTTGGTAACCATTCAAATTTGGCATCATGATATCCATTAAAATGCACTCAACACCGGGATTAGCTTCAAGCACTTCAATGCCCTTGCGGCCATCCTCAGCATGCAAAATTTTGAGATTCTGTTTTGCCAACATCGACTTCATAGCCATGATATTTCGCGGATCGTCATCAACTATCAAGATTGTGCGGTTTGCTAAGCTCTGGTCATTAGCAGCAAAGTTCCTGTTGCTGTCAACATCGAGCTGGCCTTTCTCTTGTGTCAGTTTGCTAGATTCAAGAATACGTTCCAAAAGGCCCTCCAAAACCACTTTTGTCACTGGCTTTTGAATGAAACTTTGGGCCCCAAGGCTCATGGCTTTGTGATCCTCGCCATCCACCGAAATCAAATGCACCGGAATATTTTTGGTCGTGAGGTTGTGTTTTAGTTGATCTAAAACTGTCCAGCCCCAGCCATCAACAAGATGCAAATCGAGAGTAATAGCCAGGGGCTTGAATTGACCGGCAAGATAAACAGCCTCTTCACCGCTGGCAGTAAGAATAGTCTTAAGCCCCTTTGCTGAGGCGAGTTGCCGCAGAAGCTTGGAAAAAGACAAATCATCTTCAATGATCAGTAAGGTATTATCGCCATCAACAATTCGACTGCGATCATCTTCTACTACTTCAGCCGGGGCAGACATGCGACCAACCTGCCTCTCTAGAATGGTCTTTCTACGCTTTTCGTAGTCATCCCGCTCCACTTCTTCAGTGCTACCTAAGGCTGTATTAGCAGAAATAAAGAAGGTAAAGGTGCTGCCATTACCTGGGGAACTATCAACAATTAAACGCCCACCAAGCAAATTGGCTATTTCGCGACAGATAGCCAAACCTAACCCAGTGCCACCATATTTACGACTGGTGGTGCCATCAGCCTGCTGGAAAGCTTCAAAAATAATTTGCTGCTTGTCTTCACTGATACCAATTCCCGTGTCGCGAACGGCAAAGGCTAGTTCAGGAACAGCGCCCGGTACAGACCTAATCGAAAGAGTAACTCCACCCGACTCGGTAAACTTAAAGGCATTAGAGAGCAAATTCTTGAGAATTTGATTCAGTCGCTTGCCATCAGTGTATAAGCTCTGGGGCAGACCAGGCTCCAATTCAATGGCGAAGCTCAGACTGCGACTCTCGGCCACGTGCTTAAAGCCGCGCTCCATATCATCTTTGATATCAGACAAGAACACTTCACCGAGATCAAGAGTCATATTTCCCGACTCAATCTTGGAGAGATCGAGAATGTCATTAATTAAAAGTAGCAGCTCAGAGCCAGCAGCATGAACAGTTTCGGCATATTCAACTTGATCAGGAGTCAAATTGCCCTCATCGTTCTCAGCTAGCAATCTAGAGAGAATGAGCAAACTATTGAGTGGAGTTCTCAGTTCATGGGACATATTGGCGAGAAACTCAGATTTGTATTTTGAAGTGAGAGCCAGTTGTCTAGCTTTCTCTTCCACTGTAATTCTCGCGGTTTCAATCTCGCGATTGCTTTCCTCAACCTCTTTATTTTGAATGGCCAGGAGTTCAGCTTTCTCTTGCAGTTGCTGGTTGGTCTGGCGCAATTTTTCTTGCTGCTGCGTAAGCAACAATTCTGATTCACGCAGTGTATTAGCTTGCAACTCCAGGCGTTTGTTGCTCTCAGTCAACTCTTGTTGCTGACTTTGTAGCTCATGAGCCAGTGATTGCGATTGCCTTAGAAGATTCTCTGTTCGAGAATTTGCTTCGATAGTATTGAGCACGATGCCAATAGATTCAGTGAGCTGATCAAGCAGGTTCAAGTGTGTGTCATTGAATTCATTAAGCGAAGCCAATTCAATTACAGCTCGTACCTGACCTTCAAACAATACTGGCAATACCACAATATTACGTGCAGCACTGGCACCCAAACCAGAAGCAATGCGAATGTAATCATCAGGAACTTGTTGCAATAAAATTCTATTCTTAGCCAGAGCGCACTGACCAACTAAACTTTCACCCATACGGAAGCGGTCACCAAGCTGTTGAGGCAGACAGGCATAGCTACCAATCAGCTTAAGACTTTCTTCGCCGCTATCTTGCTCACAGATATAAAAGGCACCTTGCTGAGCCGATACTAAAGGCGATACTTGAGACAAAATCAAATCAGCCACGGTCAACAAATCTCTTTGCCCTTGAAGCATACGCGTGAACTTAGTGAGGTTGGTCTTGAGCCAGTCTTGCTCTGTGTTTTTGCGCGTCGTATCTTTTAGATTGAAGATCATCTCGTTGATATTGTCTTTGAGAGCAGCAACTTCACCGAGGGCCTCCACCGAAATAGAACGAGTCAAATCGCCCTTGGTTACGGCCGTAGCAACGTCAGCAATTGCTCGCACCTGAGTGGTGAGATTGGCTGCCAACTGGTTGACGTTATCAGTTAAGTCGCGCCATGTGCCAGCCGCACCGGGCACTTTAGCCTGACCACCGAGCTTACCTTCCACTCCTACTTCGCGAGCGACAGTGGTGACTTGATCGGCAAAAGTGGCAAGGGTGTCGATCATCTCATTGATAGTGTCAGACAGTGCCGCAATCTCGCCCTTGGCTTTCAATACCAGTTTACTTTTAAGATCACCATTAGCCACTGCAGTTACTACCGCAGCGATTCCCCGCACCTGTCCGGTGAGATTGCCGGCCATAGAGTTAACGTTCTCAGTCAAGTCTTTCCAGATACCACCAATACCGCTTACCTGAGCTTGGCCTCCAAGCTTGCCTTCGGTACCAACTTCACGGGCCACCCGAGTCACTTCGGAGGCAAAGGAACTGAGCTGATCCACCATTGTATTGATAGTATTTTTCAGCTCTAAAATTTCGCCATTAGCATCTACTGTGATTTTCTTGCTCAGATCGCCATTAGCAACAGCAGTGGTCACTTCGGCAATATTTCGCACCTGGTCAGTCAAATTGCCAGCCATCGAGTTAACGTTGTCGGTCAAATCTTTCCATGTACCAGCTACACCTTTTACTTTGGCTTGACCACCTAGCTTTCCGTCAGTACCCACCTCGCGAGCCACCCGTGTCACTTCTGAAGCAAACGAGCTGAGCTGGTCAACCATTGTATTGATGGTATTTTTCAGCTCTAAAATTTCGCCTTTTACATCTACTGTAATTTTCTTTGATAAGTCACCAGTAGCTACAGCAGTAGTAACTTCAGCAATATTTCGCACCTGGGCGGTGAGATTACCGGCCATCGAATTAACGTTTTCAGTCAAGTCTTTCCAGGTACCCGAGACACCACTAACTTGTGCCTGCCCACCGAGCTTGCCTTCTGTACCTACTTCTTTAGCTACTCTAGTTACTTCAGAAGCAAATGAACCAAGCTGCTCAACCATAGTATTGATAGTCTTGGCAGTTCGCAAAAACTCACCCTTGAGCGGACTTCCTTCGATTTCTAAAGACATACTTTGACTGAGGTCGCCTTTGGCTACAGAGCCAATCACTCGGGCCACTTCAGTGGTAGGCCTGACCAGATCCCCTACCAAAGTATTGACAGCGCCAATGGCTTCAGCCCAACAACCAGCGGCATCGCCCAGACGTGCCCGGTGTGAAATTTCACCTTCGCGCCCAACAATATTACCGATACGCTGCAGTTCATGGAGAAGTCGCTCGTTCAGCTCAGCCAAATCATTAAAAGCAGAGGAGACTTCGCCACTGACACCAGTAGCGTCTAGAGGCATGCGCACAGAGAACTCACCACGCTTCATGCCCCGCAGCGCCTTCAGCAGTGGCCGAGCATCAACGAGAAAGTCATTATCGGGCTCTGTGGACATGGCTAACATCTCCTTGATGCTTCGTATTCGGTTGTGGCGATCTCATATAGCCAAAAAGAAATCAGTATAAACGGCTGCTAGCCGTTGAAGAAAGGAATGAACGAAAGCGATGACCAAAAGTTCGGGCAAAAGTTCCCGTTTCAAAAATAGCACCAATGAACTTTTATTAACGGACAGAGCTCTTACCAGTACCGCAGACCACAAAAATGGAACTTCCCTTGACATGACGAGTCTTAGACGCAGTGCAACAGGAGGACGAGTCATGAACGTTGTCTCTCTCAAAGGCCCCGGCAGTGACGGTGGAATTTCAACAGCACTGGAACACCTGCACAAATCTGGTGGTCGCAATCAATCGTGGTGGTATCTAGCTCAAGACCAGATCAGATGTCAAACCAGAAGTGCGGTGCGCCACATTCCCAGTGAAAATATTCCAGCGCAAATCGGTGACGCCCACTATCAATTTTGCCATTCATTTATCTGGCCGATCATGCACTCTCGGCCCGAGCAGGCATGTTACAAGGAAGAGGACTTCTTCTTATATAAGCGTCTCAATACCATTTTTGCCAACCAAATAGAGCGCCTTCAAAGTCATGATTGCTACTTCGTCCAAAGCTATGAGCTCGCACTGGTACCCAAGCTCCTAAAGCGATCCGGTCGACAGTCAGTTATCTTCTGGCCCGCACCCTGGCCTAAATCAATACCAGCACAATACTCTGCGCCAATTCTAGAAATAGCTGAATCTCTATTAGCAGCCAAAATAATTGCTTTTAATACAAAAGCAGATGCCGACAACTTCAATAATTTCATCGACCAACAACTGCCATACATCGAAAGCTCACGCTCATTTGGCGGCGTTGCCAAAGTTATCGTAGCGCCCATGGGCATTGACAGCGAGCAATGGAAAAGCCAGAGCCGGACACTGGCAGGCCAGCAGACCTCAATTGATCTGCCAGCCGCTCCCTATGTTCTATCTATAGACCCCTGCGATCAAAGCTCTGGTGTAGAACTAAGACTCAAGGCTATTGACTTGCTCTTCACACGCTATCCCGAACTAAAGGAACAGCTCACATTTGTACAAATCTGCGGTCGCACAAGTCCGGGAATCAAAGCCAATGACTCCTACTGGAAAGACTGCCAGGAGGCCAGCGCAAGCCTCAACTCAAAGCATGCCACGACAAGCTGGAAGCCTCTAGTATCGCTACCTCAGACACTTAGCACGCTCGACTTGACCAGCTTATATAGCCGGGCGGCAGTGATGTTGGTTACAGCTGTGCACGATGGCCTCAATCTATCGGCCAAAGAATTCATTGCCTCTCAGTCCCCAGAAAATCCAGGAATACTAGTGCTAGCAGATCAATCCAGTCTCGCTATAGACGAAGAGTTCGCCAGAGCAGCTATTACCTTCAAGACTGAGAGCCTACCTAATGACTACGCTAGCGAGCAAAATACTATCGAAACAATACTAGCTGCCACTCTGCGTGGTCTGCGCCTACCGACCGCTGAAAAACAAAGACGAATGGAAATGCTAACAGAGCAATTGCAAAAGAACAATTTGCAGCAATGGTGCAATCAATTCACCTCAGTACAAAATAACGGCGATTTAGCAGCAGCCGTTTAGACAGGACGCTAAAACTTGTGTGGCGCCAGAGCAATGCTGGAACCAATTGACGAAATTCAGGTCATCATTGCCGTACTAATTAGACAACAGTCGACCACAGTCGACAACAATCAAATCACAAGAGGAAATGACTCATGCATTACAGTTTAAATCAATCACAGTTAGGCAAACTGTTTCTAGCCTTGACACTAATTTCGTTGACCACAACTGCTTGCAGTCAGCAATCCGAACAACTTTCTGAGCGTGAAAAAGACATAGACAAGCAAAAAGAAGTACAAATCAAAGTGGTAGAGCGAACCACAGATGAGCTGAAAGAGTCTGTAGAGCGCCAAAAAGAACAGAATTTGCAGGCTATTGAAGCAAATAAGAAACAACTCGATATAGAGAAAGCCAATCTTGATGCCCAGGGTAAAGAAGTAAAAGAAAGCACTTCCTTTGCCAAAGAAAACCTTGAGAAGCAAGCTGAAGAATCCAAAAAAATTGTTGCTCGCAATGCCCAGGTGGCCAAAGACGAATTAAAAGATATGGTTCGCGCTAACAATAACAACAAATAGGCATTGAAATAGTTTCAGCAATAAAAAGAAAGTAGTTTCAATTGAAACTACTTTCTCATTGTCTTTAATTGGATTCGAATTAGAAGCTATTTCGAAGCGACTTTTGGCGGGCTGAGCGACTGCAACAAGGCAGAGACAAGGCCGACCTGATTAACCTCAGCAAACGTCTTGCTCTTAACGATATCGTGGGCGGCTCTGTGGCTCACCAAACATTCATCTAGTTCTTGTAGATACTTTGTAGCTTTGGCATCAGAACCAACTTGCAAAAATGTAATTGCCAACTGATCAGCGTCAGTCATCTGCTTAGTGGCATCAATAATAGTTTCCTTCAGTGCCATAGGACGGTCGGGCAAGCCGTCAGTAATCATGGCAATCAGCAAAGGCCGCTGTCTATCGCCAGGCGCAAGCGCTTTGCGAGCAGCAAAATATTGAGCAAGCTGAGACTTAATTGCTTTAGTCATGTCGGTATTACCACTGGGCTTATTACTTGCGAAAAAGCCTGCGACACTGCCCCATTCGACATCTGGGTAGACCTTGAAATTGTCACTAAAAGCAACCATTCTAAGATGGTTACCTAAAGGCACATGCAGCACATCTCTCAAAACTTTGGTCTGTGTTTGGCACCACTGCCAACGACTTTGTCCAGCGCAATCGGCAATCGCCATCGAATGAGAAGCATCAATAAAAACAATGACGTCGTAAGCCTTTATATTCTCCAGCTGTGCTCTCTCTAGAACTGGTTCTAGCTGGGGCTGTGGAGAAGGCATAGTAATGGAGAAAGCATCACTGGCGAGTGGCAACATAGCAAAACTGGCGCTCAGACACAAAGAAGCAATAGCCATAAGTTTGAATTTGCGCGCACTGTTTCTAAGCATAGCCCTTCCTCGATTGTTACCGAGGACACCGACGCCACCCTTGGCAGCTAGTTCCAATTGATTTTATTTTTTTGTTTCGTCGAGGCTGAGTTGATGTGCCGTCTGGCGAGCTAAACGCCACAAGGCTAGTTTAAAATGGGCGGTGACAAAGCGATGGAAGCCACAGGCACGCATTTCTTTGTAGGCTTCTTGCAATGACCAGTCGTGGCGAAGAATTCGATACATAGCCACCATCACACCAGTGCGATCGGCGCCATGAAAACAATGGATGAACACCGGATGATTGGCTTGATCGTCGACTATCTCAAGCAACTGCCTAACATGATCATGACCGGGTAAAGACCAGTAATTCAAGGGAATACTGACAAAACGCATACCCAAACCTTCGACTATAAGTCTTTCGGACTCTACCCGCCTTTTACGCCAGCGCAAACAAACAACAGTTTTGACCGCCAATTCGCTCAAAGCAACAAAACCCTTTTCATTGGGCTGCCCGCCACGATACAAGCGTGGCGATACTTGATGAAAATTACTAATTGGCATATGTCGAATAGATTCAGTCATTTTTACAAGTAACAAAAATACCTAGGTCATCTGCCGGCGAAAACGATTGGCACTAATCCACAATAGCAGAGAAGCAAAGACAACGAGAAGAGCAAGATCAACCCAAAGCATTTCAAAAGTAGCTCCTTTAAGAATGACCCCGCGAGCAATAATAGTGTAATAGCGCAAAGGGTCGAACATGGCAAGAACCTGCATTGCAGCAGGCATAGTATCAAAAGGCACGACTGTTCCTGACAGTAATATCATCGGAATATTGATGAAGAAAGACGCCAGCTGGGCCTGTCTTTGGCTACTGCAAAGCGAGCCGAGCAGCATGCCAAAACCAATGCCGACAAATGCGTATAGAGCAGAAGCAATCATAAACAGCAAGAAACTACCCCTGAATGGCAAGGCAAATATTAAATGAGCCGCACCAATAGCTAGACAAACATCAGCCAGCAAAAAGGCCACAAGAGGAATAATCTTAGCTAAAAGAATCTCCCAGGGCTCCGCTGGGGTCATAAGCAACTGCTCGATGGTGCCATTTTCGCGTTCTTTTAAAATGGTGGCAGAAGCCACCAGGGTAGCTGTCAGTGTCAGCGCTGCCCCCAAAACTCCAGGAACAAAATACCAACTACTAAGCTGATCTGGATTATAGAGAATGTTCATCTTAGCTTCGATAACACTATCAACATCACCCAGAATCACTTTGTTGGGATTGTCTCGAACTAGACCATTGGCTTCAAAACGACTGAGTGTCTGCAGCAAAAAGCTGCTAGCCACGCCAGCACTATAGGCATCAGCTCCGTCTACAAGGACCTGCACCTGAGCCGGAACACCTTGCTTCAAGTCACTAACAAATCGAGCAGGAATAACAAGACCAACGGCCAGCTTACCTCTTTCAAGAGCACTAGAGAGCTCTTCTTCGCTTTTTACAACCTTGGCTTTCTCAAAAACTTTGCCTGTCAATAAACTAGCAATGAGCTCGCGACTGGGGGATGAATTGGAATGGTCGACAGTGCCCAAAGATAGATTGCGCACCTGGGGATCAAGGGAGCCACCCAAAATCAAGAGCTGGATCACTGGTGGAAAAATCATCAGGAAGAGCAAATATTTATTGCGCAAAATCTCCCTAAACTCTTTGGTAAGAAGTGCCCAGAGTCGACTGCTCAAGAGGTAATCAATAATATTTTTGGCCATGAATTAGCTCCTCATTACCTAGTCTTTCAATTGCATGTTGCGCAAGCTAAACCAGCTGCAGCAAAGATAGACCAGGCAGAAAACAATCAAAATTAGCGGAACACTCCAGACAGCGGCCCAACCGCTGCCGCGCACAAAAACGTCGCGACAAAGCTCTATGAAAAAGCGAGCCGGTACTAAAAACGTAAATAGATTGAGAGGAAAAGGAATATTGTAAATTGGATAGACAAATCCAGACAACAATAAACAAGGGAAGAAGCCTGCTGTAGAGGTAGCTTGCACAGCCACTGTTTGCGAACTAGAAAGGGTGCCAAGCATCAGACCAAAGAGCACAGCAGCAAAAACATACCATGGCAGTGAGACTAATAGCGGTGTTGGATCACTGGTGATTTTGACAGCAAATAATATCCAGCCCAAGGCAATCACGAGCAGTGAAAGCACCATCCCCACAGAAAAATAGACCAGGGCCTTGCCCAGCAAAAACTCAAGGGGAGAGATCGTTGAGGCATAAACGCGAATAATCGTCTCTTGTTCCTTCTCCCGTGAAGCCGCCACGGCCGAAAGCAGGGCTGGATACATCCAGAGAATAATACCGATAGCACCAGGAACGATAAAGAGTGGCTCCAATCGGCCAGGATTAAACCACACCCTGAGCTGAGGGGACACAACCCGAATATTACTGGTAGGGGCAGCGGTTTTGGCAGCCTTAACCGCAGCAACAAAATAGATATTGGCGGCCTTGATGCTATTCAATACAATTTGGGTGTTGGCAATATCAGTGCCGTCTATTAGAACCTCAAGACTAGATTGCTCTTTGCGAAATACATGCTCGGTAAAACCGGCCGGCACAATTATAGCTACTTTAGCCAGGCCTCTATCGATAGCGTCACGGGGAGATTTCGCTTGCTTGGCATCGGCACGTACAAGAATATTGGTGGCATAAAGGCGATTGATATACTCGCGGCTAAATGAGGTCTGATCGTTATCTTGAACGACCATAGCAATGTTCTTCGACTCTAAGCGTATGCCATAGCCAAACAAAAGCAGTGAAAACAAAGGCAAAAGAAAGGCCAAAGCTAAACTGAACCTATCCCGTTGAAACTCCTGCCATTCCTTGAGAGCCTGTACAAGAATGCGATTCTGACCGGTCATACCACCCCCTGCCCTACTCGGGCGGCGGTTTGCACTTTAGCAATAAAAGCATCTTCAAGCGAAAACTTGATCGCTCTGAGCTCAACTGTAGCCAACCCCGAAGAGGAAAGAAGAGCCCTAACCTTGGGCAAATCAGCTTGAGAATCGTCAAGCAAGACATGCAGAGCTTTACCAAAAATCGAAATACGCCAGGGCTCAAGCTCGGCTGCTAAAGCAGCAAAGGCCTTTTGCGTTTGGCCGGCATGGTCACAGACTAGCTCAAAAAGTTCGCCACTATGTTGCGACTTAATTGCCGTAGGAGTTCCTTCAGTTACCATTCTGCTAGCCGAAACGAAGCACAGCCGGTTGCAATACTCAGCTTCATCAAGGTAGTGAGTAGTAACTAAAATAGCCGCACCACGCTTAGCGAAATCACGAATTGAGCGCCAGATTTGCCGCCGTGCTAGGGGGTCTACTCCCGCCGTTGGTTCATCTAAAAAAATCACTTGTGGATCGTGCATAACCGCTGCACCAAAAGCGATTCGTTGTTTCCAGCCCAGAGGTAAGCTGCCCACGAGGCTACTAGCCATGTGAGCCAGGCCACAAGTAGCAAGGGCCCAATCAAGTTGCTGCTTACGTCGAGCCCTCGGTAGCTCATAAATGGCAGAATAAAACTCAAGATTTTCCGCTACAGTAAGACCATCATAGAGTGTAAACTTCTGGCTCATATAGCCGATTTTGCGCCGCAGATCACGACTGCGCAAGCTGCCACTCTCGCCAGCGAGGCTGACTTGACCTGCGGTCGGTGCCAATAAGCCACAGAGCATCTTAATAGTGGTAGTTTTGCCAGCACCGTTAGCACCAAGCAAACCGTAGATTTCACCATATTTAATATCAAGACTGAGATCATCGACGGCAGTGAAGTCACCATAGCGCTTAACCAGATTAGTGGCACGAATGGCCGAAGTAGCAGCACTATTTAAATTTGAATTGACCGCAGGAAATGCTGGCGGTATAAGCTCTTTCAACCCTAGTGCACGCAAGCGCATAACAAAGACATTCTCCATGGTTGGAGTGCTTTCGTGGCAATTAAGTTTTCCAGCACCACTAGCGCTTTCGATTTGATTTAGAGCAGCTGGGCCATCTTTAGCCAAAACTTCAATGTGATCACCAAATGGATAGATATCAACAATATTGTCTGATAGAGCAATTTTTTCGCTCAATGCACTGATTTGACTGCCGCTACTCTGCTCGGGGAGAGCGTTGATTGTTATTGTCAAACGCCTCAAGGCTAAAGACTCTTGCAATTCTTCTGGTGTGCCGCTCTGATGAATTTTGCCCTGGTACATCAAAGCAATACGACTGCAGCGCTCCGCTTCATCTAAAAAAGGCGTGGCAATAATAGTAGTGACACCTTCTGCCGCCAAGGACACTAAAGTTTGCCAGAGTTCGCGTCGGGCAATGGGATCGAGGCCAGTGGTTGGCTCATCGAGAAGAATAAGTTTTGGCTGCGAAATCAGAGCACAACACAAAGCCAGGTTTTGTCTCATGCCACCTGATAGTTGAGAAGTAAGACGACTACCAAATTGAGCCAGGCCCAGTCGTTCAAGATGCTTCTGTCGCAACTTCTGAAAAACATCATCGGCCACACGGTGTAAACCAGCTTCATAAGCCAGACTCTCATCTACTGTCAGTTCGGGATAGAGAGCACAATTCTGCGGCACAAAACCCCCTAGCGAGCGGGCCGCACTGGCACTCTTACCAAAGACCTGAGCCTCACCAGCACTGGCTTTAAGCACCCCGGCTAAGATCTTTAAGGCAGTAGACTTACCGGCACCATCAGGGCCAACTAGACCAAAGAGATCGCCGCGCCCCACTTCAAGATCAAGGCCATCAAGAGCTTTGACACCCTTGTAGTTTTTGCACAATTGCCGGGCACTAACAACAACTTCGCTCATTTACTTGCCCGCGCTTGCTAGTGAATGAACCTCAGCTTCAGCAGCCATTCCAGCCTTAGCGCGGCTATCGATATTATCAATTGCCAATTTCATGCCAAACACTTGACGCACCCGATCGTCCTTGAAATAGACATTCTCAGGGGTAAACGACGGGGTACTATCGATGGCGGCAATATGAGCAGGAAGCTTCAAATCAAGAGTATTGGGAGAATCAAGAGAAACAGTGGCTTTGTCTCCAATCTTGATACGGCTGATCTTGCCTTCCGGAATATAGCCTTTCATAAATATAGATTTGGAATCACTGAGAGTTAGCAGCACCTGGCCAGCGGCCACAAGCTCACCGGGTTGCACGCTGCGCAGTGAGACAACGCCATCAATGGGGCTTTTGATATTAAAGTATGAAATCTTAGAAGTTGCTTCAGCCTTATAAGCCTGCGCCCGGGCCAAGCCAGCTTGGGCCTGCTGCAACATAAATTGAGCTTCGATCATCTCTTTGCGCAAGGCCTGAGCAATCTCAGCTTTCTTCTTCTTGCTAGTAAACATTTTTGCGAAGAAACCTTTGCCTTTAGCCCTGGCTACTGCAATTTTTTGCTGAGCTGCAGCTACTTGCGCCCGAGCAATGGCCTGTCCATTCTTGGCCACAGCAATGGCCGAGCCCGATGCCACCAGCTTGCTTTGCAGTGCTTGATCGTCAAGAGTCAAAATCAATTGACCCTTGTGCACAGTATCACCTTCGTTCACTGCTACAGATTGAACCCTAGTCGCTGTGGGGGCGGCAATATAGGTCTCTGGAGTTTCGATTCGGCCACTAATTAGGATGCGGCGATCGGCGGCCTGCTCTTTCAAACTGTCATATACAAGGTACGCCAGGATGCCGACGAGACTGGCCACCACTATGGCAATCACAACCTTCTTAGTGTTTTTTGTGGCCGGAACAGCAACGGTATTTTCTTGCTTCTGTTCAGTGGACTTACTATTCATTTTTGAGGTTCTCATTGTTACTGCGCACAACCGCATTATTTGCACTCCGACAGCGACGGCCTTGAGAGCAAAGAGTTCCGGAACTCTTTGCTCTCAAGGCCGTCGCTGTCGGAGTGC
>CAJXZK010000050.1 GCA_913063055.1 uncultured bacterium
TTCAGTTGAACCTGAAGAAATTTTGCTGGAAAGAAGCTTACATGAAGACCTGGCTCACTCACTAATTGAGGTCGGTCGCGAGCATAAAGTTAGCATCTACTACTATCACGGCGAATCTGTTTTCTATGCCCACGAGAATGAATATACTCTTGGGTATCAGGCCTGCACTCGTTCGCGCAAGCCGATCAAAAATGAGTACATTCACAAACTGAAAGGCAATCGCGCCCAGAAATTGGTTTTCTGTGAGCATCCCAGCCGCATTGCTGAAATCAAATCTCATTTGACTGAACGCTTCAAAGACCACGCCCAGGTAATTGAAACAGAGCCCGGCTACTTAGAATTTATGCCTTTGGCCACCAGTAAGTTTACTGGCTTGCAAGCGCTGATGTCGAAGTTAGACTTCCACACCGATGAAGCGCTGGCATTTGGTGACAACTGGAATGACGTTGAGATTCTCTCTGGCGTTGGTTTTGGTGTGGCCATGACTGTCAGCAGTGAGGCCGCTAAGAAAGCCGCAAAAGCAGTTTCACCAGCAGGTGATTCTTCTGAGTCGTTTGCTCGCGCTGTTGATTTAGTCTTTGACCGCTTCCATTCTGGTGCTGACCAGACAGTTGCCACCCCATCTCAAGGCATGTTGCAGAAGCGCTAAGATAGCACGAAATTTTTATTTGCTTGGCTGAGCTGGTTTCGGCTGCGCTGTCTTAAGCGGTAAAACAATATTTCCGTTGTCTACTGTAATCAGATCTTTGCCAAATGATCTGTGGTCAAAGCGCATCTCATAGTTCAGTTTCAACCCTTTGCTGTCGATTGTGACCATGGTCAAGGTTGAGGAGGAGTGATGGTCTGGTGGCCCTTGAAATGATTCTCTAGGCGCCAAGACAAATTTGGTTTCGCGGTTGGCGCCTTTGGTATATTGCCCGTCTGAGACTATCTGGGCTTTTTCTCTATTCTCTTTGTTTTCCTTTATTTCCAACAGGTGAGTGGTGAGAGATTTGATTAACCAATTCGCTTGTTCGCCTTGCGTTTGCTTGGTTTCAGTGGCCATTGCTCCCCCGGCGAAGACTAACAAAAAAAGCAATAGAAGGGCCAAAGTGTTTCGCATTTAAATTACCATTTGCTCTAAACTAGTGGCTGTCGTCGAGATTATTATGTCAGAGCCATCGCAATCTACACTGACTATGCCAGAGCTGACTGCCTTAATTAAAGAGCAGTTGCTATCGCAGTCTATTTTGATTGGTATAGATGGCTGTGGTGGCGCCGGGAAGAGCCATTTTTCTCAGTGCTTAGGCCAGCAGTTGGCAGCGATTTCGGCTGTTCAGATTGTTCACATGGATGATTTCTATAAGCCATCAATGCAGCGTCTGCCCCAGCGCGAATGTGACGCTCTGATTGGTTCTGACTTCGATTGGCAGCGTCTGCGCCGTGACGTTCTTCAACCACTTGGCCGCGGTGAAAATTGTAGTTATCAGCGTTACGATTGGGATAGTGACAGTCTAGCGGAGTGGCACACCGTGCCAGCCAACGGCATAACAATAGTTGAGGGCATCTATTCTATTCGCCATGAGTTGGCTCATTTCTACAATCTTACTTGTTGGGTCTATTGTTCTCGCAGTCAGCGTCTAGAGAGGGGCGTTGAAAGAGATGGTGAGGCTAAACGCAACGTTTGGGAAAAGTATTGGATGCCAGCCGAAGATCGCTACGTCGAGCTAGAGGAGCCCCATCGCCGCGCCAAGATTTTAGTGGATGGTTCGGGCTGTTCAGCAAATCTGGCGCTGCGCTGCGAATTACAGAGTCTTTTCGCGCCGGCTTAACTCAGTTTTTCTGCTCAAGTTAAATTTGCTTTTCTCCACGAGTTACCATAGAGAGCTCTAGCAACATCCGCTTCATTTTTAGCACTTCGCCTTCGAGTTGCTGCAGCATCACCAAGCGTGTGTTCAGGCTGCTGATTGTCAGCGACTTTCTGTGGGCAACGCTAGCTGTGATTATATCGATCTGCTTGCGCGATTTAGGGTCGGTAAAATCAGGCAAGTTGTCATCTGAGATCCAGCGGTCGATAAGTTGCTCTCGGCGAGTTCTTCCGCTTTGGTCCCCAGGTGGCACCGTCTGGAGAAATTGCCAAACTGAGACGGGGTAATCAATGTCGGGCGTGATTGGATAGTCAAACAATTTTGCCAGAATATTGGGGTCGTTTTCTGAACGGGTCTTTTTCCCAGCTACCTGTTTCATTGCCCACATTGAAAAGAATGAGGGTACTAGACCGGCAATGACGCCGTTGATGCCAGAAGGAATAGCATAATTGGGATACTTGTAGGTTGGAATGGTAAAACCTTCTGCCACTGCCCATAGTGCACCATTGGTGATAAAGGCGGCAGCATTAGTTTTGGCAACAGTCTGGTCTCTGGCGTTTTGATAGCTGTTGAGAATTTCTTCGTAGACGTTCTGCTCTGCTTCGACTTCAGACATGACAAAGTCTACTTCGAGGGATGTCTTTTGGATTAACTGATAGGCCTCGGTAATGGCATCCGTAAGATCTTGTCTTATGGCGAGGCTTTCGAGTGTTACAGTCGAATTCTTGAGAGCGTCACGTTGGGCCCGGAGGCTCTGTATCCGCGATAGAATCGGCGTTAAACCAATGGCATTAGACAGTTGCAGTGAGTTTGCTGATATGCCATCGCTATTGAGATTAATGCCAGTTTTTAAAATTTGGGTTGGCAGGCTAACAGTATTGGCTTTCGGGGTGGTGCCAAGTAGATTGCTAAGCGGGTTGTTGGCTTCTGCTAGTACCGCTAGGGGATTGAGAGCTAGTGATAGTGAGCCTATGGCGCAGAGAAGATGCCCAAATTTCATCGAGTTGGTCCCCAGGTTTTACCTTGGCGAGTATAACAAAAGGCGCCAAAGCTGAGTTGAGAATCATGCTTTTGGGCGCAAAAAAAGAGAGCCGGCAGAACCGACTCTCTCTTCAATGCTTTTAGCTAGAAGCTAATTACTTTCTTGTGAAAGTAACGGTAGCTGTCTTCTCTTTGGAGCACATTTCGACGCCAGTTGTGAAGTCGAATTTGCTAGCCAAGGAAGTCATGCAAGCTTCCATGCCTTTGCTCATTTCTTCTCTGTTTTCGTCTTTGATCAAGCCAGCTTGTTCAAGAGCTTTGAACATGCCGCATGATAGGTAGTGAAGGGTTGCTGATTTCTCGTTGCCCCAGATTTCTACCTTGCTGCCATAGACGTTAACGTCGAATTCAGCGATAGCTTTTACTAGTTCGAAAGGAGTTTTGACTCCGAGACCTTTGAAGTACTCAACTTTGTGAGCTTCCATTGCATGCTTGAATTCAGTAACAGCTTTCTCTCCACCAAATTTGTGAAGAAGTTGCATTGTGGTCATCCAGTTAAGACCCAAAACGCGTGAAGCTTGTTCTTGGATTCTGATGGTGTTCCAGTTAGCTTCAACAATGGTTTTTTCGGTGGTTACGGTTGTAGTCATTTTTCTCAAATACTCCAGGGAGCGGTGTGGTCAGGTAACTCAGTAAGTATATGAGTGGAATCAAATATCTTAGCTCCTTTTAAGGCAGGCTTTTTTATTGCTCTTGGCAAGGCCGTCGTTGCCTCATCTCCAAACTTGCTTAGCAAACTTTTCTACAGATTTCCCCTAATATTGAGGGCAGTTTCATTTTTTACTACTTATATAGAGGCAATTCTAAAGGCGGCAAATGTCAGGTTCTGAAGTTCAAGAGTTAGCAGACTATGGCTACAAGACTGGCTATGCGATTGGCCGATTGCTCCGCCTTGGCGACACCATTGTGCCGGCCAGTTTTCTCGTTCTTTATTGGCAAGCGAGGCGACGAGCTAAAAATGAAGACGTCAAGCAAGCTCTTCTTAGTGCGTCAATTTGTTTGAAGTCTTTTTTGAGTTTGCAGTCTTCTTGGTCTAGCCTCTTACTTTTGCCGGCTGTATACACCTTTTTGTGGTGTATTTGGTCCTATGTTCCAGAAAATCCAGTTAGAGAGTGGATACTGGAAAATTTCTATGAATTATCGACATTGGTGTATTCAATATTTTCTGCTTTCTGGCTATCCAAGCTGTATCAACACTGGTATGTGGCGAAAGAGAAGTCGGTTGCTGGAGAACCTCTAGGTAAGATTTGTTGTTGGACATTGTTTTTCTGCATGGTAGCCGTTGGCTTTGGTAAAGCGACGCCATTTCTCTATAGTGCTTTTTTTGTTTTTTATGCCTTCGTGGCTATTCGGGCGAATCTTTGTTTGGCTTTTTTGTTTACCAACAGAGGAAGCCTTTTGCGAGCCGCTGGCGATAGTTTTAATTTCGCCCGCGGGCGCTTCTGGGAACTAGCACGACTGTTTTCTTCTGCTAGTTTTTTCGCCTGTGCGGCGTTCATGGGACGCCAGTACTTCTATGGCCTAGACCTATCGAATATCCTGGAGGAGCCAATCTTTTATAATCTCCTTGGTGCATTGGTCGATACACTAGCAGCTCTAATTTGGCTTTTCCTTGATAGTATTATTTTGCTGCGCGGGCTTGAGTACTTAGAGCTGCGGAAGAAGTTTGATCAATAGTTGCTTGAGTCACCCAGGTTATCTCATCTAGGCATTTGTTGTAATGCTTTTTGTTGGGTTAAGCAGTGCAGGCTGGCTATTGCTGGGTCGATCCTATTGTTTTGAGAAAGCCGTCTAGCGACCAGAAGTAGGCAACTTGGCCTAGTCCTAAATCAGTCATGTGCCCGATTACCCTCTAGTGGACGGGCCAATATGATGGCTATATGGACTGCTACAAGCTGGCGAGATGAGGTGATAAACAGATGGATTCTCTGACTTTGCTGAGTACACAGGGTCTAATTTCGCCTCTGAGCTTGCTATTACTTAAAGTCGACCAACCTGTAGCTGTGCGGCTGGCTGAGGCCCTCGGCCAGTCGCTGGGCCATGCCCTACGGGTGGTAATGGCCGCTTCTTTGGATGAAGGCCTCAAAATGGCAGGGCGGCGAAAATTTGACCTAGTAGTTTTAGATTTCGCTACTGTGGAAGAATTAGATACTGATTCAATCACCCTGATCAGGGGCTTCTTTCCGCGAATACCAATTGTAGTTCTCGTCGGCTTCAGAGACACTCAAGCACTTGAACAGCTAGTTGAAGCTGGCATGCACAGTTGTATCGATCGTGATTCGCTTGAAGGTCTGAAGGTACTTACTTGTTCTCTCACGGGCAGTCTAGTTTAAGATTGGAATCCAAATCTCAAAGCCACCAAGGCCGGTGATTGGGTCAAATTTTTCGTCGTATAGTTCGAATTCTGGACCCTTACTGACTTTGTATTTACTTTGAGGTAGATACTTGTCCCAGATAGTGATGCAGGTTTGGCGAATGGTCGAGACGTGATCACTATGCGTGAATACTAGATAGGTTTGGGCTGGAATTTCAAGATATTGTAATTCAGTACTTTCAGGAGTATTGGCCGCAACTTCCCAGGCGCACATGTAATTGAAATAGCCATTTTCGTCGCCATCGTATTTGGCACCATAGGCGCATTTGCCAATTTGACCGGGAATGTTTCCGATATGGGCGCCGAAGCGCTGCCATAGCGATGGTATAGCCGCACTGCTTTCGCAGTTGTAGCGTTCACTCAGACCGGCAAGTTTCATGGCTTTGCCGGTTTCAATTCTTGGTTCTGCTAGATTTTGGATTTTTGTCTCAGTCATTTTGATTGGCTCCACAAGTTTCAAATTTTCTACTTTCTTTTGTGCTCTGACCATCTCTGGTGTGCAATTAAATTGCTCGCGAAAGGACTGCACCCATACTTCACCGATTAGACGCTCATAAAATACACGGGATGGTCAGAGGCTATTTGATAAATTTTGCGGTTCAATAGACCTGCCGTCCCGTGTTTTGCTACTTAATTAGCTATTGCACCACTTGAATTACTGGAGGTTTCCAACTACCTTGGCCTGGAGGTAGTATCGATGGTTTGCCAGTTTTGGGCCAGTAGAGGCGCATTACCATATAGATAGGCCCGTTCGGTGCCGGTAGCCAATTGGTCATTTTGTCAGCTTCCGGAGCGTCTTTCTGGATATACATAGTCAATCCACCATCTTTGTTTTTCTTCATGCCCGGTAGCATGGGCGAGTTGATCAAATAGCGGTTGATTGGGTTTTCAATTAATAACTGTTTGGCGTCATACATTGTTATTGACCAGAAGGCATTAACTGGTGGCATCTGGTCTGGACCAAAGGTAATTGAATAATTGTGCTTTGAGCCATCGAGAGCATCACCATTGTTATCAGCTTTAGCCATGGGGTAAACAGCTTCTTCCGCTGAGTTGGCCAAGATACCAGCATCGGCGGCAAAGGCTCTCAGCAGCCAATTGCCTTTGAAGAAATCGCGGTTGCCAGCGACGGAGGCGACTAACCAGCCATTGATTGGGGGAGCCACAGTATTTTTGCAATTTTTAATTTGAGCATAACCATCTTTAATAGCGGCTCCTAACGCCTCTTTATCGAAGGCTGAAAGTGAAGCGAAATCAAAGGCCTTGCCCGGTTCGATACCTACTGTTTTGATTTCATCGCGCAGCGCTTTGTCTTCTTTGGCCGTTGGGCAGAACTGCAGAACGAAGTTCAAGTAGGCGGGAAATTCTGCTTTCAAGCTATCTTTGCTAGCCGGTAGCCACTTAATTTCTGGGCTCGGTGCTGGTGCTGGCTGCTTGAGAAAGGCCGAAAGTGGCTGAGCTTTGTAACCAGACTGCACTGCCACGACATTGGGCATGTCATCGGGGCCGAATAGTTGTGTGCGATAAATGGCCATACCAAGTTGGGTGGCGCAGCGAAATACTTTTTTTATCCCGGCTGGGGTTTTACCTTTCCAGTCTGGCCCTGCCACCATATATGATGCAGCGCCATTGCCTGTGGCACGGCTACCAATATAGCCGTAGTTGAAAGTGTAGAGGTCTGTTAGCTGTATGTCGTAATAGCGCTTCTTCTCTATTTCTGGAACCGTCAAGACCATCGGCTCAGCCCGTAAATCCATAATCACTGTTGAATATGGGGTGTCGCTATTGGGGGTGATTACTGTGGTGTCTTTGTATGTAAAAACGCGGGATTCATTGACCAGTTGATTGAGTGGTCCTTTGAATTGTGGCGAGGATTTGTCTATGGCAAATTGATAGATGATGTCGTAGAGCATTACCATTGGAAAACCGTAAATATAGGCTTTTTCAAATTTATCTTTGCTTGAACTCGTAATAGGTGGTGCTGACTTAGTTGTTTGAGCTACTGGCGCATCAGTTTTACTTTTTGCAACAGGAGCTGCGCTCACTGCTATAGATGAATTTGCTGCAATGACTAGGGAGAGAGTTCCTAGTATTGAAATCTTCAGTGACGCTTTCCGTGAAAACTTAGCGTGCATAGCACTCCTTGCTGTTTTAAGTGATTTACCATAGCTACAATTTTGAGTTGCAAGTTTGAGCTACAAGTTTGAGATTCAAGTTTATGCTCAAATCTAGGTTCAAGTCTTAGATTCTTTGTGCGCTTTATTTTACCGCTTCATGCCAAGGGTGAGTCAGCGGGAAAGGTTTTAGTTGGTTTGCTGATAGACTTGATAACTTGATGTGCGTATGAGAAAGGTGCTGCTAAAATTTACTCTTGTCTACTGCGCTGCTTTCTTGCTCTGCTGCTCGGGTGGTAACTTTTCGTGAAATCTTTGCCGTTGATGATTTCAGGAAGATATCTGTTCGTTGCGGCACTACTTCTTTTTGCCACTGGTGGTAACTTGCCAGCGGCTGCCGAGCAAGGGCTGGAAGACCAGGCATTGCTGGCGTCTTCAGCTGGTCCTGATAGCTTGGAGTCACCGGCTACTAGCCAATCCTCAACGACTGCTCCCGCTGATGCGTCTGTTGTTGCTTCTCGCCAACTTTTCAAGTCAACTGTTGCGCGCATAGATCGCAAGATCATGTTGGAGTGTATAAAACTGGCGCGCTTCAACGCTCAGTATCATGATGGAGTCAACCGCAAGAATTTTGCTCAAGAATGGCTCTATCCGATGCAGCGCGAAGCTGGTACGGCTCTGGCATTTAGTAATACTATTGTCGATATCAGGCAGCGTGCCCGCGGTTTGAAAGACCCATCGCTGGTCTCTCGCACCGCGCAGAAGAAAGGCTTAGAGTGTGCCTTGGTTGGTCAGGCCATAACTGGTACCAGTTCGGCTGTGCAACTATTACAGAACCTCAATCACACTCGCATTGCTACTAAAAATGGTTTCTCTCCAGCGGCGGCAACAGCTACAGTAAAGGGCTTTGTTACTAATATAGATGCCATGCTTGCTGAACGGGCTCGGTTAGTAGCTGCAGAAAATCTGGTGCGCTCTAAAGATCTTTACGAGTTGCAAGGGCGCTTGCTTGCTCATATCAAAAATCAGTTGCTATTTGAATTTAAGAACTGGAGCGTCGGCTCGCGCTTTACCGAATGGTCGGAAGATACGTTTTTTGCCATAGACTCAGCACAAGGTTACACTCAGATGAGTTCCTCTATCTGCTCGCTGCAGGGCTTTAGCAAGGGAGAATATGGTGGTGTTGCTTCCATTACCGGATTGGTCGGCAATGCTTTGGTAACTTTCAACCCGATTATAAGAACTGCTGTAGGGCATACGGTAGCTCGTATTGAGAGAAGACGGCTCGACAAGATTTTCCCCCAAGGGCGCCCTCGCAAAATTGACGATGTTCTGGCCGAGTGGAATCTGGCTGCAGATCCAAGAGATGTCGATGAAACGTCTTCGCTTGAAACTAAGGAGTTGGCCTTCCTCATTCGTCGCACAGAAGAGCTAGATGGTCCGCTCGACAAAGAAGTACAGCACGTGGTGAATCTAAGGCGAATCGCTGATCAGCAAGCTATTTCTGGTCCATTAATTGGTCTGGCTGGCGTCACTCGCTCGGTATTAAATACGGTGGCTTATTATCAGAGTACCCCTTCGGGTTCTGCCAACTATGAGCGCACAAGAGTTGTGGGCAATCAACTCAATCTTTCTGGCCGTATCGTTCAGTCTACTGGCCAAGCCTATTCATTGATAAATACTCCCTATACTGAAGTTAAGCACTTCTTGTACAAACGCCGATTGAAGAAAACAGGGCAGTTACCAAAACAGTTGCTAGCTCAGCGTTTAACTCGCCTGGATGAATTAGAGAAACGGGTCAAGGCCTCGCTGTACTAGAGCTATGCTTGTGTGTCACCACAGGCAGTGCTAGATGGTGTTACACCAAAACCAATTTCGGATACATGCCGGTAATAACTTGCAACTTTTCTTGGGCAATCAAATTATCGATTGTGTCCATGATCACGTCCATCCTCACATGGGCGAAAGTGCCGAAGGCATCAACTTTATCTAGCTTTTTCTCTTTCAGCTTTTTAGCTTTGCTGCCAATCAATATTGAAGCGATTGTGGTTCTTCCTACTTTGCCACTTAGCTCACCGGTCAATACTAAAATTGCCGCTTCTAGTTCACTGCTGCCAGTTGTATCAGCTTCTACTTTGACTTTTGCTTTAGCTGGCCGCGATTGCGAATACAAACTCTGAGCTGAACGCGGCGAGCGACTGGCCTCGGTCACAGCCATTTTGGCTGGCGTAGGTATGCTGACAAATCGCTTCTCTACCGGGTGGCATGTGTCGCAACCTGTGCAACTGTTATCTAGAGTTTGGCCGAAATAGCCCAGTATATGTTTGCGCCGACAAGTTGATTCTTGGGCGTATTTGATTATTTGATTGAGCCGGTGTGAGTCTCTTTCTTTGCGGGCGTCAAGCCAGCTCATGTCGATAGCGGGCATGCGACTGCCTGAAATTTCACGGGCTCTGACACCGTTAGCATCAACGTCGAGCATATTGAGGTGCTTGAGTAAATCAAGAGCACTGTTGATGGCCGAATCTTCCACGCGCATACGCTTGTGCAAATCCATTGGCCGCAATGATTGCTGCGAATTGTCGTGCAAGAATTTGAGCAGGTGTGCCACTTCTTTGGCATCTGGGAAGTTTTTATCCATCAGCCATTTCTGGGTGTAAATATCTTTGGCTTGATAGAGCAAGGTGCAGGTTGCTTGATTACCGTCGCGCCCAGCCCGACCAGCTTCTTGATAATAGTTTTCTAGCGAGCCTGGCATGTTGTAGTGAATCACTCGTCTGATATTGGGTTTGTCTACGCCCATACCAAAGGCCACAGTTGAAACAATTACTGAGATAGTGTCGTTCTCAAAACTGTTTTGAACTTTCTTGCGAATGTCCGGTGACAATCCCGCGTGATAGCAAGCGGCCGTAATTTTGGCTGCCTTGATGCGGCGAGCCAGTTCTTCAGCCTCTTTGCGACTGCTGGTGTAAACGATTGAAGGTTTCTTCTCAACGCCCAACTTTGACTCGGCTAGCATGGCGAATACATGCCGGTCTTTGTCGGCATTGTTGGCACATTGCTCAACTTCGAAGCGCAAATTGGGTCTGTCAAATGAGCCAATGACACAGGTCATGCTGGGCAGACCGAGTGATTCGGGAATATCCCGTTGCACTCGGGGAGTGGCCGTAGCAGTTAGCGCCAATATTGTGGCTTTGGGCATGAGGCTCAAGTAGCTTCTGATATTGCGATATTGCGGTCTGAAGTCGTGGCCCCATTGGCTGATGCAGTGGGCTTCGTCAATTACCAAAAGGGAAATATCTAAACTTTGCAGAAGGGAGCGGAATCTTGGCGATTCTAAACGCTCGGGAGCGACATAAACGAGTTTGTATTGGCCACGTCTGATTCCTGAGATGCGCTCATCTAGCTGCTCGGCATCGAGGGAGCTGTTGAGCATTGTGGCGTTTCGAATGCCGCGGCGAATCAAGCCGTTTACTTGATCGTGCATCAAGGCAATTAATGGCGAAATTACAACGGTGACACCAGGAAGCACCTGGCTTGGTAGTTGATAGCAAAGTGATTTGCCGTAACCGGTGGGCAAGAAAGCCAAAGTGTGACGGCCAGCAAGAATATTGCTGATCACTTCTTTTTGTTTTGGACGCAGTTGATCCAGGCCAAAGCGGGTTTTTAGTATCTTTTCGATGGAGCTATCGAAATTGCCGTCAATGGCATGATCGAGGGCAAAGTCGAGGGCCATATCCATAGACTGATGTTCTTCTTGCGACAGGCTCGGCGATGAGGCATTGCTTGTCGCTCTAGTAAGGCTTGACCCGCCGCTTACCGCGCCATTGCCTGTCGATTCACCCGCTACTGGATCGTTGGCTGTATTTAACGCGCGCTCATTTGCTCGCTCAATAGCACGTTGAACTGCTGGTTCGAAAACAGCCATGGGACACCCTCATACTTGTGTCTCACTAGTTTACGTGTTCAGCGGCCGACAAATAGGTGCATTCGCACAGTAGTGCCAAGTTTAATTGACTACTGTATATCTACTAGTGTTAGCTGGCAGTGCTAGGCGCTCTTGCTATTTGCGAACTGCAGCCGTTTTGGGCTACTTCTTAGTTTCTTCTGGCTGCAGAATCTTTTTCAAGGCTGTGATCAACAGTTTGTTTTCGGCTGGTTGGCCGATGCTTATGCGCCAGCAAGTTGGTAGGCCGAAACCTGCCAGTGGACGAATAGCGATGCCGTTGCGCAGCAAGCCGTCGTGAATTTTGGCTACTTTCTCTTGCGAACCCATTTCAATCATGATGAAGTTAGAGTGCGAAGGAATGCGCTGCAAGCCTAGTTTGTCTAATTCACCAGTGAGATAAGCCATACCCTCTTCGTTGTTTTCGAGGGTTCTGTTCAAGAATTCATCGTCTTGCAAGGCGGCCAAACCAGCTTCTTGAGCCAGTAAATTAGGCTCGAAAGGTAGTTTGATGCGGTTGACATAGTCGATTAGATATTCGTGACCAAGACCGTAGCCCAAGCGAATACCAGCCATACCGTAGGCTTTGGCGAATGTACGCAAGGTCAAAACGTTGTCTAAGCGATAACGCATTGAGTCTGGATACTCGGGATTTATGGCAGCAAATTCATAATAGGCTTCGTCGAGAATGACCAAAACATGGTCTGGAATCTTTCTGATGAAGTTCTCGAATTCAGTGCGAGTGAAAATTGTGCCGGTTGGATTGTTTGGATTGCAGAGGTAAATCATCTTGGTCTTAGGGTTTACCGCTGCGGCAATGCCCTCAAGGTCAAAGTGATAGTTTTTCAGCGGCACAGTATTGAGCTTGATGCCCTGGGCGTTAACCAATACATATAAGCCGATGAATGTACCTTGTGAGGTCAATACTTCATCATCTTCGTGCAAGAAGGCACGAATGATGTTTGCCATGGTGCTCTCGGAGCCGCTGCCAAGGGCAATATTGTCGATCTTGGTAGCAAAGCGCTCAGCTAAAGCTTCTCTCAAATTGGTACCGCAAAGGTCGGGATAGCGGTTGATCTGAGGCAATGCCTTCTGAATGGCATCTAGAGCCGATTGAGGTGGTCCCAGTGGGTTTTCATTGGAGGCCATGTTGATGAAGCGCTCCATGCCAAGCTCTTTCAATAGCTCAACAGGAGGACGGCCTGGCTGATAGGGTTTGAGGGCTTCTACGTGAGGCGGTACGAGACGCTTAGGCAGGTCTTTCTGCGGTGAGAAAGGAATCGTGTTCTTCGGGTCTGATACCAACGCCAGCTGTTGCGACATCGAAGCTAAAGTTTGTATAAATGTTGCCATGGTCACCCTGCACTTTTGAGTCGCAAAACGTAGGTTTAACGGGCACCTCGACTTTGACGCCTCGGCTTCCGATCTCCTCTTCGATATAAAAGTTATCACTAAACCACCCCCAAACACAAATTAAGACGGCCCATTTAAGGCTTGTTTAGGAAACTTTTAGATTTCTACGCAAGTTTGCTAAGCTCTCGGGGCTTAATGCCAAGAGGATTTGTGGTATTGGCAACTTTTCGTAGTCAATTGTGACTCTGGCCGGTTCCCTGCGAGCTGATGACAAGAACCGCTCTGAAAGCTAATCGCGGCTACATAATCGCTTACTTTTCTGGCCAAGCTTTTTGCTACCGCGATGCACTTTATGCTAATCTTGCCTTCACGCGGGTGTAGTTCAATGGTAGAACGGCAGCCTTCCAAGCTTCATACAGGGGTTCGATTCCCCTCACCCGCTCCATTTTGAAGTCATAACAAACGCAGTGACAATTTCTATAGTGATGACAGTTCCTATAGAGATGACAATTCCTATAGCGATGACAATTCTTATATAGATAAGAGGTTTGCGGTGACGGAAGAGAGACTAAGCATAAGTGACGTACTAGTTGCCAAAAAACGCATCAGCGGTTTGGTGACCAATACTCCGTTGCGCAAGAGCCATTGGCTTTGTGACCTTTCGCAAGCCGAAGTGTTCATGAAGCTAGAGAATCTACAGGTAACTGGTTCTTTCAAGTATCGTGGCGCTCTCAATGCCATGACCTGGGCCAAAGAACGCGGCTTTACCAAGGTATTCACGGCCTCGGCTGGCAATCATGGCCTCGGTATTGCCGAAGCCGCCGTGACGACCGAGCGCGAAGCGCGCATTTGCCTTCCTACTAATGTTAATCCCATGAAGAAGCAGAAGCTCGAACGCTACAGCGTTGGCCTTTTGCAGCATGGCGAAGATATGGACCAGACCGAAGCCTACGCCATGCGCCTGGCTAAAGAGCAAAAGGGCCTCTACATTTCGCCCTACAACAATAGAGAAGTAATTGCCGGCCAAGGCACTGTCGGGCTGGAAATGTATGAGTTGATCCCCAAACTTTCGACGGTTATTGTGGCCGTGGGTGGTGGTGGATTGATATCAGGCATCGGTCTAGTTGCCAAAGTTATTAATCCGAAGGTGCGCATTGTTGGCGTCGTTGCCGCTGCTTCGCCGACTATGAAAACAGCTATTCACTCGGGTCGTGTGGTCAAAGTTTTGCAGCAAGACACCATTGCTGACGGCATTGCTGGCAACATCGATCCTGAAACAATTACTTTCCCGCTCGTGCAAGAAGTTGTGGACGAATGGGTGGCAATTGAAGAGCGCGACATCCACCAGGCCGTTTTCGACTTCCTTGAAAATGAGGGAATGTTGATTGAAGGTGCTGCAGCCTGCGCCATTGCAGCCATTTCTGCCAAGTACATAAACTTCAAGCCACGGGAACGTGTGGGTGTGGTTGTCTGTGGTGGCAATATTGGCCGCAATAGCTGGCGCGAAATTGTCGGCGAGCAGCTTTTGAGCGCCGGTAAATCTACTTAAGTTTTTCTGCTTATAGTCCGAGTTAGTGCCGATTCTGGACCGATTTAATTGAACTTCAGTGCAGGGTCTGGTCGAGTGATCAGGACTGATTTTTGTTCGATTGTTTGCCTTTGTTGAATTATTTGCGGTTGGACAACCACTGTTTTGGTTTGAGCATAGTGGCGTACTGCTACATGATGCCGTCTCGGGGTGTGACGATAGACCCGTTTGACATAGTGTCGAGTTCTCTTAACCGGAGCTTTGACCACTGCAGTTTTTACTACAGCAGAGTTGGTCACTTGGGTTACTTGAGCTGGAGTGACTGAGGTAGTTGTTGTCACTTTTGCTTCTGTCGGCACGACCACTGCTTCGTGGCGTTCCATGATCATCGGTTCCACAGTTTTTTCTGTAGTGCCATCGCTGCTGGTGACACTCTTCGTTCTTGTCACTGAAGGCTGCATCCAGCTATCAATTACTTTAGGCTGTGAAAGCCCCGGCTGAATGATTTCAGTTGTGGTTTGACTGCTGGCTTGATTGATTACTGGGCTTGTCTGAGTTGTCGTCTGCGTATTAGTCTCTACAACTTCTGCAGCTTGCCCAGGCATAGCTGTGCTTGCCGCAAAGAGCGACACTGCCGAAGCCAGAGATAACATCAGTTGGATTTGGCATTTTGTCTTCATGTTGCTCCTCGATTTGTAGCTTTGGTCTAGATTTTCTAGATCACCTGCCAATGACGGTAGCAACACTTGCTAGTTCCAAATTTTTTAAAAGCAAGAAGATTCTTGATGGATTCAAGCAAGTTTCCTTCCTTTGTGGCTGATTTTAGTTATTGAATTCTGCGGCTGTCTCCTTTTAGTTCTGCTTCTGCAGCATCATTCCTGGGGGGTGGACTGTGTCCGCCCCCTGCTCCGTCAGAACTATCGCTCATATTGCCGTGTGTGCCGAAATCGCTAGGGGAATAGATCTCCCATTTTATTTCGGCGTTTAGTTTTTCGTTGCCAGCATCGCTCGATGGTTTCGCTTCGGAGACATCTATTCCGCCAGCTAGAGGCTTCTCGCTTGTTGGCACAGCAGAATCAAAGAAGTCGATCTGGGGTAGTAAGTAAGTGTTTGAGCTAGCGCCATCTGTGGCGACACCAGTTCTAATAGTTAGAGGCGCATCGCTGGCGTTGGCAGCGCTATTGGTCGAGGCGGCGCTGTCGTATAGAGTGAAGCGCTGTGGTTGCGCGTCTAAGTAGCCTGATGCACTGCGCATGTCGAGCCAAGTCGAAGAAGATAGCTCGGAGCTAGAGCCGTTTATCGCCTGAGATCTGTCACTACTGTCAGCTTTTGTGGTGCTGTCTGCCTGAGGGTGGTTTGCCATGGGGGTGGTTCTCCTTAGTAAATTCGATACCGTCGTCTGTTCTATAACAATAGGAAAGGCGGCGGGAGATTAGTGTGAGAATGCTTCCGACGTTGTTTTGCTCCCAGGACTAATTTGCGGCCTTGAGCGCTTGTGCCTTGCGCATATGAGAAGGTGTCAGGCCTTCAATCTCTAGATTCGGTAAGAGGTCATTTTCAGTTTTCGCTTTGCTGGTTTCTGTTGGAGCTGTTGCAGGCATAGCTGCCTTTGCCATTCCGCGTATTGCCGAAGGAATAATGACCCGCGGCTCTTGAGTTTCTCGATTGGCGGTCAATCTTTCTAGGTGCTCTCTGTCTAGCTTCTCTATTACTACTGCATCGATTTTTTGAGGTCCATCTATGGCTATTGGGCCCTGTTTCATCACTGAAAGATTGGCCAGTGCAACATCGCGTGCTTTCACTGGCGAGACAATGTCGACCACGAAGTCGAGTACAGACATTGCCGCCTTAGAGGCCTTTTGGCCTACCTTGGAGAGCAGTTCATATGCTTCTTCTTGCAAGTGAGATTGACCCTCAGAATGGTTCTTCGAGGTGTCATGCGACTCAATGTTCTTGTTGCTAACGTTAGCTTTATCTGCGGAAATTTCGTTTGCTGGACTGCCCATGTATTTATCCTCGCCTGAACCGCTTGCTCGATTTGAGAATACAAAGCCGGGCGGGAGATTGCCGTGAGAATTTTCGGGGACTCGCACGCCGACGTTTCCCAATCTTCTCGGATGAATAGCTGTCGCTTCCTTGGTCTCTGGCGGGGGTGTAGCGGAGCGAACTAATTAGCCCCTGATGCAGTAGCCCGCGCCTGGAATGGTAGTAAGTATCTCTGCTGCTCTGGGTTCACCGCAGCTGGCTAGCTTCTTGCGCAGCCCTTTTACCAGGGCTCGCACTGCTTCTTCAGAGCTATCTTTATCGGCGCGATAAATGGCTTTGAGAATTTCAGCGGCGCTAAAGGTGCGATTAGGATAGCGCAGTAGATACTCAGTCAAGGCACATTCTAGCCGGGTCAAGGAGATGTCTGTGCCATAGACTTTAAGAACGCGATTTTCAACTTCTAACTTGATATTGCTACTTTGGTCTGACAATTCTTGTATTGCTTCTGGTCTACGCAGCAAGGCTTTGCAGCGGGCTGTAAGCTCTCTCAGGTGGAAGGGCTTTTTTAGGTAGTCATCAGCGCCACTTTCAAGGCCGGTCTCTAAATCTTCCATGGCCGAACGGCCGGTGAGGAAGAGAATTGGGGTGTGTACTCCCGCTGCTCTGGCCTTTTTGCATAGCTCTACCCCTGACATACCGGGCATTTCCCAGTCGAAAATGAGCAGGTCGTAGCGAAACTGGGAGAGCATTTGTTCTGCATCTTCGGCGTTGTAGCAGCAGTCTACTTGGTGATTTTCGCTCTGCGTCAGCCAGCGTTTCGTATTCTCGGCGAGTTCTATGTCGTCATCTACCACTAGAAGTTTTGCCAAGAGTTTGCCCCCGATTGACCTTGTACAATTAAGCTATTATAGGCTGACTATTTGTAAGCGCGTAAGTAAGTAATTAAGTAAGTAAGTAAATTGAGAATCTGGCAGAAGACCCTTATCCTTGCTCTCTTACCGATTTCGCTGAATGCGTATGGTGTCTTCTTGATGCAGGATGCCATTGGTCGCCTTAACAACGCCTTACAGCTAGAACAATCTGAAGCCAACGTTTTCCGTTTGCTCAATCGGCTGTATGTTTCGTTGATAAGTGCTTCTGGGTTCTTTTCTAGTTATCTTTCAAGTGGTGCCACCGATGGCAAGCGCTTAAGGCTTGCCAATGAAACTTTTGCTTCCGCCAAAGATTATTTGAGGCAAGTTCGCGCCCAGACTCCGCGCGATCAGTCGGTGCTGGCTCAGAGCTTAGATACTTTGGAGAATCAGAGCATTCCCAGCTTTGAACGTCTCAAAGATGACTGTTTGAAAATGGATAATCAAGCTTCTGGTGAGAATAAACTGCTTGCTCTTTATCAGCTTAAGCCCCTGATAAAGCAAGCAAGTCGAATTAACGATATCTATACAGAGGTGATAGAAGAATCAGACAAGCAGCGGGAGATACGCATCGTTGAACAGAGTCGAATAGTTCAACGCATTCGTTTCTTGGTGCTCACTTGTCTGCTTTTCAATATTGCCTTTTCAGCTGTTGCCCTATTTCTTTTTCGTCGCTCATTGCTTTCGCGTTTGCAAGTCATTCTCACTCGCAGTAAGGCTTTGGCTGAGCTTGAAGATGTCGGACCAGCACTAAGCGGCGTGGACGAATTTGCCGAGATTGATAACTGTATTGTTGAGGCTCGCAGTGAACTGGTTGCTGCTGAAAAGTTTCGCTCTCAAGTGGTGGCAATGGTGGCTCACGACATGCGTTCGCCACTGACCTCAGCGTTGACCTCGCTTGAGATGATGGAAGAAAAATTCTTTGGTCCCATTACTCCTGAAGCCGAGAAGAAAGTCGTCTCTATCACAGCCAGTCTCAATCGCCTGGTGTTGTTGATTGATGAATTTCTTGATTTAGATAAACTGCGGCGCAAAGAATTGCAGCTTGAAATATCAGAGTTTGATCTCGCTGACATGGTGGCTGATGTGGTGGCAAGTTTGGAGGCGATGGCTTCTAGTATTGGCATTTCTATTGAGACTACAGCGCCGTCATTCACTGTTTCGGCCGATAAGAATAGAATGCGTCAGGTGCTCACTAATTTGCTCTCAAATGCCATTAAGTTTTCTCCCCGAGGCAGCAAAATTATTGTTTCTGCTAGAGACAATCCGAAATACTGGTCTCTATCTGTAATTGATCAAGGCAAGGGTCTTTCACCAGAAGCAAAGAAAGAGTTGTTTCAACCATATTCGCGCAGTGAGGCTTCAGCTTTAGCTATAAAAGGCTCAGGACTTGGTCTGTTTATTTGTCGTTGGTTTACAGAAGCTCATGGTGGCAAGCTTGAAGCTAAAGCAAATTCTGGCACACCCGGTACTACATTCTGTATGACCGTCCCACGCTAAAATTATAATGTTGGTAAGTGTGGATTCTAGACAAAGTCTGGGCAATTAATTGTGAGTGTCGTTTGTCGTGAATTTGCTTACTTGAGGTTAAATTATAATGTCGACTGCAGTTAAATATAAAACTGAGAAGATCGATGGGCTAGATATCTTTTATCGTGAAGCTGGTTCGCCAAGCAATCCCACACTGCTACTCCTTCATGGCTTTCCTACTTCATCTCATATGTTTCGCAACCTGATTCCCAAGTTAGCGGAACAGTTTCACCTGGTAGCGCCTGATTATCCGGGTTATGGCCAAAGTTCGATGCCCTTGGTTGACGAGTTTGAATATACCTTTGACAAAGTCTCTGAGATTATAGACAAACTCTTGCAGCGTCTCAAAATTGAATCGTTCGCCATGTATGTTCAAGACTACGGTGCTCCTGTGGGCTATCGCCTGGCGATGAAGTACCCAGAACAAGTTACAGGTCTAGTTGTACAGAACGGCAATGCCTTTGAAGAAGGTTTGAAAGATTTCTGGATACCGATTCGTGCCTACTGGAAAGAGCGCACTCCTGAACACACCGATGCCCTTCGTGGCTTGCTTAAGTTAGAGGCCACAAAATGGCAGTACACAGAGGGTGCGCGCAACGTTGAGAATATTAGTCCTGATGCCTATACGCTCGACCAGGCTTTGCTGGATCGCCCGGGTAACAACGACATTCAATTGCAGATGCTTTATGACTATGGCTCCAATCCTCCGCGTTATCCCGCTTGGCAGGAATTCTTTGCTAAGTATCAACCACCGACTCTAATTGTTTGGGGCAAGAACGATCAAATCTTTCCTGCCGATGGTGCTCATCCCTACACTAAAATTCTCAAAGATATTGAATTCAATTTGTTAGACACCGGTCATTTCGCTTTAGAAGAAGATGTAGACTTTGTTGCAGAGAGAATTCAAAAGTTTCTGTTGCCAAAGTTGAAGCCGGCTTTGCAGAAAGTCAGTGGCTAGTTCTTCTAGTGGTTACCTGTTAGCTTGAGCGGAGACCCTCATTAATGCTGGAGAATTCACCATCACCTGCCAGGATTGTCAGTCTATGTGTGAGCAAGCCAAAGTCAATTATGTACCAGGGCCATGAACTTCGTACCGGCATTTTCAAAGAACCGGTACAAGGTAAAGTGGTTCTGCGAAGACTAAATTTAGACGGTGATGAACAGGCTGATTTGACTGTGCATGGTGGTGTGGATAAGGCGTTGTATGTCTACGCCGCAGAGCACTATCCGTTTTGGCGAAATGAGTTGCCTGACACTAAATTTGAGTGGGGCGCTTTTGGCGAGAATCTCACCACCGAGGGTTTGCTGGAGGGCTCAGTTTGTATTGGAGATGAATTTCAAGCTGGTACGGCGGTTATTCGAGTGACTCAACCGCGGCTGCCTTGTTATAAGTTGGCTTTGAAGATTGGGCGTTCCGATATCATCAAGCGATTCATGAAGAGTGGCCGCTCGGGAATCTATTTCTCTGTGCTTGAAGAGGGTGTGCTTGGTGTTGATGATGAAATCAAGTATCTTCGCAGCGACCAGCACAAAGTGACAGTAGCGGAAGTAGCAAGTCTATTTGGTCAACGAGATTATGATGCAGCGCTGGTTGAGCGCATACTCAATTCTAATCTTGCTGCGCAGATGAAAGGTTTTGTTAGCGATGCTTTTGAGCGACGGCGTTGAACTGTTAAGGTGAAATGCTGTTTTGTTTCGCTGCCAATATCAAACAACAAATTTTAAATGGTGCGAATTTACCACAGTGGCCCTTCGTGAGGCTCTGGTGGCGGTGTGCGTTTAAACATTCCTACCCATTCGTCAACCCAGTAGGTATCGTAAAACAGTAGCCAACTTGTTTCTGGCAGTTTTGCTTTGGCTGCTTGCTCGCGCAATATCTCGGCTGCCTCTGGCAAGTCGCTTATGATCATGTCGATGTACGAGGCCTCGCTGCCGACGCCGCCGCCCAGTACACAGCCTGCTTTGGCCTTCCGCAGTTCTCTGTCAAGCTTGTCTTCTAGCTCGAAGCGGGTTTCAACATCATGGGCTAGCTCTTGTTCTTGTGACATTTTTAAGTAGGCGAAAACTTCGTCGTGACGAGTGAAGGCCGATGAGTGAAAGAGCATTCTTCTTTCTTTGGCGAAAATTGTTGCCGGGTAGGGGGTGGTGATAACGGGTCTAAGTCCCTCTTCCCAGCTACTGCCCTTGAGTGAATAGAAGCCATCAAGAGTTCTCTCCCAACAGCGCTCGATTGGTAATTCATCAACCAGTTCGACCACTCTTGAGGCTAAGACATTACGCAAAGAATTGAGTGGATAAAACGGTTGCTGTTCAATACTGCTATCCTTCAAATATTCACTTTCGTCAATGTCGTCACTGTCAGCTTTGGTTTTCAATGCTTCAGTGCTAGCAGCTTTGGTCTTGGCTTTGTCTTTGCGTTTGCTCAATGGCTGGGTCATGACGAAGTTGATCCATAAATCAACCGGTTCTTCTCCTAGCACAGTCGTTAAAACAGTGAGAGCGTCGGCGATGTCAGAATCTTTGTTTTCTTTTTTGAAGTGTTTGTCGCGCAGGGTGATATCAAAGCACTTTAGAGGAGATTCGTTAATTTGGCCTTCAACTTCTTCCCAGCTGTGCTTCAACATGCTGTGTTCAAAATCGTTAAAGTCGCCAATTAGGGGCTCTTTGAATTGAGTAAAGCGCCAATTAGCAATGTCTGGCGCTCTTTCAATGATTGCTTTAGTAAGTGGACGCAGGGCGTACTCTGACTCAGGTGTGACTGTAAAGACCAGCCGCTTATCGCCGACTTCGAGAATGTCGCGGCTCACTTCCCACATCAAGTCTTCGTGAATGGGTTTGAGATAGGCCTCGCACCAGGCAACAGTTTCGTCGGTTTTATCTTCAAAGAAATAGCTTTTCAGGGTCTCGCTGTCGGCGGCAAACTGCTTCCAGAAGCGCTCAATTTGCTCGCTGACTCTGGTTTGTTCGTTTATTTCGTCGCTGCTGCCAAATTGGGCTGTATGCCATCTCACAATTTTGTCTCCTGAATAGAGCATAGTCTAACCCCTTGAGGGTCGCTATGCTTTCTATAGAAATGACAATTGTTTCGCTTGTTGGCAACCACTCCCTCTAGCTCTTGCCATGTTTGATTCTGGAATATCGTCTCTTCTGCCACTATAGGTGGTGTGATTTGCGCCTAACTTTCGATTGCCAGCAAAATTAACCTTCTTGCCCGGTTAAATTCGCTATTCTGTGCCTAATCTAGCTTACTGAGATAGCAACGGTGGCGCGTAATGAGGATCGATTTTAAACACGGCCCTGGCCTTGCTGGCAGCCTGGTTGTTGGTGCTCTTGCTCCGGCTATTTTCTTCTACGCTACTGCCGGATGTCTGGCTCAATCTGAGCAGTCTCAGCATTCACAAAGCTCCTTGGCTTCTGCAGATTTGCTTGGCAGTGCCATGGTAGAACCAAGTGGCGAACCGCAGCCTGTTTCTGGGCCGAATAAAGCGCCAGCAACTCGGTCGTCTGGTGTGAAACCAATATCTAGGGCCCCGAGTTTGAACCCAATTCGCTGGCTGTTTGGACCTGTCATTAAGCTAGAGGAGCAGACCGTAAGGCTGCAGGAGCAAATCATTGCCTTGACCGGACCTCTGGCGGCTGTAAAGCCTCTCATTGTTGGTTTGCATGGGCAGGTTGAGTCTACCCAAAAGCGTCTTAATGAAGTGAATACTCATCTAGATGCCGTGCACGGGCAGCTTGATTCGCTCTCGTCAAAGATGACCACTATCGACAAAAGCATTGAAGCGACAAATCGGCACATGAAGAGCGTAGAGGAACCTTTGCGCTCGGTGCAGGCCCGTATGGCTAGTGTGGAGAAGTCAATTAATGGTACTTATGATTCTCTATCCGGAATCCGGAGTGATATTGGTGATATGCAAGACGATATCGCTGAGATTAAAGGCCCAATCATGCGGATTCAGCAACCGCTTGAGGCGATCGCTGCACCGGTGAAGAATCTCGATAAGCAGCTTGTTGGCCTGCATAGCCAGCTTGTAGGAGCTCACAACGAACTTCGAGGTGTGCATGGTGAACTGGGAGCGATACGTGGCCCGCTCGGCAATATGGAGCACCCAATCACCAACTTAGATGGAGAGCTGGGTGGTTTGCACCAGGAGATTGCAGAGCTGAGACGTCTGCTTAGTCTGGTTCTCACTGCAATTTTCTGTTCGGCCATTTTAATTGCATTGGGTACGCCTATTGCCGGCATTTTGATTTGGAAGAATAAGCATAGGTTTATGCCACCGCAGCGCACCGAGTAGATTTTGGGCTCGAGCTTCTCGAAAGTACTAGAGTCTTCCTTACCGTTTGCATTCGGGAAGTGAAGCTGCTGCACCAAATGTGGTGATGATTAATAGCAGCTAGCCTTCCTTGCCGTGGCTCTGCAATCAAGTTATGGGTTGGAGCTTGCCGAATCAACAGGTTGCGCTGGAGCGACTGGAGCTGCAGGAGTCGGTACTTGGATGTTGACGGTTGCCGGTGATTGAGCGCCTCGGGGAGCTATGGCCTCAGAGCCAGGTCCAGCTCCGCCGTTTAGGCCATCGGTAATGACGACATTTGTAGTCGCTGGTTTGTTGGCCTGCATGGCTTGTTGGGCAGCGGTCATCTCTTGGAGCTGTTGAGTACTTTGTTGTTGTTGCTGCAGGGAGGTTTGTTGCAAATCAATTGTTTGCTGCCTCAAAGTAGTCATATTGTTATTGTTGTACATCGTTATACCGCCGATGACCATTGCGATAGCCGCCAGTACCACGAATACAACTACCCAGCGGGAAGAGTTATCCTCAAGCCTTACAGGCACGTTATCGGCTACCAGGACAACAGGTCTTTCTACTTCTCTCATCGTTGCGTCTCCAATAATTTCCAGTGATTGCACCGCCTGCGACGGTCCAATCGTCAGCTAGTTCCAAGTAATTACAGAAGAAACAGAGAATCAAGACATTATTTAGATGTGCGCGACTGCAGTGCGCAGCGTGAGTGAGTGCGATATGCTATTTGTCGACCATTAATTGTGGAGTTTAAGGCCGAAGTTGTCCTAAAAGAGGATGAACTTGGGATGATTACTTGGAGCGTTCCAACACTTTTGTCGTTTCCGCAGGAGTGGAGATGAGGTGCAATGTCTAAGCGAAAGGCATGTATTCCTGAATGGTCGCGACGGTCCTGGCAGACCTTAGATTACGAAGCCGGAGCTGGACTTGAGCGTTCTGAGGTCAAGAACCTTGAAAGGATACTGGATGGAAATCCCGATAGCTATTTAGCCAGGCTGTTACTGGCTGGTTACTACCAAAGATCTGTTTGGGAGCAGCCAAGAAATGCGCTCAATTCTGAAAAATATATCGGTCATCTTCTCTGGCTTATCGACAATGAGCCTGCCACAATTGACTTGCAGTATGTCACTATCAGTAGTGCTACACCTTGGTTCGATCTAGTATCGAGGCGATGGCGAAAAGCTCTCCGCTCGAACCCCGAGAACCTACAGGTACTGGTTAATGCTGCGCATTTCTTTAAGTTGTCTTCACTTAGAAAGGCTGAAAGTCTATGGAAGCGGATACTTCTCTTAGAACCGAGTAACGGTGATCACTATCGACAACTTTCTTCATTGTATCGACTCCACGCCAGCAATCCCAAGCTGTTATTGGACAAGAGATGTGCGAAGAAAGCCACCGCTAATTTTGCAAAAGCGCTGGAAATTTACGCTGAGAACCCGAAGGATGCGCCGCCATTGAAATGTTTGAGGCAGGAGCTGGTGGATCTTCAAAGCTTGTGTGTGAAGTTCGGGCTGAAACCGGAAGCTTTTTAGAGGGGGTTGCCTTCTCTCGCCTGTGCATGTAGGGTGATGCTCAGCTCCCGACCTCACCGGTTGCTTGAATTGATCGCGAGCCAGTCGACGTATAGTTAGCACTGCCTATAGTGTCATTGAGTGTAGTGCAACTAATTGTTTTTGCAACTCTATTTTTATTTGCGAACTCCTTTTTTTAGCTTCCCAAAAGTTTCCTTTCAATGACGGGTGAAGGTTTGGTGAAAGCTTCGAATCGCTGTGCCCGTGGGGATTTTAGTTGACAAGTGCGCGTCCCGATGTTAGCTTAGATTTCCGGATCAACAGAGACAAGTCGGCAACAAGCAAATAGTAATTGCTTTTCGAATCTTTCTCGAATCTTGCAACCATATTCTGTATAAATCTAATTTCCTGCAGTCTACTTTTAGACTCAGTGAGCTGCTGTTGCTTTGTTTTTGAGTTTTTTCGGTCAGGTCCTAATAAGGTGTAAAACCATGTTTGCCAAATCACAACTTACCCGGCTTGCTCTAATTGTTACTGTATCGTCATCGGCCGCATTCACCACTGCACCAGCGTTAGCGCAAGATGCCTTCGGCTCAGGTGGTCAGTTTGCGCAGAATTCACTGGGCGCGACCGGAACACAATCGCGCTTAAACTACACTACGGGCTCACAAACTCAGCATCTATTTGATGGAAATTCACCAACTCTGCAAGGTGCTACGAATGGCACAATCGCCGCCCAAGGTGTCGAAGCAACAGTTGTACAGGGCGTGAACACCGCAGGCACTGTTCGGGTTAACAACCTCGCCAATATGGAAGCGCTTCTCAACATCATTGCTAACGGCATGGAGATTCTCGGCATCGCCTGGGGCGGCCCCACTATGATCTGGGGCTTCATGCACATGGCGGCTGGCTCACAGCAGGCCATGAAGAAAGTATTGTTTGGTGCGGCAGGAGTAACAGGCGGACTTGCTACTCCCGGTTGTATCAACTGGTTGGTGGCTTCTGCTAGAGACGCGGCACTGTTTAATTGATTCCCTGCCTCTTTTGCTGGTTTAAGCCAAGTGCGTCTTGACAGGCCTGTTGGCTGCTGTTATTCTGGGCAAAGCCGTTCGTAAGCGGCGGCAATTACTGCCAACAAATACATTGAGAGTGTCCCATGTTTTCAGAACGAGAGATTTTTGAAGCCTAAGTGACCTGCAGTAGCATGGTTCTTTGGTTTCAATTGTGTTTCTCTCTTCTTCCTCATCGGGCAGCAAATTATGTATTGCAAACGTTTTGATTTTAAGACACTAACGAACGTTTTTCGAGAGAGAAGCGCCAGTTCATCATTGAACGGTCTTTGGCGCTGTCTTCTAGTAGTTAGGAAACCTGGTTTTCGCCCAGGGAACGCGGGTGCGAATCCCGTCAGCGCTTCCATCTTTGACGCTGAATAAAAATCATTTGCAATCATATCGGAGTATTTCTCATGGCTGATCGTGTTGGCACTCACCCTGCGCGTTTATATAGTTTCGACCAGTTGATTGACGGGCTGAAAGAAGCACACGCAAGAAAGTTGGTGGTGGAAAGCTCAAACAAAGACGGCCTTTTGCTCTACGTCTATTCCTCCAAGTGTGTCTACGATCAACTTTGGAATGACTTCACTCTTCTTGCCCGGGGACTTATTCTAGATCCGCAGGTTCGCAAAGTGGTGGCAACCCCTTTTCCTAAATTCTTCAATTTAGGTGAAGCTGGGCGTGTATGGCCGACCGGTGCCTTTGATACTTTCGAAAAAGTTGATGGCAGTCTCATTGTCATTTTCCATCATAACGGACGGTGGCAATGTGCCACCAAAGGCGCCTTCTATTCAGATCAAGCACTTTGGGCGACGGCCCGATTGAACGAAGTTGATCAGTCGCTCCTTTTGCCGGGCACTACTTATTTGGTAGAAGCGGTTTATCCAGAAAATCGAATAGTTGTGCTGTATGAACAGGCTGCTTTTGTTCTACTCTCCGCCTATGATGAAGCTGGAGGAGAGCTCAACTATGATGCTCTGCAAGCTTTGGCGGGCCGTATTGGTTGGCAAATTGCCCGTCGGTATCACTACGATTCTCTTCATGCTCTGGCTGACTCGGCAAGGGCTCTGTCGCGCGAACAGGAAGGCTTTGTTGTGCGCTTTCTTGATGGTTCAAGATTGAAGATAAAAGGCGATGAATATCTTCGCCTGCATGCTCTTTTGTCGAACGTAACTCCGTTGGCTATCTGGGAAAAGCTAGCGGCGGGTGATGATCTTGATGCCATGCGCAGAGATTTGCCAGAAGAATTCTGGTCTGATTTCGATCAAATACGTTCGCAGTTGGAAAATAATCTCTCTCAGTTGATCAATCGAGTCACTGAATTCGCGCGCTCTGTCGATGGGCTTTCGGATAAAGAATTAGGCCTCAGGCTTGGTGAACTCGATAGTGATATCCGTCCTTTCATTTTCTCTTATCGTAAGGAAGGAACACAGTTTCCCGGAGCAAGAGCAAAGGACTCTCTGTTTAGATTAATTCGGCCAGCTGGAAACAAATTGCCTGGTTATACGCCCTGCAGCGCTCTAGACCTTTTGCAAGATACTTGAAGAGATAGGCGACAGAGGACCGCATCGCAAGTAAATTTCGTATCCTGCCGGCTGCCTTTTCAAAAGTTTGATTGCCAGCCTTGCAACGCAATTGAACTTTAATCGCTGAATTAGCGTCTTACAAGAAGATAGTAAATGCGTTGATGCCGCAATGGGAAATGCGGCATCGCTGCGCTGATCTTGACAATGTATGACATTTGTAATACGTTAGGAGAAGCATGGTTTGGCCATTCTTGGGTTTAACAGTGATAGCCTCGTTCGCCATGGAGTGACTCAGCAGGAATGTATGGAGGCGCTTGCAGATCCTTGTGTTATTGAGGTGGATGAAAGTGAAAGTAAGTCGGGCAATCCTAGAATTATGTGGGTTGGCAAAACCCAATTGGAGCGGTTGTTGGAGGTCGGCGTCGAATATTTAGACGACATGGATTGGATTTATCATGCTAATAACGCCCAAAGCAAATACAAGTGTCAATATCTAGGAGGGGTTGGCTAAGATGGCGAAAATGACACCGAGGGAGCTCTCTAGGCGAAAGCGGGATACGCTGCTACAGGCGCGGGCCGAGGTTGCTAAGACGGGAATTGTGCAATTTCGAATTGATGAAGAAAGTATTCAGAGGCTTTATGTTCGTGCCAGTGAATTAAAGAAACCTATCGGCACGATGGCCCGTGAGTGGGTGTTGGAGCGGCTCGCGGAGGAAGAAGGCCGTTCCAGTAGTGTTACGGCGAAAGCATATGAAGACATAATGACTGCAATTAATTTGCGATTTGATCAGCTGGAGAATACCTTGGTGAAAGAGGGAATTGCGCCTACTCTTCGGATTGACCGTCGTAAGGACTGATGGACAAACCTTTAATCGATTAAAGCTTAACGGTAAGATTCGTTGGTACCATATTTCTAGCCGGTATTTAGGAAGGGACCAGTTTGTCAAATAACTCAGTGGCCAAAAAAAAGCATCGAGTTTTTATAACGGGCTCGGCTGATGGCCTTGGTCATGCTGCTGCTAAAACGCTGATCTCTCAGGGGCATGAAGTCGTTGTGCACGTGAGATCAAAAGAGCGACTGAGCGCAGTCGACGACCTAGTGGCTTGCGGTGCCATTGCAACGATTGGCGATTTAGCTAACTTCAGTGAAACGCAAGACCTCGCTCAGCAGCTGAATCATCTCGGTCGTATGGACGCTGTAATCCACAACGCCGGTGTGTATAAAGGAGAGGTAGCAG